>NZ_AP024881.1:329965-659931 GCF_024347675.1 Vibrio ishigakensis | reverse complement strand
AATAAGAAACGCTGCAACCAATTGTTTAGTACGGTCTGCGCCAGTAAGAAGCATGGTGCGGATACAGAAAGCTAGGATACCGATAGTACAACCAAGACCAATCAGGTAAGTGCTGATATAAGGGTTTAGGTACGCCACATAAGCAACCGTATAACCGCCAACTAGGTAAAGCAATACAGGAAGCGTACGCCCTAAAGTCATAGGCTGTTTGTCTAGATCATCTACCACGTTGTCGTAGATCTTGCGCTTGGCGATAAAGTTAAGGGCTGCAGCTGCTTTACCTAGCACCACGATAGCCAGCACTGACATAACGCCATATTGGCTGTTCATAAACATAGGGGCTACAGCGATACCGATAAGCGAACCCACGTTGATCGCCATATAGAAGTAGGTCATACCCGACTTGCTGCCCACTTCATCGCCTTTGTAGATTCGACTCACAAGAGCAGAAGATGGAGAACCTACCATGGCATTTACAGCAGGGATAAGCGCGTAGGCCATGATAAAGGCTTGAGTGCCAAAATCGTGTACATGAGAGCTACCGATATACACCAGCAAATAAGCCACGGCTAGAAGGCAGATACCAAGAGTGATGCCGCGACGAATGCCCAGATACTTATCGATAATAAAACCGCCGATGATAGGCATCATATAGCCGATAGCTTGAGTCACGCCCATAAATTCATAGGCTTGCTCTTCGGTCATACCTAGGCCATCTTTTGCCATAGGTAGTGTCAGGAACAGGATGAAGATGGACATGATCGAGTATGAAGCGAACTGTCCAAAGAAGGTAATGGTGGTTACGTTGAAGACCTGCGAGCGTATTAGCTTGCTGTCATTAGTAACGGGATTTAATGTTGTTTGCAAAATGTGTATCTCTAAGAATGTTTGTAATTATCATTCACGTCCCCCAGCGGGCTTGCGAACGCGGCAAACATATCAAAGATACCCCATCACAAAGTGTGGGTATTTTTACATTCCACTAATGGAATACGCCCAATACCACACACAGTAAAACCAAGTGCATATGAAATCTAAAATCTTACTTATCGGCGTACATTTAACCAACTCAGTGTTCTAAATTAAGCCTCAGCAATGGAGCGACAAGGATACAACACGGACTGTTAGTTGCACTTTGCTCAACCAAAAAAAAATGGCCAGCAAAGCTGACCATTTCGATGTGTTTTGTTAAGCGATTAAAGCTTAAGGCGTGTAGTAGGTTGCCGCACCAGGACCTACTGGTAGACCGAATACGAATACCCACACGTAGAACAGTACTGACCAACCTACGATGAAGCAGATTGAGTACGGTAGCATTGTAGCTACTAGAGTACCGATACCTAGGTTCTTCATGTAGCGAGTTGCTACAGCAAGGATTAGGCCGAAGTAGCTCATCATTGGAGTGATGATGTTCGTCGTTGAGTCACCGATACGGTAAGCCGCCTGGATAGTTTCAGGAGCGTAACCCACTAGCATCAGCATAGGTACGAAGATAGGAGCTGTAACTGCCCACTGAGCAGAAGCAGAACCGATCATCAGGTTGATGAAGCCACACATTAGGATGAAGGCGAAGAACAGCATTGGACCCGTTAGGCCAACTGACTGTAGGAAGTCTGCACCAGCAACCGCGAATACTTGGCCGAAGTTAGTCCACTTAAAGAACGCAACAAACTGAGCTGCGAAGAATACAAGTACGATGTACATGCCCATAGAAGACATAGACTTCGACATTGCATTGATCACGTCACGGTCAGTCTTCATAGTGCCAGTTACGCGACCGTATACAAAGCCTGGGATAGCAAAGAATACGAAGATAAAGGCTACGATACTCTTAAGGAACGGAGAACCAGCGATTAGACCAGTTTCAGGGTGACGCAGTGCGCCCCACTCAGGAACAACTGTCAGAGCAAGAACCGCACTCACACCTAGAACAGCGATACCCGCAAGCTTAAGACCACGTTTTTCTTCAGAAGTTAGAGAGCCCATGCTGTCGCCAGACAGGTCTTCTGAAGCTTCTTCGTCGTTGTATTTACCAAGCTTAGGTTCAACAATCTTCTCAGTTACAAATGCACCTGTAATCGCGATGAAGAAAGTCGAGATAAACATGAAGTACCAGTTTGACTCAGGACCAACGGTGTACGTTGGATCGATCATTTGAGCCGCAGTCTCAGTAATACCTGATAGAAGCGGATCAACGGTACCGATTAGAAGGTTTGCAGAGTAACCACCTGATACACCAGCAAATGCTGCAGCTAGACCAGCCAGTGGGTGACGACCCAAAGAGTGGAACAACATAGCCGCAAGAGGAATTAGAACTACGTAACCTAATTCTGATGCTGTGTTAGAGATGATACCAGCAAATACAACCGCTACAGTAACCATGCGCTGAGAAGCGCCCATTACTAGACCACGCATAGCTGCAGAAAGCAGACCAGAGTGCTCAGCGATTGCAACACCTAGCATAGCTACAAGAACTGTACCTAGAGGTGCGAAACCAGTGAAGTTAGTTACTAGGTTAGTAACGATAAGACGCAGGCCTTCACCATTAAGTAGACTTACTACTTGGATAACACCGTCAGCCGCGCGGCCTGGTGCTCCTTCTGGGCGAGGGTCCATTACTGAAACCTCGAAATAACCTGCAATGCCTGACAGTACTAAGATACCCACACAAAAAATTGCAAACAAAGTGATTGGGTGTGGTAATAGGTTGCCTAGATACTCTACGCCATCCAGAAATCGGGTGAATAGAGGCTTTTTAGGCGGTCGATGTGTTTGTGAAGCAGATGTGCTCATCTGTATCTCCTTTTAATTTTAATATTCTTTTTTTGCTGCTAAACCGCGTTGTAGCACGTCAATCCCATGACTGCTGCAAAAAATGAGCGGGCAACATACCCCACACCGCATAATTTTTAAAGAGTGAAAAACCTCGCTATAGTTGTAAAAAATAGCAATAAATGTAAATTTTCCTTTAACAGTGGGCTTAAACCCCTGATGTACTAACAAGATCTAGCTATTCATAATTCTTTACATTTAACTTTGTCTAATTTGGCAAAGTTTGTAATTATGTGACCTAAGACATAAAAATTCGTGGTCGTTTCGGCGACATTTGACTCTTTTTGAACTACGCAACCCCATGCATACACTAACTCCAATCGGAAAAATCCGAACTCCATACAAAGAAAAGTTCGCCATTCCACGTCAACCGAACCTTGCGCCAGATGTGGTCACTGAGCTGCACCTTATTGACGAGGTGAATAATGAAGCCACGGTTCGTGAGCTCGAGCAGTTCTCTCATCTGTGGCTGCTATTCCTATTCGATCAGAATATCGAGGCGGGCTGGAAACCAACCGTGAGGCCACCAAGGCTAGGTGGTAACAAACGAGTGGGCGTATTCGCCAGCCGTTCTACCTTTAGGCCTAACGCTATCGGCATGTCAGCGGTGGAGCTGCGAGAAGTGGTAATAGAAAAAGGAAATGTGGTTATCCGCTTGGGCAATGTGGACTTGGTGGATGGCACACCGATTATCGATATCAAGCCGTATATCCCCTACTCAGATTCCATACCTGAAGCAAAAGGGGGATACGCTGAAGAGCCTCCACAGTCTAAACCAGTGACCTTCAGTGAAGGTGCCCTAGCTGTGCTGAACAAAGAAAAGGATGCAGCATATAAGCAGACCGCATTGGAGCAAATCCTCTCTCAAGACCCCCGTCCTGCTTACAAGCAAGATAAACAAGACTTGAAAGTTTATGCAGTTCAGTTGTTTGATTGGGATGTTAGCTTCCAAGTAATTGATGAAAGCATAGTGGTTACAGGGGTAAAGCCCCTTACCTAATGACATTAGCTCTTTAGCGATAAGCAATTGACTGCTATTATAGAGGGCTTAATTTCCTAGGGATCTCCTAGGAATTTTCTTTTTTATATAGACAACGGAAAGCTTAAATGCGTACCAGTAATTACCTAGTTTCTACCCTTAAAGAAACGCCAAATGACGCCGAGGTAATTAGCCATCAGCTAATGCTTCGTGCGGGTATGATTCGTAAACTTGCATCAGGTCTTTACACTTGGCTACCCACAGGTTTGCGTGTACTGCGTAAAGTAGAGAACATTGTTCGCCAAGAGATCGATAATGCAGGTGCAGTCGAGACTTTGATGCCCGTTGTCCAACCCTTCGACCTTTGGGAAGAGACAGGCCGCAGCGAAAAGATGGGCCCAGAGCTACTTAGCTTTACCGACCGTCACGAGCGTCCGTTTGTACTGAGCCCAACAGCGGAAGAGGTTATCACTAGCCTAGTACGCAACGAAGTAAGCTCTTATAAGCAACTGCCTCTGAACCTATATCAGATCCAGACTAAATTCCGTGATGAGCGTCGTCCACGTTTCGGTGTAATGCGCGCACGTGAATTCTCTATGATGGATGCATACAGCTTTGATATCGACAAAGCAGGTCTAGAGAAGTCTTACGAAGCAATGCACGCGGCATACTGCAAGGCGTTCGACCGCATGGGTCTGGACTACCGTCCAGTACTGGCTGACACCGGTGCTATCGGTGGTAGTGGCTCACACGAGTTCCACGTACTGGCAGAGAGCGGTGAAGACCTAATCGCCTTCTCTTCTGAGTCTGACTACGCGGCAAACATCGAAAAAGCAGAAGCACTAGCGCCTGCTGATGCAGCTGACGCACCGACTCAAGAGATGATACTGGTTGATACGCCAAACGCTAAGACTATCGCTGAGCTTGTTGAACAGTTCGAAATGCCTATCGAGAAGACGGTTAAGACTCTATTCGTTAAAGCGTCTGAAGAGATTGATGCTCCGCTTATCGGTCTGATCATCCGTGGTGACCATGAGCTAAACGAAGTGAAAGCTGAGAACCTGGCCGAGGTTGCTTCTCCACTAGAGATGGCAACAGAGGAAGAGATCCGCGCAGCTATCGGTGCAGGTCCTGGTTCACTTGGCCCAGTTAACCTAGAGCTTCCGTTCATCGTTGATCGCAGCGTTGCAGTAATGAGCGACTTTGGTGCAGGTGCGAACGTAGACGACAAACACTACTTCGGCATCAACTGGGGTCGTGACGTTGAGTTAGGTCAGGTTGAAGACCTACGTAACGTAGTAGAGGGCGATCCAAGCCCATGTGGCAAAGGTGTTATCGGCCTTAAGCGTGGTATCGAAGTTGGTCATATCTTCCAACTTGGTACTAACTACTCTGAGAAGATGAACTGTAGCGTCCTTGATTCGAACGGTAAAAATGCTGTTCTAGAAATGGGCTGCTACGGCATCGGTGTTTCTCGCGTAGTTGCTGCGGCAATCGAGCAAAACCACGATGAAAACGGCATCATTTGGCCTGAAGCTATTGCGCCATTCCAGGTAGCTATCGTGCCGATGAACATGCACAAATCAGAGCGCGTTAAAGAAGCGGCAGAAAAACTATACGCTGACCTAACCGCACAAGGTATCGAAGTGCTATTCGATGACCGTAAAGAGCGCCCAGGTGTAATGTTTAAGGACATCGAGCTAATCGGTATTCCTCACACTGTTGTGATCGGCGATCGCAGCATGGACAACGGCCACTTCGAATACAAGAGCCGTAAAGATGGTGAGAAAGTACCGGTAGAGATGGACAACATCCTTGAGCACCTAAAAGCTCAAATGAAATAATTTTTAGTTTTAAGGCAGCCTAGGCTGCCTTTTGTTTTTTGAGGGTAAACCATGAAAGTATATGACTGCTGTGACCTAGTGCGTGAACTATACGCACAGATTGGAAGTGGCGACCAAGCCTATATTCCACAAGCGATCACCTGTGCACTAAAGGCACTAAACGATATCGCTGCAGATGAATCTCTAGCAAAAGAAGTACGCGAAAAAGCGGCCTTTGCTGCGGCTAACCTGCTTATCTCAGACTTCGAGGACTAAGCATGAACCTAGCTAACTTCGAAACCATGGATGTGGTGATGCTGATGAGCATAGTGAACATGAAGCTTCGCGATGACTTCGGCGGTGACCTAGATGCGCTAGCTAAGACCTTCGACATCGATAAGCAAGCCCTTATCGACCGCCTAGCAACTGGCGGATTCGAGTGGCTAGCCGAAGCTAAGCAGTTCAGATAAAAATAAAGCCAGTGATTTCTCACTGGCTTTTTCGTTGAGTCTTATTAAATCTCAAACAGCTGATAATCCTTCAATTCAGGAATGCTTTGAACCACTCCCTTTTCCTGCTCAGCCAGAGACTTCATTGAATCGCAGTACTCCTCGGCTTGCTTCTGGATCTGTTTAGAGTTCTCTTTTAGCTTGCCCTCAACAGAAGCCTTAAGCTTTGCCATTTCCTCTTGAAGGGCAGTGAAGTTGATACCGTCTTCCGACTTCATCTTCTCCTGCAGAACACTAAATGCGCTGGCAAAGAACTCGCGATTAAACACCTCTCGCGCGGAATCGAAGTCTTGTTTCCAGTTTTGATAGACATCCTCGAATGTATCTGGCTTTAATACCATTTCACCGTTTTGATAGTAGCGAGCCTCAAGCTGATTATAAAAATCGATCACAGCTTGGCGCACGTTCTCAAAGGCATCGGTATTATCAAAAGAGGCCGACAGCTCATCGATGATCTCATTGGCTACATCTAAACCTGATTGCACGATATCTCGAGCCTGAGGGACATATTCATTTAAACGCTGACGATAATCCTCAAGCATCTTTTCTTGCTCTGGACTTAGAGCAACAGATTTACCTTGGATAGTCAGTCCCTTACCTTCTTCAAGCTCAGCACTGTTGCCTTGTCTGTCTATGATGGTGACATTCTTACCATCTAAATGAAGCTCTTGGTTGATATCGATCGGGCAAGTTTGAGCAGGCATCTCTTTCGCCTGTGCTACCCCTGCCATAAAGCCAAGGCTCATCAATCCCGTCATTGCTAAGGTGCGTGATGCACTTCGCCACATAGTCTATTTCCTTTAATCCGCTCATTAGGAAGAAGTTGTATTATCCAGCAAGCTCAACTGCTTGGCTACCGCCTCTGACTGCAACATAACATTGAGGCCCAAAAGGCGTATCTCTCGCCCCTGTTGCCGTGTAAGCACCTGTTCAAGCAGCGAATGAAACGCCACTTGCTCAAGCTGTTTGGAGCCACACTCTATGGTGGTGGTCTGAAAATCAGCAAATTTCACCTTGATGCCTTGCTTGGTGATCTCTCGCCCTGTCTTTGCTAGCCTCTGCTTCAGTTCAGGGTAGAGCTTATCTTGGATCACCTGCCAGCACTCATCGAAACTTGAGATATTCTTGCTAAAGGTGCGCTCTACCCCAACCGACTTACGCTCACGCTCCACCTGCACTGAGCGCCTATCCACCCCGTGACAGCGCTTCCACAAGGATGCCCCCAAGCGGCCATATTTGATTAATAGCTCTCGATAGTCGCTGCGACGAACATCCTCTCCCACATACAGGCCACCGCGATTGAGTTTTTGCACCGCAACCTTACCAACACCTGGTATCTTCTGCAGTGGCATCTCATCGATAAAAGACTGCACCTGGCTCGGCGGAATGACATATTGACCATTGGGCTTATTAAGATCGGAAGCTACCTTGGCCAGAAACTTGATTGGGGCCACACCGGCAGAAGCGGTTAGGCCCGTTTCATCGAGAATATCCTTGCGGATAGCCTCTGCAATTAAGGTAGCTGAACCTTTGTGCTGAGTACACTCGGTCACATCTAGATAGGCTTCATCTAACGAAAGAGGCTCAATGATCTTGGTATAGCGAGCAAAGATAGCGCGGATCTGCGCAGAGACATCTTTATAGACCTGCATACGTCCAGGCACTACCAGCAATTGCGGACAGAGCTTTTTCGCCTGCGCCGTAGGCATCGCAGAGCGAATACCAAACTTGCGCGCCTCATAGTTACAGGTGCTGAGCACTCCCCTCTGCGCTTCATTACCACCTACGGCTAATGGACGACCACGATATTGAGGGAAATCACGCATCTCGACCGCAGCATAGAAGCAGTCCATATCAATATGGATAATCTTGCGGTCAAAGTTAGGCTTTATATACTGTTTGGACATACAGTTATATTAACTCATTTCCTTGCGTCAGACTCATAAATTTTTGATCTGATAGACACTAAGATCCGATAACTAGTGCTAATATTCGTCGATTTTCCTACAAAAAGGGAGAAAGAAAATCATGACTACCATTTTGCAGGGTATGCAGATGCTGTTCGTTGCCTTCGGCGCGCTGGTTCTGGTCCCTCTTCTTACTGGTCTCGACCCTAACGTTGCTCTATTCGGCGCAGGTATCGGTACCCTACTTTTTCAATTTATCACCAAACGCTCTGTTCCAATTTTCCTCGCTTCCTCTTTCGCATTTATAGCTCCTATTCTTTATGGCGTTCAAACCTGGGGTGTAGCCGCTACCATGGGCGGTCTAATGGCTGCGGGTGTGGTGTACGTACTTCTGGGTGGGCTTATCCATCTTCGCGGTGTGCAGATTATCCATAAACTGCTTCCACCTGTGGTTGTAGGCCCTGTGATCATGGTGATCGGCCTTGGTCTTGCACCTGTTGCAGTAAATATGGCTCTAGGTAAGACAGGTGATGGTGCGGTTCAGCTTGTGGACGGCAATATCGCCCTATGGATTGCACTGGCATCACTTCTAACCACCATTATCGTAAGCGTATATGCAAAGGGCTTTTTGAAGCTGCTACCTATTTTTTCTGGTATCGCAGTGGGTTATGCGCTTAGCCTAATGGCGGGCATCGTTGATTTCACGCCTGTGCAGCAAGCGGCTTGGTTTGGTCTTCCAAACTTCACCGCACCAGAGTTCAACATCAATGCCATCCTATTTATGATCCCTGTGGCGATTGCCCCAGCAGTAGAGCACGTAGGTGACATGCTGGCTATCTCCAACGTAACGGGTAAAGACTATCTCAAGAAGCCGGGTCTTCATCGCACCATGACAGGTGACGGGGTGGCAACTATGGCTGCGAGTATGATCGGTGCTCCACCGAATACTACCTACAGTGAAGTGACCGGCGCGGTAATGCTGACTAAGGCATACAACCCTAAGATCATGACCTATGCTGCGATCACGGCTATCGTGCTGGCGCTAGTAGGCAAACTAGGTGGCATCCTACAAACCATTCCGGTTCCAGTTATGGGCGGTATTATGATGCTACTATTTGGCTCAATCGCTACCGTAGGTCTAAACACCCTTATCAAGAATCAGGTGGACCTGCACCAATCACGTAACCTAGTAATCGTGGGTGTAACTCTGGTGTTTGGTATCGGTGGTATGGCGTTTGGTGTGGGTGACTTCAGCCTGCAAGGTATCAGCCTATGCGGTATCGTAGCTATCCTGCTAAACCTATTCCTACCTAAGAATCTTGGTGAGAGCCAAGTTGCTGAAAATGCACAAATGGAAGAGAAATCCTAAAAAGCCTATCTTTCTAGTAGATATTGATAAGCAAAATACAAAAACCGAGCTAATATAGCTCGGTTTTTTCAATTTAAGTGTAAGAGTACGTAGCAAAAGTCGGCATTTATTATCTAATATTTAAATTCGTTCCGACCTAGTGATTAGGACTCTAACTTTCTATTAGGAATCAATGTATTGGACGCGACCTCAGAGGTGACCCCACCAGTTGTACGTTTATCCGGGATCAGCAAGAGCTTTTCTGGAAAAGAGATCATCAGCAACTTGTCATTGGATGTGAATCATGGCGAGTTTCTTACCATACTTGGCCCCTCTGGCTGCGGTAAAACCACAGTATTAAGATTGATTGCAGGCTTCGAATCTGTCGATTCAGGAAGCATAGTGCTTGGCGAACTAGACGTTACCCAGCTTCAGCCAGAGCAAAGAAACGTCAACACAGTATTTCAAAGCTACGCCCTATTCCCGCACATGACCATCTTCGATAACGTCGCCTTCGGCCTGCGTATGCAGGGCGCTAACAGTGACGAGATAAAGACGCGCGTTACAGAAGCGCTCAAGATGGTACGCCTTGAAGAGATGGCGCACCGACGCCCCGATCAACTCTCCGGCGGACAGCAGCAGCGTATCGCTATTGCTCGAGCGGTAGTGAACAAACCTAAGGTATTACTGCTAGACGAATCTCTTTCAGCGCTGGACTACAAACTGCGCAAACAGATGCAGATTGAGTTAAAGCAGCTGCAACGACAGCTCGGCATCACCTTTGTGTTCGTTACCCACGATCAAGAGGAAGCATTGTCTATGTCTGACCGCATTATCGTTATGCGCGACGGTGTGATTGAGCAAGATGGTACTCCAAAAGAGATCTACGAAGAGCCAAAGAACCTGTTTGTGGCGAGCTTTATCGGTGAGATCAACGTCTTCCCCGCTAAGGTGAAAAGTCGCTTGGATGAAAAACGCATTCTGGCTGAGATCGAAGGTGTCGACTCTGTAGTCTTCTATGAGGGAGAGGTTTCCGAGCAGCAGTCTATTCAAGTGCTACTGCGCCCTGAAGATATTCGCCTAGAAGAGATCAGCGAAAAAGAAGATAAGGGCATCGTCGGTCACGTCACTGAACGAATCTATAAGGGCATGACCCTAGACTCTATCGTCGAAACCGAGTCCGGACAGCGCGTCATGGTCAGCGAATTCTTCAACGAAGACGACCCGGATGTGGACCACTCTTTAGGGCAAAAGGTGGCTATCACCTGGATAGAAAGCTGGGAAGTAGTGCTTAGCGATACAGCGGGAAGCGAGAGCCATGGGTAGTGTCTTAACCCTAAGAAACTCCATCATTGCCTTGATAGTCGGTTGGCTAGGGCTGTTTGTATTTATCCCCAACCTGATGATCATAGGGACGAGCTTTCTCACTCGTGATGAAGCCAACCTCATTCAGATGGTGTTTACCTTAGATAATTATTATCGACTGTTCGACCCGCTGTACGCCAAAGTTCTTGGGCATTCTTTCTATATGGCATCAGTGGCAACCCTGCTCTGCTTGCTCATCGGCTACCCGTTTGCCTATATCATCGCTAAGATGCCTGCGCGCTGGCAGCCTTTTATGCTGTTTTTGGTCATTATTCCCTTCTGGACCAACTCGCTTATCCGTACCTACGGCCTCAAGATAGTGTTAGGCACCCAAGGGATACTGAACAAGAGTCTGATGGCACTGGATATCATCGACAAGCCAATACGCATCATGTTCACCGAAACGGCAGTCATGATAGGTCTGGTCTATATCCTGCTGCCATTCATGATCTTGCCCCTCTACTCGGCTATCGAAAAACTGGACAAGAACTACATCGAAGCGGCCAGAGACCTAGGAGCAAACAAGTTTCAGACCTTTACCAAGGTAATACTGCCTCTTACCATGCCGGGCATTATCGGTGGTTGTCTGCTGGTACTTCTGCCTGCGTTGGGTATGTTCTATGTCTCTGATCTGCTTGGAGGTGCGAAGAATCTGCTGATTGGTAACGTCATCAAGAGTCAGGTTCTCAATGCCAGAGACTGGCCATTTGGCGCGGCTACCAGTATTGCCCTAACCATAGCTATGGCACTGTTGCTGTATGCCTATTATCGAGCCAGTAAGCTGCTCAATAGAAAACTGGAGTTAGAATAATGGGTCGCTCACTTAGATTTAGCTTTATGACCTTGGTGTATGCCTTCTTATACCTGCCTATCATAGTGCTAATCGTCAATTCATTTAATGCCAGCAAGTTCGGTATCAAGTGGGGCGGATGGACCACTAAATGGTATGAGGCCTTGGTCTACAATGACAGCTTGATGCAGGCCGCATGGCATTCACTGCAGGTTGCTGTCTTCTCGTCCATCGTCGCAACCCTGATTGGCACCCTAACGGCAGTGGCGCTATTTCGTTATCAGTTTAAGGGTAAGTCTGCGGTTAACGGCATGCTGTTTGTGGTGATGATGTCGCCCGATATTGTAATGGCGATTTCATTACTGGCGCTGTTTTTGGTGCTCGGGGCGCAACTGGGCTTCTTTACCCTGCTAGTAGCTCACGTCACCTTCTGTTTGCCCTTTGTGGTGGTGTCTGTATTCACCCGATTAAAAGGCTTTGACGTTAAGATGCTAGAGGCAGCAAAGGACCTAGGTGCCAGTGAATGGGTGATACTCAAACAGATCATCTATCCGTTGGCAAAACCGGCAATCGCTGCGGGCTGGCTGCTTAGCTTCACCCTATCTCTGGACGATGTAATCATTAGCTCTTTTGTGACTGGCCCTACCTACGAGATATTACCGCTCAAGATATACTCTATGGTTAAGGTTGGCATCTCACCTGAGGTCAACGCATTAGCGACTATAATGTTGATCGTCTCTCTGGCTTTGGTCGCCATTTCTCAGTTAATTTCCAGAAGCAATGTGAACCAAAACTCTTAGATTGAACCTGTTTGTATCACCCCTAATTGGGTTAGATTGAGATATAAATCCTATGAAAAAACTACTTCAAATAATTACCCTATGTGCCACAAGTGTTTTCGCTACCAGCTCACTAGCACAAGACAAAGAACTCTATTTCTACAACTGGTCTGAGTATATTCCCAACGAGGTCCTGCGTGATTTCACCAAAGAGACAGGTATCAAGGTCATCTACTCTACCTATGAATCAAACGAGTCTATGTACGCCAAGCTCAAGACCCAAGGCGGTGGCTACGACCTCATCGTGCCTTCTACCTACTACGTCTCTAAAATGCGTAAAGAAGGCATGCTACAGAAGATCGACCACTCTAAGCTTGAGCACTTCGCAGGCCTAGATCCGAACTTTTTGAATAAGTCTTTCGACCCTTCTAACGACTACTCTATCCCGTATATCTGGGGTGCCACTGGCATAGGTGTAAACACAGATATGCTGGACAAGAATGAGTTCACTAAATGGGACGACCTATGGGATCAAAAATGGGAAGGCCAACTGATGCTGATGGATGACTCTCGCGAAGTATTCCATATTGCGCTGACTAAACTTGGCTACTCCCCTAACACCACTAATCCAGATGAGATAAAGGCCGCCTACGAAGAGCTAAAAAAACTGATGCCAAACGTGCTGGTATTCAACTCAGATTTCCCGGCTAATCCATATCTCGCCGGCGAGGTTTCAGCGGGTATGCTTTGGAACGGTTCTGCTTACGCTGCCCGACAAGAAGGTGCAAACATAGAGATCGTTTGGCCGGAGAAAGGTGCAGTATTCTGGATGGATAGCCTAGCTATTCCAGCCAACGCTCAGAATAAGGAAGCGGCTCTTAAGATGATCGACTTCCTATTGCGTCCAGAGAACGCAGCTAAGATTGCAGTAGAAATCGGTTATCCGACTCCAGTGAAGACGGCTTATCCTCTGCTACCAAAAGAGTTTGTTGAAGATGAAAACATCTTCCCACCACAAGCGATTATGGATAGCGGTAATTGGCAAGATGAAGTAGGTGAAGCGGCTACCCTGTACGAAGAGTACTTCCAGAAACTCAAAGTGCAGTAATCCAGATACAAAAATGGCCACTCTTATGAGTGGCCATTTTTTATTTTTTGAAGGCTCGCAATTATGCGATGCGGTCTTTTTCCCACTCGGCCATTTTAGCAGCGCGAGCGGCAGCCTTTGCTTCGCGGCGTTTACGCGCATCACACGGCTCAGGACAGTTACATACCTTGTCGATACCCATGGCGTCTAATCCGCCACAGCTGCCTTTTACCACTTTCTTCTGGATGATATAGCCAATCGCCATCAGGGCAATGAAACCCAGAAATACTCCAAAGGTGACTAAGTATGTTGCCATTGTTGTACCCTTTTACTTCATGTATTTCGCAAATGCGTCAGAGTAGACCTCTTTAAAGCCATCCTCAGTTTTCACTATCATAAAGACAGCGAGATCATTTTCATTTGCGACCTGTAAACCTTTCTCTTCACCCAGCACCATAAGGCCGGTTGCCAAGCCATCTGCTGTCATACAAGAGGGGTGCAGTGCAGTCACTGAAACCACCTTGTTTGAGATTGGCTTGCCTGTGTTAGGGTCTATTATATGCGAATATCGGATTCCGTCACGCTCAAAATAGTTGCGATAATCACCAGAGGTCGCCATCGCCATATCACCAGGCTGAACAATCAGTTCCACTTGGCGAGTATTCACCGTTGGTTTCTCGATAGCGATACGCCAATCGATACCCTCAGCGTTAGCACCCTTAAGGCGAAGTTCGCCGCCAATTTCCACCATATAACGATGAATACCAACAGATTTGAGATACTCAGCAACTACGTCAACACCCCAGCCCTTTGCGATAGTAGACAGGTCTACATATAGGCTCGGCATGTCTTTACGTAGCATATTACCGTCAACCGACAGGTGATGAACACCAATCATCTCACGGCGAGCTGCAAGCTCTTCATCGCTAGGAACCTTGTCAGGACGTGCCTCAGGACCAAAACCCCACAGGTTAACCAGCGGACCTACGGTCACATCCAGTGCGCCTTGAGTAAGCTGACTCAGACGAATCGCTTCTTTTACTACCGTCGCGGTCTGCGGTGATACCTCGAACGCATCGGTCGTCTGCTGCTGGTTAAACTGACTTAGCTCCGAGGTTGGACGATAGGTAGACATCTGATCGTTCACTTCTTCAAGAAGCTCATCGATACGCGCTTGCACCTTTGTCGCCTCAGGCACATCACCTTCCGTAATATACTTGATATGGTAGGTGGTACCCATGGTCTTGCCCTGCAGAGCCACCTGCTGAGGTGCTTGCTCACAGCCAGTCAAAACCACTGCGGTCACTAACATGACCAGCAAAGCCTTAATTTTATTCCCAAGATGAGGTACTACTTTCATCCTAATCTCCATAGACCAAAAAGAAAAAAGGCTGACTCATTGAGCCAGCCGTTTTGGTTCGATTATCGATTAACCACCGAAGTCATCAAGTAGGATGTTTTCATCCTCAACACCTAGATCTTTAAGCATGCCGATTACAGCTGCGTTCATCATAGGTGGACCACACATGTAGTACTCACAGTCTTCAGGCGCTTCGTGGTCCTTCAGATAGTTTTCATACAGTACGTTGTGAATGAAGCCAGTGTAGCCATCCCAGTTATCTTCTGGCATTGGATCAGATAGAGCACAGTGCCAGATGAAGTTGTCGTTTTCTGCTTGTAGACCGTCGAAATCTTCTACGTAGAACATTTCACGCTTAGAACGTGCACCATACCAGAAAGACATCTTACGCTTAGACTTCAGACGCTTAAGTTGGTCGAAGATGTGCGAACGCATAGGCGCCATACCCGCACCACCACCAACGAATACCATCTCGTTGTCAGTCTCTTTAGCGAAGAACTCACCGAATGGACCAGAAATCGTACACTTGTCGCCCTCTTTAAGAGACCAGATGAATGATGACATGATACCCGGTGGAACGTCAGGATTATTAGGCGGCGGCGTAGCGATACGCACGTTCAGCATAATAATGCCTTCTTCTTCTGGGTAGTTAGCCATAGAGTAAGCACGGATAGTCTCTTCGTTTACCACTGACTCATAACGGAACAGATTAAACTTGTCCCAGTCCTCACGGTACTCTTCTGGTACGTCGAACTCTGAGTATTTAACGTGGTGCGCTGGTGCTTCAATCTGAATATAACCACCTGCACGGAACGGAACAGACTCACCATCAGGGATCTGAAGTTTCAGCTCTTTGATGAAGGTTGCTTTGTTATCGTTAGAGATAACTGAACATTCCCACTTCTTAACGCCGAAGATCTCTTCTGGAAGTTCGATTTCCATGTCTGCTTTAACAGCTACCTGACACGCTAGACGCTCACCTTCACGTGCTTCACCCTTACTGATGTGGTCAAGCTCGGTCGGCAGGATGTCACCACCGCCAGATTTAACTTTTACGCGACACTGACCACAAGAGCCACCGCCACCACAAGCAGACGATACAAAGATACCGTTGCCTGCTAGTGCACCTAGAAGTTTGTCACCAGGTGCTACAGCGAAGCCTTTTTCAGGGTCGCCGTTTACTAAGATGTTTACGTCACCTGTAGGTACAAGCTTGGATTTGGCAAACAGGATTACCAGTACCAAAGCCAGTACAATCAGAGTAAACATCACAACGCCAAGAATAATATCCATTGACTAATCCTTTTCTATTTACTCTTACAGTTGAACACCAGAGAACGATAGGAAACCCAACGCCATCAGACCAACAGTGATAAAGGTAATACCTAGACCACGTAGACCTGGAGGAACGTCAGAGTACTTCATCTTCTCACGGATACCCGCTAGCGCAACGATAGCTAGCATCCAGCCCACACCAGAACCGAAGCCGTATACTACAGACTCAGCGAAGTTGTAGTCACGCTGAACCATGAAAGATACGCCACCAAAGATCGCACAGTTAACCGTGATTAGCGGTAGGAAGATACCCAGTGCGTTGTACAAAGGTGGGAAGAAACGGTCAAGAACCATCTCTAGGATCTGTACAAGTGCTGCGATTACACCGATGAAGGTGATGAAGTTTAGGAAGCTAAGGTCAACACCCGCTACCAATGCGTTCTCTTTAAGAACTAGGTTGTATAGAAGGTTGTTCACAGGTACTGCAATTGTCAGTACTGCGATTACCGCTACACCAAGACCGAAAGAGGTTTTTACCTTCTTAGATACTGCAAGGAATGTACACATACCCAAGAAGAAAGAGAGTGCCAAGTTTTCGATGAAGATCGATTTAACTAGCAAGCTAATATAATGTTCCATGACGTCCTTACTCCTTCGCTTCTACTTGCTCTGGCTTGAAGATACGGATTGCCCAAATCATAAAGCCGATTAAGAAGAATGCAGATGGTGCTAGCAGCATCATACCGTTAGGCTGATACCAACCGCCGTTGCTCACTAGAGGAAGCACTTCTAGACCGAACAATTTGCCTGAGCCAAATAGTTCGCGGAAGAATGCAACCGTGATAAGCACGAAGCCATAGCCAAGGCCGTTACCGATACCGTCCAGTAGAGATGGTAGTGGTGCAGACTTCATAGCGTAAGCTTCAGCACGACCCATAACGATACAGTTGGTGATGATTAGACCAACGAATACCGATAGCTGCTTAGAAATGTCGTAAAGGAAGGCTTTAAGCACCTGGTCTACAACAATTACTAGCGAAGCAATGATCGCCATCTGTACGATGATACGTACACTATTAGGGATATGGTTACGAATAGAAGATACGAAGAAGTTAGACAAAGCGGTTACGAAGATTACCGCTAGAGTCATAACGAACGCCGTCTCTAGTTTGGTGGTTACTGCTAGTGCAGAACACACACCTAGTACCTGCAAAGCGATTGGGTTGTTATCTAGAACAGGAGCCCAAAGGTTTTGCTTCGCTTCTTTGGAAATTGCCATTAGTTCAACTCTCCTTCGCGTACTTTAGCTAGGAAAGGACCAAAGCCCATGTCACCTAACCAGAAATCGAAAGTGTGCTGCACGCCGTTACCTGTCAGGGTTGCACCAGACAGACCGTCTACACCGTGGATATCACCAGGTGCTGCACCGCCTTTAACGATTGAAATGGCTGGCTTGAAGTTGTCATCAAACAGCTTCTTGCCTTCGAACTGTGCACGCCATGATGGGTTTTCGATCTCGCCACCCAATCCTGGAGTTTCACCTTGCTCGTAGTAAGTGATGCCAGAAACCGTGTTTCCGTCCATCTCTACCGCCACAAATGCGTACATCATTGACCAAAGGCCGTTACCGTGTACAGGTAGGATTACCTTAGAGTAAGTACCTTCTTGCTTAACAAGATATACGGTACCGATATCAGCGCGACGGATGATCTTAGCTTTGTCATCCTCTGCTGATAGGCGCTGAGATTGCGCAGGATCTTTAGCAGCACTACGTTGGTCGTAGCTCGCTGCGTCAGAGCCATCCTCTGCTGATTCAACAAACTCACCAGTATCAAAGTTCACCAAGCGTGGCTCGATGAACTCTTGGAAAAGTTGAGGTACTGGAGCATTTTCTTCGATGCCAGCAACCTCAATGATCTTGGTTTGCTTGTCCAATTGCGCATTGGCTTGCTGCTTATCACGCAAGCCAACCGCTGCTGTCGATACCACCACCGAGCACACTAAGCTCAGGCCGATGACCACCGACAGCGTCTTTTTAATGCTATCGTTCTTATTTGCCATAGCGTGCTAGTCTCCGCTTAACGTTCTTCTCAATAACGAAATGGTCGAACAGTGGTGCAAACAAGTTCGCGAATAGGATCGCCAGCATCATACCCTCTGGGTACGCTGGGTTGACTACACGGATGAGTATACACATTACACCGATTAGAGCACCGTACCACCACTTACCTTTGTTAGTGAAGGAAGCAGATACTGGGTCAGTTGCCATAAACAACATACCGAATGCGAAGCCACCTAGAACTAGGTGCCAGTGCCAAGGCATGCTGAACATTGGGTTAGTGTCAGAACCGATTAGGTTAAACAGAGTCGCTGTTGCAATCATACCGATCATTACACCGGCGATAATGCGCCAAGACGCAATCCCCATGTAAACGATCATAGCCGCACCCACTAGTAGCCATAGCGTTGAAACCTCACCGATAGAACCCGGGATGTTACCAACGAACGCATCCATCCAAGTGATAGCTTGACCAGTTACGTTGTGTACTAGTTGAGCTTCGCCACCTTGAGACCACTGGCTCAGAGCAGTTGCACCAGAGAAGCCGTCAGCTGCTGTCCATACTAGGTCACCAGAGATTTGGCCAGGGTATGCGAAGAATAGGAATGCACGGCCTGCAAGAGCAGGGTTCAGGAAGTTACGACCTGTACCACCGAAGATCTCTTTCGCTACTACCACACCGAAGGTGATACCTAGAGCCGCTTGCCATAGAGGAAGCGTAGGTGGAACGATAAGAGCAAACAGGATAGAGGTTACGAAAAAGCCTTCGTTAACTTCGTGCTTACGTACAACACAGAAAAGCACTTCCCAGAAACCACCTACGATAAATACCGTAGCATAGATAGGTAGGAAGTAGGTCGCACCGAGGAGCATCTTACTGCCCCACCCAGCTTCTGGACTAATGGAGCCACCAAGCATCTCGGTTAGCCAGTAGTGCCAATTGCCTGCAACGATTTCAGCTAGCTCAGAACCTGAGTGCAAGAATGTTAGAGCACTGATCGCTTGGTTACCTGCGTTGTACATACCCCAGAACATTGCTGGGAATACCGCAAACCAAACCATAATCATGATGCGTTTTAGGTCGACACTGTCACGAACGTGGGATTTCGTTTTAGTTACTGTACCTGGGGTATAGAAAACCGTAGCCACTGCTTCGTATAGTGGGTACCACTTTTCCCACTTACCACCTGCTTCAAAATCAGGTTCGATGTCTTCGATAAATTTCTTCAACATGATTAGCCTTCCTTCTCAATGGTGTCTAGGCATTCACGAAGAAGGTCACCGTACTCATATTTGCCCGGGCAAACATAGGTACAAAGTGCCAAATCTTCTTCCGCCAGCTCTAGAGCACCTAGGCGTTGTGCGCTATCAACATCACCGGCACACAAATCGCGAAGTAGGAGCGTTGGTTCAATGTCTAGTGGCATTACTTTTTCGTAGTTGCCGATTGGAACCATTGCACGCTCACCACCGTTGAGTGATGTCGTTAAGTTAAACAGCTGACCCTTGAATAGGTGTCCAAGGAATGAGCGAGTCACAGAGAACTTGTTCTTACCAGGCATAGCCCAACCGAATAGCTCTTTATCGCGACCTTCGCGCAGTGCTGAAACTTGTAGGTGGTAACGACCAAGGTATGCATGAGGACCTGCTGCCTTAGTACCACATAAGATAGAACCAGAGATAAGGCGAACCTCACCTGGCATTAATTCTTTTTCTGCTAGTTCAACGATGCTAGCGCCAACACTTGTCTTAACTAGACGAGGGTTGTTAACCACAGGGCCTGCAAGAGCAACCACGCGGTTAGAATCGATTTCACCTGTAATGAACAGGTTACCGATCGCGATAACGTCTTGATAGTTGATGCTCCACGCTACTGCCTCTGCGTTAACAGGGTACAAGTAGTGCATATGCGTGCCAGCAAGACCTGCTGGGTGTGGGCCACCGAATACGTGCTCTTCAACATTTGGTTGAGATGAACGAGGTAGAGAACCACCGTTCTTACACACGTAAACTTTTTCGTCGGTTAGAACAGAAAGCACATCAAGACCAGCGATGAAAGCATCAGACTGTTCGTTGATAATCACTTCTGGGTTTGCAGCGAGTGGGTTGGTGTCGATAGCGGTAACAAAGATAGCTTTTGTTTTCGCTTCCACTGCTGGAACCTTGCTGAACGGACGAGTTTTCAAAGCGGTCCAAGCACCAGAGTCAATCAGCTGCTTACGGATGATAGCTTCATCCAGGTTAGCTAGTTGCTCTTGGGTGTATTTTTCGAAAGTGATCTGCTCTTCACCCGCTACCTCGATAACGACTGACTGCAAAACACGTTTCGCACCACGGTTAACCTCTACAACCGTGCCACTTTGTGGGGCGGTAAATACTACGCCTGGGTTCTTTTTATCTGCAAAAAGAACCTGACCTTTCTTTACTGTATCCCCAACGCGAACATGCATCGTTGGACGCATACCCACGTACTCTTCGCCAAGCAAGGCGACTTTTGAGACGGAATTACCGTCATTAATCACCTGGGTTGGGGCTCCCGAAATCGGAAGATCCAGACCCTTCTTTATTGTAATCATACGCACTTGCACTATTTCTAAGGAAAAAAGATTGCTTACACAACACAGGTGCTATCCATTACACCTATGTATGAGTAACTGATTTCCTATCAGCTACTCTTGTAATTCCATTTGAGCTCTAGATGCGAGCTCCGTCCGGGCGGAGAATTGTAGCATTCACCCCACCTAGATTCCATGCGACAAGATAATCAATCGCGATTATTTGACGGAATTCCTCCAAATAAATCTGCATAATTGATCTAGCGCACAGAAAGCATGTTTATTTTATGAGCGGTAGTTATCTGTCACACCGCTTTATCAGAACGACTTATAAGTTAGCGCTCTCCCCCTCTGCATTGAGGGCTGTCCGGAATGCTACTCTGCTCACTCCATTCATCTTTGGTTAGGGTATGCATCGACAAGGCATGCAAACCCTGAGCAAATTCATCACTCAGCGCTGAGTTTACAAGTCTGTGTCTAGCAATCAGCCTAAGATCATCGAATTTGTCACTCACAATCACCACCTTAAAATGGCTCTCAGAGCCTGGTGGCACGTTGTGCATATGGCTTTCGTTGATGACTTGAAGGTGGTGTGGAGAGAACGTTTGATTCAGTTTTCGCTCGATCGTCTGTTGTAGCATTTTGATTCTCGTTGTTTACATCTAAGTATAATTCAAGCGGTTAAAATTTATACTTTTATTACGTATATCTTGTAATACCAGACCAATTGCTCGGCTCGAGCATGATTTGGCTATTCTAATCAATTACACACGTGCTGGTCGCAAAAGAAAATACGATTTGCGACAATAGAGTAAGACTAAGATCACTATTTTAACAATATGAAAACCACTCTCTCACTACATGGTCAAAACTTAAGCCTTTTGCGTTTTCCAAAGCTGCCTAAAGAGACACTGCAAGCTTGGGATGCCGGTGACGAATATATCATCGACCACTTCCAAGATGCGCCCCTCGAAAAAGGTAAACATATTTTGATATTAAACGATCAATTTGGCGCCTTAAGTTGTTGGTTTTCTAAAGACTATCAGGTAAGCATGCAGACCGACTCTCATGTTAGTTGGCAAGGCAGTTTAAAAAACCTGCAACGCAACGAGTGTAATCAGGTTCAGCTACTCCGTTCTACCGACCCTCTTCCTGAGAAGGTGGACCTAGTCCTGATGAAGATACCGAAAAACAACCGTTTCTTGGTGTGGCAACTGAGTCAACTGCGTCAGCACATCTCACCTGATGTAGAGGTAATCGCGGTAAACAAAGCTAACCTGATTCATACCTCTACCCTGAAGCTATTCGAAAAATACCTAGGTGAAACACGCACCTCTCTAGCTAAGAAAAAGCACCGATTGGTGTTTAGTCGCGCGGACAAAACCCTAACAGCCACCTCTGAGCCGAGCATCAGTTGGGATGTTCCAGAGCACGATCTCAAGTTAGAGAACCTGCCAAACGTATATTCCGGTGAAAGCTTAGATCTGGGTGCACGCTTTTTCCTTGAACACCTTCCTTCGAGCGACAGGGGACTCGATATCATAGACCTAGGCTGCGGTAACGGAGTGTTATCTGCCAAAATTGCACGCCTCAATCCAAACGCCCATATCACTAGCGTTGATGAGAGCTTTATGGCGGTTGAATCTGCTAAGCGAAATATTGCCCGTAACCTTGGCGAGAAAAAACGCTTCACCTTTAGAGCCAACAACTGCCTAGATAAGTTCGAGCCACAAAGCTGCGACCTGGTTTTGTGCAACCCGCCATTCCACCAACAGAATACCGTTACCGATCATATTGCTTGGCAGATGTTCACCGACAGCAAGCGCACTCTGCGCAAAGATGGAGAGCTTTGGGTAATTGGGAACCGCCATCTGGGCTATGTGGCTAAGCTCGGGCGCCTATTTGGTAAAAACAACGTCAAGGTTGTGGCAAGCAATAGCAAATTTGTCATTGTTCGTGCTAAAAAAGCTGTTATATCCAAGTAAAAACAATAAGCTAAGACTACTTCCTCTCATCAATATAAAGGGAAATACAATGAGAAAATTGCTGATCGCAGCCGCCGCTACCCTAGCGCTTGGTGGCTGTGCGAGCCCGACGTCGGATCAACTGCATTTCACCCCAGCAGCCGATAACCACAACATCACGCTAAACGAGACCAAATCGGTGGCGCTAACCACCAAAGACATTCGTACAGCTCAGTACCTAGCCTTGGTCAAAAAGAATGAAGATAAGGCACTACCAATCCATGCCAAAGAGAACGTTCGCATCGCTTTTGGTAACGCCCTACAAGAGGTGCTAACGACTCAAGGTTTTGAGATCAATGGCGACAGCAGTAATCAGATCCAACTAGAGGTTCAAGAAGCGCTAGTGCGCGTTACTTCATCGACCTTTAGCAATCAGATGCAAGCCAAGGTAACCCTGACGGTTACCGCAGAAACGCCATCAGGTAAATTTGTGAAGACCTACAGCGGCAGTGCAAAGGCAGAAAACTCTATGGGTGCATCAAACGAGCAGATCGAGCATGTTATCAATCATGTGTCTAAGCTAGTACTTAACGAAATCGCCAACGATGTTGAGCTTATCGATTACATGGAGGAGAACTTTAAATGATACGTGCCCTACTACTTTGCTGTGCCCTATTCAGTACCAGCGTATTCGCAAATACTAAGGTGTTATTCGAAACCAACCTAGGTAACTTCGTTATTGAGCTCAATGAGCAAGCGGCGCCTGTAACCACTAAGAACTTCCTTCGTTACGTAGAAGACGGTAGCTACGAAGGCACCATCTTCCACCGTGTTATAGGTGGCTTTATGGCTCAAGGCGGCGGCTTTGACCAAGAGATGCAGCAGCTTTCTAGCTATGCTCCTATCAAGAACGAAGCTAATAACGGCCTAAAGAACAAGGTCGGTAGTGTGGCTATGGCTCGTACTAACGATCCAAACTCAGCCACTCGTCAGTTCTTTATCAACTACTCAGACAACAGCTTCCTCGATTACTCAGCATCAAACCCAGGCTATGCGGTATTTGGTCAAGTCACCTCTGGCTTCGATGTAGTGCAACAGATGGCTACTATTCCAACTAAAAGCGCTGGCTTCATGAAAGATGTCCCTTCTACCCCTATCGTGGTCACAAAAGTAACTATCCAAAAATAGCGGATAGCTCAGACACTGTTACGGTTATTGATAAGGGCCAAATGATTTGGCCCTTTCAAGGATGAAACAGTGCAAAAGGAACAGCAATGACAGAAAAAATGTCTTGGCGCGAAACCATTCGTAGCTACCTAGACAAACGCCTGATGTGGGTGTTTATGATGGGTTGCTCCAGTGGTTTTCCATGGGTGCTTATCGGCTCAAATATGTCCGGTTGGCTAAAAGATGCAGGCCTAACTCGAGCGGCTATTGGCTACTTTGGTTCAGTGTTTGCTGTATACGCCATCAACTTCATGTGGGCACCCTTGGTAGACAGGGTGAAACTGCCTCTTCTGCACAGATTCCTCGGACAACGACGCTCGTGGATCTTGCTCTGTCAGGCAGTCATTCTAGGTTGTACTCTAGGTATTGCCGGTGTTGATCCTGCCAAGAATCTAATGTTCACCTCTATGCTTGCGCTATGTATCGCCATCGCTTCTGCGACCAAGGATGTAGCCATCGATGCCTATCGTATCGATACCTTTCCAAAGAGCGAGCCATCGAAACTCCCTCAAGCATCGGCCATGGCGGTAATCGGTTGGTGGACAGGTTATTCTCTGCCTGGCTATCTCGCCTTCGTGAATGCCGACACTATTGGTTGGAATGGTGTGTATATGGGTATGGCAGCTTTGGTTGGCGTGCTTATGCTGTTTACACTACTAGTAGGCGAACCAAAAACAGACCGCAGTGCACTTCAAGCAGAAGCGGAACAACGCCATGCTAAAGTCGTAGGCTCAAGGCTTGTAGCTTGGTTCAGTGTTACCCTCATCGAACCATTCGCAGACTTCTTCAGGCGCAACGGTGTTCGCGTCGCCATGACACTATTGCTGTTTGTATTCCTGTTTAAGATTGGCGAGGCCTTTTTGGGCAGAATGTCGATACCTTTCTACAAAGAGATCGGCTTTAGCAACGAACAAATAGGTCACTACTCCAAACTAATTGGTTGGGGCGCTACCATAGTGTTCACTTTAGTGGGCAGTATGTTTAACGTGAAGTTCGGTATAGTGCGCGGCCTGATGATTGGTGGTATTGCCATGTCAGCCAGTAACCTGATGTTCGCTTGGATAGCAAAAGCAGGTCCAAGTGAAACTCTGTTCCTTGCCACCATCATAGTGGACAACTTCACCACGGCGTTCTCCACCGTTGCCTTCGTTTCCTTCTTGACCATATTGACCGGCCAAGCCTTCTCCGCAACCCAATATGCACTGCTCGCTTCCTTGGGTAACTTTGGGCGAACGACTTTGGCGTCCTTCAGTGGCGAACTAGTCGACTACCTCAATGACTGGTCCCTGTTCTTTATCCTGACTGCTTTGATGGTCGTGCCGAGCCTGATTATGCTCTACTCACTCCGCCACTATTTTACCGCGCTGCTCGCCAAGGCTAAGGAGCGAGATAGTAAGGTAAAAAAGTCTGATGATGATTTAGAAACCGACACGCAATCGGCATAAAAAATGGGAGCTTTCAGCTCCCATTTTTACTTCTAAGGGTACATTCCCCTACCGAACATATTGAATATTCGCGCAGCCCCTTGGGTGAAAACCATAGGGTCGCTCAACACGGTTAAGCACAAGCAGTCTTGCCCTTCTTCAGTTCTTGGAGAGTGCTTGGTAGTACCATCAGCGATCATATAATCGCCTTCTTGGTAGCTGCCCTCTTCGTCGGAGAATCGACCGTGTAACACTAGTGTGGTCTCGATACCTTTGTGGGTATGTTGAGGGACCTGAACACCGCCGCTGATGTATAGCAAGCTCACGCGTTCACTCTCACCTAGATCAAAGTTGGCACTGTAGACTTTCCCGCCGTAGCTCTTCCAGTCACCCAGTTTTTTGCTGAGCCTATGAAGAGCTCTAGGAAGAACGAATTCCTTGCCATTCACGCTCACTTTAACACCGGGGTCTAAGCGAGGAACCAGTGGGGTGCGCTGTAAACTCGTAATCTCACCTAACATTTGCTCCATCTCTACCGGCAAGTCCGTCGACACAACAGTTTCTGGTGCATCGGCTTTGAACTCCTGCTCGTCAAAGGTTTCACCAGCCAACTCTGCTACGAGTTGGTCTACCTTTGCCTGACACTGCTGGCAGGTTTCCAAATGAGAAGCGAGCGTTATTCCGTTACAAGCGTCTATGGTCCCATCCGCGTAGGCTTTCAAAAGTTCTATGCTTGGATGATGTTTCATACTTGTTCCGCCCTTATCGAATCCTTTAATTTCTCAACCGCTAGTCTCAATCTCGACTTAACGGTACCTAATGGAATATCAAATTTGTCTGCTACCTCTTGGTGAGGGAGCTCGTCTAAATAAATCGCCTTAACCACTTCTTTCTGCTTCACTGGCAAGATATCCAGATAGCGCACTATCTGCTCTCTCAGCATATTTCTCTCGGGAGAGTATTGGTCCACCAAATCTGGCGGGCAATAATCGTCTGGCCAAATATCTTCAGAATGAACATGCAGTTCTTTACCCTTTTGCTTACGCAATAAGTCAAAGCAAAGGTTTCTGGCTATGGTGTAGATCCATGTGGACAAAGCACTTTTGCTACTGTCGAACAGATGAGATTTTTGCCACACGGCAGCTAGCGTATCTTGCACTAACTCCATTGCCACTTGCTCATTCCCCATATGCTTGTACGCAAACTGCTTAAGCCTTGGGGTGAAGTGGCGAAAAATTACAGCAAACGCCTCTTTGTCTCCCTGTTGCACCTTAGCCATGCACTCAGCCCATTCAGCTCTCGATGGTCCTCGAGGAGAAGTGGTTGCGGCCTTGGTTTTCGTTTCCATGTATCACCTTTACAGTTGGGGAGGGGAACCTCCCCCTCCGTCACTCAGTTATGTCTCCAGCAAGGATACCGCCGTTGGTTGCAATCGCCTTTTACACCTTACCGTCTTCAAGAGTCGCCTCTTTCGGATCTAAGATTGAAGTCTTGCTACCTGTTGCCGTTACCGTCACAAAATAGGTACCGCCTGCCACATATACATTCTCTACAAACTTTGTATACGTGAAGTTTGGTATAGCTAGATCACTCGATGAGATATCAGCTCCTGCTGTTAAGTATACGTCAACCTCAGCTGCCGCTCCGACAGATGCTCCATGAAGTACATTTAATGTCGCACTGGTCACTGTTGGACCGCGTTTGTCGAAGATTATTAGCGGCTCAATATTGGCTATATCATTTATGGCCTACACGTTGTATTGCTGGCGGAGTCGCTATATCAAATAGTTCGAAGCGATTAATCGACTGAGTTGTGCCTAGATACGTCAATGCTTGTTATGGATCGCGCATTGACTTATCTAGGGTGAGGTGTGATTAGCTTCTAATCGATAATCACTGCATCAATAACATGGATAACGCCATTGGTAGTGTATATATCCGTAATGATGACGGTGGAACCCCCTACTGTTAGTGTGTCGGTTTCCTCATCGATGGCTATAGCGACTTCTTTCATTGCCAGAGTGGTTGCGCTGGTTCCGTTTAGGCTCATGGCTGTAACAGAGTCTACAGCGCCCGAAACAACGTGGTTCAGCAAAATGTCTCCCAAGTCTGGGTTGGCTAACAAAGTGGCAGCGTCGATATTTAGTTCAGCAAGTAATGCTGTAAAAGCATCGTCAGTTGGTGCAAACACTGTATATGTTGCGTTTTCATCAGCTAATGCGCCATCTAGATTTGCGGTAACGAGTGCTTGGACTAGGACCGTAAAGCGACCATCATTTATTGCAGTTTCTACAATATTCGAAGTTGGCTCTCCCACGTCCGCAGGTGGGACCAACACCGCATCAATCACGTGAATAATGCCGTTGCCTGTGATGATATCAGTCGCTGTCACCGTGGCGGTATTTACTAACAAGTTTTCACCGCTTAACGACAAGGCAGAGTTATCCCCGTTAACCTTTTCTATTGTACTACCAGCCAGACCTATCGCAGTTGCCGCGTCAACTTCACCAGCAAATACGTGATACGTTAGAATATCAGCTAGATCTGGGTTGCCTAACAGCTCGTCGGCAGTGAGATTGTTCTCCGTTAAAAACTTTTCGAAAGCAGCATCCGTTGGGGCAAACACTGTCAGCTCGGCATCTGGATCTGACAAAGTTTCTACAAGGTCAGCTTGCTCGGCGGCGGCTACTAAGGTTGTAAAATTGCCATCGGCAACCGCAGCATCTACGATCGTAGCGGCAGTGGTTGTATTGTTGTCATCGTCGTCGTCGTCACACCCGACTAGCAGTAGCGATGAGGCTACAAGTGTTGCTGTTAGGTAATTCTTAAACATAATGTTATCTCCGTATATCCCTCACTGAGACTCAATTGCTTGGCTTAGAAACTTGATCGCTTCGTTGCAATCAGACTGCGAGATGAGATGCTCGAATTGCTGGCATTCCAGAGGAAGAAGTTCCAACCATCTCTGGCTCACCCAAGTCGCATCGTCAAAGAAGCAGTGTGGATAGAGTCGTTTAATTTCTGGAAATCTCTGGTAAACCCTCTGCAGCTGGTCACTGATGTAGAGAGAGGATTGAGTGAGCTCTTGGCTACTCCAATTACTAAGGTATTCCACCTCAGCACAGCGCAAGCCATCAAACTCACTCCAAACCCTTTTCACTTTGAAACGTCGAGTCCCGACAATGGTTACGCCAAGGAAGCCGTCAGGAAGCTGTTCAAAATCAATTATTTCTGTAAGTGTGCCGACACGTGAGACGTTATTAGGAGATGAGGCCACTGGCTCGCCAAGCAGACAAATACCGAAACCTTGGCCCTGTTTGCAACATTCGCTGATCATACGCTTGTAGCGGGGCTCAAAAATTCGAAGATTCATCTTTCCCTCGGGAAGAACAACTGAGCTTAGAGGGAACAACTTAACAACCGACATAAAACCTTTCCTGATGCTGATCTCAATTTTGTCTTACGGCGGTGCTATTGAATGGATCAAACCAGGGTGATTTGAAAGACTAAAAAACGACCAATTTGTTTGCCAAATATGTTAACTGGGTAACATTTCGGCAGGTTAATTGCATTTACTTGATCGCGATCACAATCTTAGTTTGAACTTTTGCAATAAAACACTTCCATTTGTGGCTCAGATCTCTATTATTCGCACCACGAAAACGGTTGCTTCGGAGAAGTAACTGAGAACAGCGAAGGATTAGCTGGTTTTTATCGCAACAACTTTTGAGTGTCTTTTATCATGCGTAAATCTTTACTTACTCTTGGCTTGCTAGCAGCAACCTCTGCGCCAGTAATGGCTGCTGATTATTCTGATGGTGATATCCACAAGAACGATTACAAATTCCTTCAATTCAACCTTATGGGTGCTTTTGATGAGAAACCAGGTAACTCAAACCACGACTACCTAGAGATGGAATTTGGCGGTCGTTCAGGTATCTTCGATCTGTACGGTTACGTTGATGTATTCAACCTACTAAGCAACCCAAGCTCTGATAAAGCAGACGCTGATGCGAAAATCTTCATGAAGTTCGCACCTCGTATGTCTCTAGACGCACTAACTAAGAAAGACCTTTCTTTCGGTCCAGTTCAAGAGCTTTACATCGCTTCTGAAATCACTTGGGACGGTGTTACAACTAACCCAGACAAGGGCACTTTCGGTGTTAACCAACAGAAGATCGGTATCGGTTCTGACATCATGGTTCCTTGGTTTGGCAAAATGGGCCTAAACCTTTACGGTAACTACGATTCAAACGTTAAAGACTGGAACGGTTTCCAAGTTTCTACTAACTGGTTCAAGCCTTTCTACTTCTTCGAAAACGGTTCTTTCATCTCTTACCAGGGTTACATCGATTATCAATTCGGTATGAAGGATGAGTACGCTACTTCAAGCAATGGTGGCGCATGGTTCAACGGCATCTACTGGCACAGCGAGCGCTACGCAGTAGGTTACGGTCTTAAGCTATACAAAGATGTATACGGCATCAAAGACACTGACGCATTCGAATCTTCAGGCGTAGGTCACTACGTTTCTGTAACTTACAAGTTCTAAGCTTGTTCGTTTAAAAAAGGCGCCAAAGGCGCCTTTTTTGTCTCTTTTATTCGCTCAAAACCACTAAATTCAGTATCCTTGCTCGACTGCAAGATTACAGGACAGAGTTTTGAAGATTACTGTTGTTGGCCTCGGCGCCATTGGCTCTTTGTTCGCCTACTCACTCCAAAAAGCGGGCCATCAGGTTTCAGTCTGGACTCGTGACAATGCTCTTAGCAAAACACTCAAGCTAGACGAGCATGAAAGCCTTAATTTCCCAGCAAACAAAACCCAACTTCTTGAGCAAGCCGATCTCGTGCTTATTTGCACAAAATCTTGGCAGTTGCAAAACGTTCTAGAGCAGACCCTAGCCTTCATTCCATTGAGCACACCTATCGTCATCTCTCACAATGGCATGGGAGCCATAGAAAAGGCTCAAACTCTGCTAGACGGGCGCCCTATCCTGTTTGCAACCACTACCCATGGTGCACTCAAAAAAGATGCTGAAACAGTGCTTCATACAGGTATTGGACAAACAGTAATTGGTCCATATTCAAAACAAGCTTTGAATCTAGAAAATCTGGCTCAGATATTCGATAGCGCTCTACCTAATGCTGTGTGGCAAACAAACATCAAGCAGGCTCTGTGGAATAAGCTCGCCATCAACTGCTGTATCAACCCACTCACAGCCATATTCGATTGCAAAAATGGAGAGTTGGATACTCCTGACAGCCTTCAAATCATCGAAACTCTCTGCGATGAGATAACCCAAGTTATGCTTGTAGAAGGCTACAAAGCCGATTCAGATACTCTGTTTAACACCGCAAAATCGGTCATCAAAGCGACCTCAGCCAACTATTCATCAATGCATCAAGACGTTTCGCACCAAAGAGTGACTGAGATTGACTATATTACAGGGTATCTTTTGGACTGCGCTAAAGCACATGCGATTCATACCCCATACAATCAAGAGCTATATAATAAAATCAAAAAGTTAGAGGCAAGCTATGACAATTAAAGCCCTAGTTCCTATCGCTCCCGGCACAGAAGAGATGGAAGCGATAACCATCATAGACACCCTGATCCGAGCCGATTACGAGGTGACTATTGCCAGTGCAGACTTTGAAGGCAAGCTAACCTTTGATGGCTCACGAGGCATCCCTTTAACTGCTCATAAAAAGTTGGTAGAAGTTGCTGACGAAGAGTTTGATGTTATTGCTCTACCCGGCGGTGTTGGTGGTGCAGAGGTGTTTCGCGACAGCATTCTTCTTATCGAGATGATCAAGCAGCAAAAATATGATGGCAGGCTCAATGCCGCAATCTGCGCTAGCCCAGCTCTTGTTCTTCAGCACCATGATATCTATCCAGAAAGCCTGATGACCTGCCACCCGAGTTTTAAGTCTCATATTCCAGAAGATCTGTGGCGTCAAAAGCGTGTTACCTATGACATCAACAACAAGCTTTTAACCAGCCAAGGGCCAGCCAGCGCATTCGAATTTGCTATCGAAATCATTACCCTGTTGTCCGGTAAGGCACACGCATGGAAGGTAGCAGAGCCTATGGTGCCACTGCCTAACCTAAACATCTCTGACCTTGGAGAAAAACGTGTTTGATATCCAAGCCATAAGAGCACAATTTCCAGCTTTAGCAGACACAGATATCGTCTATCTGGACAGCGCCGCGACCACGCAAAAACCCAAAGCGGTAATCGACACCATTACTGACTACTACTCAGCTCGCAACGCCAATGTGCATAGGGGCAGCCATAGTTTGACAGCGCAAGCTACCACCTCTTTTGAACAGGCTCGAGCAACGGTCAGAGGCTTTATCAATGCCAAATCAACCAAAGAGATAGTCTGGACGCGCGGTGCAACTGAGGCGATAAACCTTATCGCTCAGACTTACGGTAGAAACACCCTAAGCACAGGCGACGAAATCTTGGTAAGCGAGATGGAGCATCACGCCAATATAGTGCCCTGGCAATTGGTCTCTGAGCAGACGGGAGCTAAAGTGGTTAAGGTGCCTATGACCGCTGACTGTCAGCTCGATATGCAAGCCTTTGAGGCGAGCCTCAGCTCGAGTACAAAGATAGTAGCCATCAGTCATGTATCTAACGTTACCGGCACGCGTCACCCTATCGAGCAGATGATCAAACTAGCAAAGCAGAACGGTAGCACTGTAGTTGTCGATGGCGCTCAAGGCATAGTGCATGAGGCTGTTGATATGCAGGCACTGGACTGCGACTTCTATGTTTTTTCCGGCCATAAGCTGTTTGCTCCTACAGGTATCGGAGTCCTCTACGGAAAACTAGAATTACTTGAAGCTATGCCCCCTTGGCATGGCGGTGGCAAGATGGTGCAAAAGGTGAGCTTTGACGGCACCTCGTTTAGTGACCTTCCAGGCAAGTTTGAAGCGGGCACTCCCAATGTTGCAGGAGCGCTAGCCTTAGCTACGGCCATCAACTGGCTTAAAGAGGTTGGTATTGAGAACGCTGATCAGCACGTAAAGACACTACAGAAGCGCGCTTTTGAGGGTTTATCCAAGATAGAAGATATAAAGATGATCGGCTTTCAAGATGGTGCGAGCGTCATCAGCTTTGTTATGGATGGTGTGCATCATCAAGATATGGCCACTCTACTAGACCAGCAAGGAGTTGCTCTGCGAGCGGGACACCACTGTGCGCATCCGTTTATGGATGCTTTGAACATCAAGGGCACAGTGCGCGCCTCATTTGCGGTTTATAACACTATTGAGGAAGTGGACCGATTTATCGCTGCCGTAGAGAAAGCGGCGGATATGCTTTAGGGTTGAGTCCAAACCTAGGACAGGTCCCGACTCAGGGCCGGGATGACAGATTTATTATCGCCACAATCATTAAAAAAAACCGTCATCGCGGAAGGCTTGCCTATCCGCGATCTCTAGACCTTACAGTGTTAAGCTTTTGCACATACAAAGATCCCGGCTCGAGGCCGGGATGACTATGAAACTGGGGATGGCTAAAGAGTTGAAATTAAACCATGCCTTTGATCTGGTCGACAATCGCCTTTAGGCCATTGCCTCTGGACGGACTTAGGTGTTCAATCAAGCCTAAACTTTCAAAATACCCATCAATATCAAATCCTTGGATCTCTTGTGCCGTTTTATTGTTTAGCGCTGCAAGGGCAATCGCAATCAAACCGCGTACGATACGTGCATCGGAATCTGCAGCAAACTGCCACTTATCTTCGACTAGTTCACCAAGAAGCCACACCTGACTTTCACAACCAGCAACCGTTACTTGCTCATTACGCAGGGCTTCATCCAAGCTAGGCAATTTCTTGCCCCACTGGATTACTTGACGATATCTCTGCTCCCAACCAGACAAGGTCTGCATCTTGGACACGATATCAGATTCGCTGAGTTGGTTTCCGTAAGGGTTATTCTCGAAAAATTGAGTGAGCTCAGACATGGGCATTAACTGTGTTTTTGGATTATTTTCTCAATGATACGCGATACCGCCACAAAGCCAAAGGTAGCCGTAACCACAGTCGCTGCGCCAAAGCCTGTGGCACAGTCCATACGTTTTGGCCCTTCAGCGGTAGCTTTCACCGCACATACGCTGCCATCTGCTTGAGGATACTTGAGCTGTTCAGTTGAGTAGACACAGTCGATACCAAACTTACGCTTTGGGTTCTTGCTGAAATTATGGAAGCGACGTAGCTGATCTTTGATCTTTTTAGCTAGCGGGTCTTGCACCGTACGGCTTAGATCTGCCACACAGATCTGGGTCGGGTCCACCTGACCACCAGCACCGCCGATAGTAATCACTTTGATCTTGTTGCTACGGCAATAGGCAAGCAAAGACGCCTTAGCTTTAACACTGTCGATAGCATCTAACACATAGTCATATTCTTTACTCAGGTACTCGGCTTGGTTGTCTGAGTCGATAAAATCATCGATCAGATTCACCTTACAATCCGGGTTGATAAGCTTCACTCGCTCTGCCATCACCTCGATCTTGCTTTGGCCCACTGTACCTGTCATTGCATGGATCTGACGGTTGATGTTAGTCACACACACATCGTCCATATCGATAAGCGTCAGCTCACCAATACCGCTTCGAGCCAAGGCCTCAACGGCCCACGAGCCTACCCCACCGATACCAATCACGCACACGTGCGCCGCACGCAGAATCTCAACTTCACTGTTACCGTAAAGTCGGCGCGTGCCACCAAAGCGTTGGTCATAAGATTCAGATGCTGGGCTGGTCAACTCTCGCATGATGACATTTCTCCACACAAATACAACAAGAGTGCGATTTATACGCACTCTTGAGTTTAATGTCTAGTTATCCGCACTAAATGCCGTTATTTGCTCGGAACCTGCCATGGCTTTTCCGTTGGGCTGTTTTCCAGCCCCAGCTTCCACACTCGACCAAAGTGTTTATAGTGGCCAGACTGAACGCCCGCCCTTGGTCCCATACCATGATAAAGGTCTAAGTGGTTCTGCTTAACCGCACCGCCAGTATCTAGCACAATAAGAAGACGCAACGCATGCGATCCTGACCAAGTGCCGTCTGCATTTAGCAATGGCACTTCTGCAAGGATAGGTGTCCCCATTGGAAGCAGGTCTCTGTCACCTGCCACTGAAGCAAGTGGTAGAAGCGGAATACCCGCCGTACCTCTGACTGCTAAGTCGTCTTTTGGTGTAAAGAATACAAACGAAGGATTCTGCTCGAGAAGCTCACGAACCGTTTCTTCATCGTTCTCTTCTACCCACTGTTTAATCGCCTTTAAGGACATCTTCTCACGTGGCACCAAACCACGCTCGATTAGGATTCGGCCTATGCTCACATAAGGGCGATTGTTCTTACCTGCGTAAGCAAAGTACTGCATGCTGTTATCATCACCGAAATGCACAAAGCCGCTGCCCTGCACTTCCATCAAGAATGGGTCGATACGATTATTGGCATAACCAAGTTCTAACCCCTCTCCCTCTAACGCTCCCTCATAGATCTGAGCTCGGGTAGGACATTGACTGGTACATTTAGGCAGACCATAAACCGGGTACTTATACTCATTATCTGGTTGATGTCTCAGCTCAATAACTGGTGAAAAATAGCCAGTGAACAGCACATTGCCTTGCTTGTCGCCTCCGCGCATCTGCGCCACTTGAACGCCATAGTTCTCAAGTTCATCTGGATTACCACTTTGCAGCGCCCACTCAGAAAGTGTTTGATAAAGGTCGGTATATTTCTTTGCCATCGAAGGCGAATTGTCTAAAACCTCTTTTGCCTGATCGTCAAACGAGTTGAGGTCACGATAGGCATTGGTCTCTATCTGGTTTACTTGGGTGAGGGGCTGTTCTAGATTTTCGTCTAGATATTGTTGCCCACGTTCGGTGTCTTGGGCACAACCTGCCAACAGCAGGGAGAAGAGGATAGAGAAAGAGATTTTGCGCATTTGAAAAATAGATAGATAAGCAAGTAATAGCAGAATGACAAACTCAAACTGGCAAGGCAACAGATACTTCATTATTTACCAAGAATTGACCTGTCGCCTAAATGCACAACAGTGTTGCAATTTAATAATTAATCATTATTATCACATAAAAATTCACTAGGAATTATTATGATGGATCGCAGTACTGAGCTAGTAAAAGGATTTAGACAATCCACCCCATACGTTAATGCACACCGTGATAAAACCATGGTGATCTACCTCAGTGGTGAGGCGGTCAGTCATAGCAATTTTCCTAACATCGTCAGTGATATCGCCCTTTTGCACAGCCTAGGGGTGAAACTGGTTCTGGTCTACGGCGCACGCCCACAGATAGACCAGCGCCTGCAACTGCAGAACCTAGAAACTAATTATCATAAACAGGTAAGGGTGACCGACTCCACCACCTTGCCACAGGTAATGCAGGCCGCCGGTCAACTTCAGTTGGCCATTACCGCCCATCTTTCTATGAGCCTCAACAATACCCCAATGGCGGGAACCGACCTCAATATTGTTAGTGGTAACTTTGTTATTGCCCAGCCTCTGGGTGTAGAAGATGGCATCGATTATCAACACAGTGGTCGAGTGCGTCGTATAGACGTACAAGGTATCAACCGCTCTCTCGAGCAAGGTTCGATTGTGCTGATCGGCCCTGTTGCTGGTTCCGTAACTGGGGAGTGCTTTAATCTGGTATCGGAAGAGCTTGCCACCAAAATAGCGATCAAGCTTCAAGCTGCCAAACTTATTGGATTTACACCTGAGCAAGGCTATGTCAGCCCTGAAGGTGCGGTCGTGCCTGAGCTAATGCCTCAGCAGGTCGCTAACATTCTTAAGGAGGAGCTTGCCTTTGGTTGCAGTAAGCGATTCCTTCAGGCAGCACTGCATGCCTGTCGCAGAGGCGTTCAGCGCAGTCACCTCATCAGCTATGCTGAAGACGGTGCACTCATTCAAGAGCTGTTCTCTCGCGATGGTATCGGTACTCAAATCGTAACCGAGAGCGCTGAGCAGATCCGTCAAGCGACTATCGATGATATTGGCGGGATACTCGACCTCATCAGCCCACTTGAGAGCGACGGTATTCTGGTACGCCGCTCAAGAGAGCAATTAGAGCAAGAGATAGAGCAGTTCACCATCATCATCAAAGACGAGATGATCATAGGCTGTGTGGCGCTCTATCCTTATCCAGAGGATGGCATGGCCGAGATGGCCTGCCTTGCGATACACCCCGACTACCGCGACGGTAACCGAGGCGCACATCTTCTCACACATATGAGACACCAAGCCGATTGCTTGGACATCACACAGTTGTTTATCCTAACCACCCACAGCCTGCACTGGTTTAGAGAGCAAGGGTTTAGCGAGATTCAGATCAGCGAATTGCCTATCAAGAAGCGGGATCTATACAACTTCCAACGAAACTCAAAGATCTTAGCTCTGGACGTTTAATCTATCTGCCAAGTGGCTGCTACGCTCGGTCTTACGAATGACCGAGCGCTTCACTATCGCCTCGTCAGCCACTACCTTCAAATAAGATTTAGCTCGAGTCACACCGGTATAAAATAGCTCTCGCGTCAGCACAGGTGACATCTGTTTTGGCAAAATCAGATAGGTATTCTCAAACTCACTACCCTGCGACTTGTGTATGGTCATGGCAAAGGCGGTCTCGTGAGGCGGTACACGTGATGGCAAGATGGCTTTAACACTGCCATCTGGCTGCTCAAAATAGACCTTGAGTCGCCCTTCACCCTCATCCATCAAGCAGATACCAATATCGCCGTTATACAGCTGCTGACCATGGTCATTACTGGTCACCATAATAGGCCTGCCCATATACCAAGTATCACGCACAGTAGCGATCAACCCCTTGCTTGCTAGCTTCTGCTCTATGTTATGGTTTAGCCCTTCAACACCAAACTCTCCCTCACGTACCGCGCACAGAAGGCGTGTCTTAGCAAAACGCTTTAAAACCTCGGCAGCGTATTCACGCATAGATTGCTCAGCACCAATGTCATCCTTCAAATAAGTCTTGTACTGGTTCGCCAACTCACCGATAAGGGCGGCATAGTTATCGCTATCAAGGGGGGTATGAGCCACATCCTCAAGTCCGTGGTTAAGTAAGAGTGCGGATTTATTGGCATCACCCTCATTGATAGCGCGAGCCAACATGCCAATCCCAGAGCGACTATGGAATCGATAGCTCTTACGTAGGGTACTCAAGCTGTCCGCTACCGCACTTCGGCTCATAGCTTCATTGGAGTAGTCAAAGCCCGTTAGCTGACTTAGGGCTTGTTTATGGGAAAGGCTGAACCCAGTTTGCAATGAACAGATATCTCCGAGCACAGCACCGGCCTCTACCGAAGAAAGCTGGTCTTTATCACCCAATAGAATCAGTCTTGCGTGGGACGGCAAAGCATCCAGAAGCTTGTACATCAGTGGTAGGTCGACCATAGAGGCTTCATCGAGGATTAACAGATCTAAGTGCAGAGGATTAGAGGCATTGTGTTTGAAGTCCACACGATTAGCTCTCGCTCCCAGCAGTCTGTGAATGGTACTGGCACTGGTCGGAATGCGCTCCTTTATCTCAGGGGAGACTGGAAGCGAGTCGATGGCATTACCGATAGATTCGGTCAGCCTTGCTGCAGCCTTACCCGTCGGTGCGGCTAGCTTGATATTCAGTTTCTCTTCGCTTGAGCTTACTAGCGCCGCCAATAGTTTGGAGACAGTGGTGGTCTTGCCCGTACCTGGGCCTCCAGAGATAACACACAATCTGCGTAGAAGCGCCGTAGCCGCCGCCACTTTTTGATAGTTTTTACACGCCTTGAGCGGGATGAGATCCGCCAGCGATGCTAGTTCCTCTGAGCGAGTCGCCCCCTTGGCAACCTTAAGAACGTCCTGCCAAGGAACTAAGTCAACAAGCTCAATATCTAGGGACTCACAAATAACCTGCTGCCACTCGATATCGCTAGCATTCTCTAGCTTTTTCAGGTCTTTGAACAAAAAGCCCCACTGCCAAGCAAACAATCTGTTTAGCTCAGTAGCCATACTCTGCTTGGTATTTGCATCTAACTCTACCGGCTCGGAAAGCTGAACTAGTTTTGCCGCCAACTGGGATTCAAATTGCCAATATTTTTGCAGGTATAGGCTCTCAAACTCAAACACCAGCGGACGCATCTCCTGCTCCGGTAGGCTCTTAATGAGGCTCGAGCTTTGAGCATGAGCTTGCCAATCAACCTCAAGAAGGTGCGGAGCAATCAGGGACTCAAGCTGTTTGGCAGAAAAGGTATCCAGCGGAGACCAGGTATTCGAGAGTCTTAAACAGCTGTTCCCCTTGCTGAGTTCAAAGCTGACAGCCGCAACCAAGATTGCGGTGGCATCTGGGTCGATAGCACGCTCTTTACTAGCAAGAAACCTTGCTAATTGCAGATCCAGTTGACGCAGCAGACCAAGCTCGGCAAACAGCTCTAGCCATCCCATCCAGCCTTGTTGGTTTATCTTTTTAGCAAGCTCCGTATCTAATTGCTGAGGGCTCGGTTTGGTTTCAATACTGCTCATCTATTTATCTCCCTCACCGCGAATATGCTGGTCTAACTCCTCAAGTAATAGTGGGCTAGGCTTGGCATTAAACACCCCATACTCACCGCTACCATCCATACCACGCAGGAATAAATAGTAGACCCCACCAAAGTGACGCTCATAATCGTAATCGGGGATACGCGCCTGCAAGAAGCGATGTAGCGCCAATGCATAGATGTGGTATTGAGCATCGTATCTATGCTCAAGCATGGCCTGTTTCAGACTGTCGCTGTGATAGTCTGATGCCTCATCACCGAGGTGATTAGACTTCCAGTCCAACACATAGAACTTACCTTGGTGTTCGAATACAAGGTCGATAAAGCCCTTCAACATGCCCTGCACTCGATTAAAGCCGAGAGACGAAGCCTTAGCCGTGAGTTCATCGTATTCGCTGGTGATGCGATGAAAGCCCTCGGCGGTCAAGCTCTCAATAGGTAGCAAGAACTCCATCTCCACTAACCTCTGAGCTGGCTTAAGACCATTAAGAATAAGACCATTACCGTCTAAGTCGGTTGCCAGCACAGTATCGACCATGCCTTGCAAAATAGGTAACCATTCCGGCTCCAACTGCTCGTCTATGAGCAATTTTTCTATGATGTTCTTATTGCTTTCATCAAACGCAGACTGGGTAAACTCTACTTCTTCAAACAAAGTATGTAAGAAGGTGCCCGGTCTCGCACCGCGAGGAAAATTGAACATGCTTTTCTCAGTTAAAGCAGGTATCAGCTCTTTATCCTCGGCCGCATCGATATCTATCTCTCCAGATAAGAAAGCACTGGATGAATGGCTGTGTTTACCGGCTGAGGCCAGTCCTGAGTAACTGGTCATGCGCCAACTTCTGTCAATGGTGCCTGTGAGCTGCTGAGCTTCCACTTGCTCCGAGTCTTTGGCTGCAGGTGTGTAAAGACAATCGTCCCATTGTGGTGGCTCACACACTCTGATACTCGGGTATTTATCTTCAAGCTCATGCAAACGAGCGGTCAATGTATCTGCCGACTGCGGTTCATCTCCGATAAGCAGATAACCTATGGCGCTTAGATGGGTAGACAGGGCTTTTTTGTTGCCATCTTTCAAGGCGCCCAGTCCCATGTAACAGGCGTAAACCGCGCGCGTTACCGCTACATACAGCAAGCGCAAATCCTCGGCTAATCGCTCTTTTTCGGATTCGGCTTTACCTTCATCGTTATTATCAAGGTCAAAGCGACTCTTTTTCAGTTCAGGGTCGTAATAGATGGCTTCCTTCGAGGCTCTAAACGAGCTCACAAAAGGGACAAAGATGATGTCGTACTCTAGGCCTTTGGATTTGTGTATGGTGACCACCTGAACTAGATTCTGCTCAGATTCCAAACGCTGCTTTTGCTCTTCACTGCCATCATTGGCCGTTTCGATACGCTCGTTGAACCAGCGCAAAAGTGCATGGTCACTCTCCATCTCGACCGAGGTCTGCTGCAGCACCTCTGCGAGGTGCATAAGGTCGGTGAGGGCGCGTTCCCCATCAAACTCAGCCTTAAGCTTCTGCGCCAAATCACGACGCTGTATCCAACGCCTAATAAGGGCCATCACGCCAAACTGTTGCCAGTAGTCCTTATATTCAGCGTATTCATTGATAACCGACTCCCAAGCCAGCTCATCTTGTTGCAAAGCATTCAGCTCACCAAGAGGCAGTCCCAGTAACTTACAACCAAGGCTAGCGCGGATAGCACTCTCATTATGATTATGCAGACAAGCAAACAAGAACATAGCCAGATCAGGGGCCGCATGAGAGGCGTACACACTGTCTCGATTTGACAGGTAAACGCTGGCAATACCTTTCTTAGACAATGCCTGCCTGACCATGCTCGCCTCATGACCTGTGCGCACTAGGACGGCAATGTTCTGCGGCTGGATAGGCTCTCCATCGAGCTTTGCTAAACCTTGGTCTGATGCGGTTAGGAGTTTTTCTATCTCGTTTGCCGTGCCCAAAGCCATTTCCCTTAGGTAGTCGCCTTTCTTGAGTCCTGCTTCATCTTCCATCAGCCAAGCAGTGAACGCAGGTTGCTTTTCACCGTTGACCTGCCACTGCATCTTGTCTGCTTTTGGACTTGGATCTACGGATATAAATGGAATGTCATCATCATAGATAAAGGGCTTTTCTGCCTCTTCAAACAGCAGGTTGCTCGCCTCGACCATATCGCTACTGGAGCGCCAGTTGGTGGTGAGATTGAAGTGTGAGGTCACCTCTTTACGCGCTCGGATATAGGTAAAGATATCTGCGCCGCGGAAGGCATAGATGGCCTGCTTGGGGTCTCCAATCATAAACAAGCCACACTCTGGATGGTTTGAATAAAGCTGACTAAAGATACTGTATTGCTGGGGGTCGGTATCTTGAAACTCGTCTATCATGGCGACCGGGAACAGGCTTCGGATACGCTCTGACAACAAGCCCTGCTCATCGCTTAATAGGGCTTTATCCAGCTGTGACAGCAAATCATCAAATGAGAGCTGATGTTGCCTTTGCTTGGTTTCAGCCAGTTTAGAGCGGCAAGCCTGAATCGCATGCGCCAATATGGATTGCTCTACTTCCAGTTTCGGTAATTGTAGGAAAGCTTCGATCTTATCGAACACCTCATGCTCGGGCGGATTACCCTTCTTGGTTTTCTCTTGCAAAAGCGAGCTGCGAAAGCGCTCAAGCTCATCGATATTCTGGATAGAGTTAGGGTTGCTGTTCGCCCAATCATCCAGCTTACTGACCCAGTTAGGCACGTTGCGCTTGTTATATGGATTCTTTGCAATGCCAGAGTCAGCAATGATCTTTTCAACCTCTGCACTTGCCTCAAGCCAGCTCGCCTTCATCTGCTGAGTCTGGCTCAACCTCTGTTTATAAGCGTTAGCCAGATCATCAGCACCACCCGGTGCATGGATAAAGCGCTCACTGCCTGAAAGGTGCGTTCTGATAACCTTCAACAGCGCTTCTGGGGTTCGCCACATCTCACGCACCGCGTCCACCAGCGGCTCAGGTAGAGGATAGAACTCTCGTCGCCAGTAATCGGCTACCACCTGAGACATGAGTTCGCTCTCATCGGTGATAAGCTCGGATGAAAAACGACTGCCGGATTCAAACGCATTCTGCGTCAGCATACGCTGACAGAAACCGTGAATGGTAAAGATAGCGGCCTCATCCATCTGACGCTCAGCATCGAGCAACAAGGCACAGGCTAAATCCATGTCTTGGGTTTGCTCAAGAAGAGGCTTGATCACAGGATCATCGGAGTGACCGCGACTAAAGGCGATACGCGCCTGATGAATTCGCGCTCGGATGCGGTCTCTAAGCTCAGCCGTAGCCGCCTCGGTAAAAGTCACTACCAAGATCTGCTCAACGGTGAGCGGCGCTCTATGAGCACTATTTTGATCACCATGTCCCAAAAGCAGTCGTAGGTACAGGCCTGCGATAGTGAAGGTCTTGCCCGTTCCCGCAGAGGCCTCTATCAACCTCATTCCATGTAGCGGGAAGGTCATCGCGTCGAGTTGATTTACCGTGATATTTTCTGTTTGATTCATATTAGGCTTAGTTATTTTTGTGACCCAGGATCAAATCCTTTCAATACATATCCAGATTACAGTTTGATGAACGAAAGTTTGCGATCCTACTCACTGATATCTGGAGCACTTACCAGTAGTCTTTGCGCCAATTTACGAAATGGTCTCTCTGACCTTTGGCCGCTAAGAATTACCCTACATATAATAAATTTCTAGCGGCCACACCTACTCTCTTTGCCGAATGCGCTCTATGGCTGGCAATAAGATCCGCTCACTGAGTCGCATCGATTCCGATACTAATTTCTCTTCCAACTCTGACCATACGCGCTGGATGTAGTAGTTATCCCCTTCACCCGAGCTGTAGCTATTACCCTCAAAGCAGGCAATGAACTTGGCTTTCGCCATCTCCCTAGCCTCGCTTGGTTCAAACTTGGCTAGGCGCTTGTTGAACTCATTCATAGCATCTGATGCTGAGCGCGGGAAATAAGGCAGAGGCGTCGAAAGCCCAGAAAGAAACTCAGTGACTAACTCATTGAACAGGCTCTGCGCACTCTCTGTGTCCAGAGGTTCAAAGTAGTTGTGTTGCACGCCGTTTTTCTTATCAAAGCCGATAACATGAGTGGTGCAAGAAGCACCACTGAGGCTTGCTGCCAGATGACGAATCCAGGCTGATAGAATGTCTTGAGAGCGAGCACTGCCCGCGCGGTAATAGACGCCACCGGAGGCATAGCGCTGTTTCAGCCAGCCGACGAGTTGACGAGTCTCTCCCGATGGCAATGTAATTGGCAGAGATACCTCAACATCTTGCTGCTTGCTACCGGTTAAGAAAGCCACCTCATTGGCAATCTCTTTAGAGATGGTTTTCACCTCATGCAGTTCAGCGTCACCAAAATACCCTATCGGCAACTGCCCTGACACTCGCAGCCATTGCGCCAGCTGTTCAACGCCCTGATCGCCTTTCTCAAGCTGGGCTTGCAGGAGCTGGTCTTTAAACACAAAAGCATCTAAGCCACTTAGCGCAAAGGGCTCGTTGTCTTCGATAGACTCTCGCTGCCCTTCAAAATAGATATCAAGCTGACGATTGAAGAAGAACTTCACCGGCAGAGTCCAAAAACGAATAAACTCCTCAAGGTCAATCTCGGCTGGAACCTCAGTCAGAATAGACTCACTCGCCTCGTGTTTTGGCGACACAAGCATATTCGCTACATCCGCCCACTCTGAGGCAAAACTGCCCTGTTGTTTAAAGGCATTTGGGCTAAATGGGGTCATGCTGTGTTTATAGGTGATTGCCTTAACCAATTTCGCCCCAGAATCATCCACTGACAGGGCTTCATCCCCCTCGAGACAATAATTTTGCGCGCAGTACTCTAATAGTTCGGTCACAACGATGGATGGTAATCTTGGGGTGTTATCCAAGATAGACTGACCGACGTAGCTGATGTAAAGCTTACTCTGCGCCGAGAGCATGGCCTCAAGGAAAAGGTATCTGTCATCGTCGCGACGACTGCGGTCTCCGTGACGGGATTTCACATTGATAAGGTCAAATCCTTCTTTAGCCACGTTGCGCGGATAAGCACCATCGTTCATGCCAAGCAAACACACTACTTTGAATGGGATAGAGCGCATCGGCATCAGGGTACAGAAGTTCACCTGCCCTGCTAAAAATCTCTGGCTGATACGGGTGCTGTCTAGCTTGTTTTGCAGATAATCACTGACCACTCTTAGGTCAATCACTTGCTCAAATCCAGCTTCGCTGGTTTGCTCCACCAGCCTAGAAAGAGCATCACGTATGGTTTTTATTGCCAGCTCATTGTCCACATCCAGCTCAAAGAAAGCACCGAGCATCTTGTTCAGTTGCACCAGCCACTCGCTAGCACTGCGGGCATTGCCCAGTGTGGCTCGATACTCAATCAAGGTTTCAACAAAATGCGCCAGCTTACCGGCAAGATCTGCCTGTAGCCCTTCTATCTGTTCATAAGGGGCAATGCTCTCATCTGCCAAATCAAAGCTGTATTCAGATGACATGGCATAACCCATCAAGATACGCCTTAAACCAAATAGCCAGGTGTTTTGCTCTATCTGTGGCAGCTCAAGTTCTACCGAGGTTGTGCTATCTAGCCCCCAGCGAATTCCTGCCTCTTCCACCCACAGGGAAAGAAGGTCGAACTCACTCTCAGAGATCCCAAAACGCTGCAGTATCGCGGGCGTCTCCAGAAGTGCCAGCATCTCCCCGCGCTCAAAGCGACTGTTAGGCAGGTTCAGCAGCTGCATAAAGGCATTCAGCACCGGCGATTCTTGGCTAGCCGTTCTGTCCGAGATAGAAAAAGGAATGCGACGCTCGAAAGGCGCATTACCGAAGATAGCCTGAATCACTGGCGCATAGGCATTGATGTCTGACACCATGACTATGATGTCTTTAGGCTTAAGCTGTGGATCCGCATTAAACATATGCAGCAGTTGATCGTACAGCACCTCAACTTCACGCGTAGGGCTGTGGCACGAGTGCAGCGAGATCGAATCATCCCCTAGCGGTAGCATAGGCTTGTGATGGCTAGAGTTCAGCTGGGTATCGTCTTGATGCTGATTTAAGTCCAGCATGTCTTGCTGAATCAAAGGCAGAAGAGACTGAGAATCGAGGTCAACAAAGGCTTCCACCTCGTTACTCTCTAGCTGAGACAGAAGGTGTAGGTTGTCTCTTCCCTGCTTGCCCAATGAAGCCAGCAGGTTGTTCGACACGGCCAGATGGTGAGACTCTGGCAATAGGTTTTGCTCTATGTCTCCCTTAAGGAGCGCCTCACCGGACTCTTGCTCTATTCCCTGACCTTGCCAACGAATACGTGGACGGCTCAACTTAGCCATTCGAGTCAGGGTCTTTTGATCTTTCACATCTCCCCAGTAATAACGACAAGGGTTGTGAAACAGAAGATGCACATCGATGTGTTCGCCCAGAGCTTTTAGGGCTTCCAGATATTTTGGAGGGAGGGAGCTGATGCCAAACACAAACAAGCGCTTAGGTAGCCCTTGGGTATCCACTGACTGACCCGAGGTAAGAGCATCGATAAAGTCTTGATAGAGATTAGCCCTGTGATAAGGCGATTGGCCAAGGGACTCGGTATAGCTTGAAAGCTCACGCCACAACTCACCCTGCCATAGCCCCTGCTCACCGAGCTCTTCTGGATGTTCACCACCCTCCCAAGCCAGAATATAGTCGGGACGATACACCAGATAACCATCGAAAATATCCGCAATCTTCTCTGCCAACTGATAGCACTTAGAGCCATCTTCATCTTGCTCCAAATAGTGGGCAAGGGAGATAAAACTCTCTCGCTCTAGCAGGCTTGGCAATATCTGCATCAACTTCCAGGTCATGGCCTCTTTGTTAAAGGCACTGCGCACTGGCACATCGGGCAAAACCTCGATGAACATATTCCAGATAAAGGTCGCTGGCAGGGGAAAATTGATATTGGCCGCAATGCCGTCTTGTTCGGCAATCTCCATCTTCAACCACTGGGACATACCTGGGCTTTGAACCAAGATCTGTTCTTGTTCAAATGGAGAAGTTAGGGGCTGTTGTTTGATAAGGGCAGTCAGAAGAGACTTAAGAAGATCAATCTGGTTCGAGTGATAAACAGTAAACAAGGCTGGCTCTCAATCCATTGAAATAACTGCAATAAGATTACCACAATCCAGCCAGCCACACCGTTTTATAAGCTTCTAATTTGCACTCTTGGTTTTACCAGTAAATGACTGAAGTATTTATAGGCAACCAAGCTCACCACCATGGTCGCGATAACCAATTCCACCACCGCAAAGCTGTGTACTTGATTCACGTATTGCGAGGCAACACCCACGTCCTTCATCCAAATGCTCATCTTAAATAGAGCAGTGGCACTGATCACCAATGGGAAGGTAAAGGCGGCATACGCAGGGCTGAAATCTAGCTTAAGCAGCTTATACAGAGCTAGGTAGATAACCGTTGTCATCAAGATAGCAATACCAAATAGCAGCGCCACTATCACGGGTGATGGCTGAGCCACAAAAGAAAGATATCCAGCCAAAGAGAGGCTCGCGGGAGCTGCCATAATGGCGATAGTAGGCTTAGCCGCATCTTGTACTAGCTCTGAGAACATGAAGCGATAGATCATCAGTGGCAACATCACAGCGTATGCAAGCATGCCAAAATATAGGGTCACTTCTGCAACCCAATGCAGCGATGGGTTTCCGGCAAAGGTCAATGGCGCAACTATGATGCCCACAGGTGGTACAAACCAGCTCGGGACCATATGGTGCATCTCAAAGTTCTGCGCTCTGTGATAGACAAAGCTGGCTAAAAACAGCAAATGTAACACTACGGCAAATAGCCAGATAGCCGAACCTAGCATAGGCAGGTAATGACTAATGGCGTAGGAAACGACCATAGAAGCCATAGCAAAAGTCGGCACCACACTGCCCACAACTGGGTGTGATAAGTCCTGACGCAACAGATGTGAATGGAGTAAAAACTTGCTACCTAATATAGCCAGCAAAACGGATGCGATAACCGCACCTGTGATCTGCGCATAGCCTGAGAAAATGCCTAGGTTCTCTAGACTCCAACCCAGACTTGCAATGCCAAGGGCAAGCCCAGCCATAGGAGTAGGTGCATTTGCGATTCGAGATGAAGTATCCACGGGAACCTCTTTATATACAAAACAGTTGATGCACAGAGTCTACGCCTGCACTATGTTTATTAAAATTTAAAGTTTTAAAACTAACGTTTTGTAAAGTTAAACATTATGATTCCCTACACTTTGCGCCAATTAGAAGTATTCACCTCAATTGCCAAGGCTAGCTCCCTCTCTGAAGCAGCCAACACCCTGTTTCTATCTAAAGCGGCGACCAGTTTAGCGCTCAATGAGCTCGAGAAACAGTTGGGGCATACCCTATTCGATCGAATAAATAATCGCCTGGTGCTAAATCAAGAAGGGAGCAAATTATTGCCGGTGGCCGACGAGGTGCTAAACCGAGCCAGAGACATCTCGAGCTTGCTCTCTAATGAAAAGATACTCAGCGGAGAGTTAAAACTGGGTGCCAGTAACACCATAGGTAATCAGTTGCTTCCTATCTTGATTCGAGACTTCAATCAAAGTCACCAGGCAAACATCGAGTTCACGATAGAGCTATCCAACTCTCTTGAGTTAGCAAATAAGGTGATCGACTACCAATTGGATATGGCCTTTATCGAAAGTGGCGAAGACTCAGATAAACTATCACGCTCCCCATTCGGTCATGACAAGATGTGCGTCATCTGCTCGATAGACTCTCCATTGCTTAGCTTGCAAACCCCGACCTTAACTGACCTTGAGGATCACCACTGGATAATGCGCGAGTCTGGCTCAGGTTCGAGGGACTACTTCACCCAACACATAGCTAATAATTTACAAACTTGGCACAAACGCTTTGAGCTCAACTCAAGTGAAGCCATCATTACCAGCGTGTCTGCAGGACTTGGGTTAGCTTGTCTTTCAGAGTTGTCAGTAGAGACTGCAATCAAGGCAGGCAAGGTATCCAAGCTAGAGCTTTCACTACCGCAAGATAGAGGTATGCAACTGGTTCTGCATAGGGATAAATACCTAAATCCACTGCTCAGTGCCTTCAAGACATTTGCTCTTGCGTGGCGTTTAGACGATCAGCTCGCAAATCCGGCATCTCGGCTAGACTGTAATGAGTGATTTCTGTATAAATCAACAGTATTAATTTCATATAGACAATTACGAGGATTAACCATGGCTGTTATCGTCAAGTACGTGGTCGAGCGCAACGGAGAAGAAAAGATGACTTTTACCTCAAAAGCGGAAGCAGATGCATATGACAAGATGCTGGATATGGCTGATGAGCTATTTGAACTGCTAGGTAAGAGTGAAATTATCGCTGACGAAGAGAAGCAAGAAGAGCTATCTATGTACCTTGCCAAGCATAAAGAAGAGGTTCTTTACGCTCTAGGTGCCAAGCGTAAGCCAACGCCAAAGAAACCAAAAGTAGTTAAAGACGCTGAAGTAGAAGAAGCGCCTGAATCTGACGCAGCTTAAGCTCTGGATTCCATGAATAAGGACTGCTAACTTAGTCCTTATTCACTTTCTCTTTCACGACTAGGAAGGTTATGAAAGATATTATTCTGCATACTGTCACTGTGTTCATGGGCTTTTTCGCCATCATGAACCCTATCGCTAATACCCCTATCTTTCTCGGCCTCACCAATGGCGCCGATCACCACACAGTAAAATCCGTTGCCCTGCGCTCGGTTACCATCGCCTTTATAATCATCACGGTATTTGCCATCTCCGGTAAGATCATCTTCGACCTGTTCGGCATCACTCTATACGCCCTGCGCATTACCGGCGGCATCTTAGTATTTATGATTGGCTTTAACATGCTGCAAGGCAAGAATGAGCACAATCAAACCACCAACAAACACCTCTCCGCTCTGGAGCAGAAACAGGCAGCCCTCGGTATCGCTGTTTCCCCGCTGGCCATGCCGATACTTGCCGGCCCCGGCACCATAGCTACTGCTATGAACTTTGCGGCTGTGGGTGGTAACTACGAGGTAATAGTCACCATACTCGCCTTCGGTACTCTGTGTGGCGTGACCTATCTTCTGTTCGTATCAGGGGAAGCTTTGGTCAAGGCACTAGGGGCTAGCGTGCTGAATGTGATCACTCGAATGATGGGGTTGATCCTCGCCGTTATCGGCATGCAGATGTTTATCGAAGGCATACATCAAGCCTTTACCGCCCTCTCCTCATAAGCCCATATCAGCAATTTGTCAGTTTTCGTGATTTAGGTCTTTTCAGCCCTGCACACGCTGTTATAGTGTAGGGCTAACACTGAATTTGAGAGGTGTGTCTCATAACCTGATTGCACAGCATTCGGGTGACCCTTTTGACGCACTAGAACACGAAATATGGAGATTAATTGATGTCTTTCTTCGCACTGGCACTCGGTAGCGCTACTAAAAACCGAGATGGCAAAATTATTGAAGCTTTCTTCCCAACCCCTATCCTGAACCCAACAGCTGAGCTAGTTGAAGCGGTTAAACAGGCTGCGGGTTACGAGCAAGGCAACCAAAGCATTGAAGTAACTAAAGAGCAATGCGCTGCACTTGCTTCTGCATTCGAGAGCAATGGCCAAGCAGCGAGTGCAAGCTTTGCATCAAAAGCAGCTCAGTCTGAGCAACCTCTAGTTATCGTTGCTCTTGAAAGCGATGACAAACCTCAAACTGTTGCTGAAGGCTTCCTTAAGCTGCAACTTATCTCTAACCGTCTAGTTAAGCCACACGGCACTGTACTTGACGGCATCTTCGGCCTTCTACACAATATCGCTTGGACTAACGAAGGTCCAATCGATCTACCTGAGCTGGCTGATCGTCAAATCGAAGCTCGCCTAGCGGGTCGCGCACTAAGCGTAGATTGCGTAGACAAGTTCCCTAAAATGGTTGATTACGTTGTGCCAGCTGGCGTACGTATCGCTGATACCTCTCGCGTTCGCCTTGGCGCACACGTGGGTGAAGGTACAACGGTTATGCACGAAGGCTTCATCAACTTCAACGCTGGTACTGAAGGCGTGAGCATGGTTGAAGGTCGTATCTCAGCTGGCGTTATGGTTGGCGAAGGTTCTGACATCGGCGGTGGTGCTTCTATCATGGGTACCCTATCTGGTGGCGGTAAAGTAGTTATCTCTATCGGCGAGAACAGCCTACTAGGCGCGAACGCAGGTCTTGGTTTCCCTATGGGCGATCGCTGCACCATCGAATCTGGTCTGTATGTAACATCAGGTACTAAGGTACGTATGCTAGACAACAGCGGCCAAGAAGTTGAAGTAGTTAAAGCACGTGACCTAGCTGGCAAGCCAGACCTACTGTTCCGTCGTAACTCTCAAACTGGTGCAGTTGAGTGTCTGACCAACAAGTCTGCAGTAGAGCTAAACAGCGAGCTACACAGCAACAACTAATTCGTTGCTACAGATACTACAAAGGAGAGCCTAGGCTCTCCTTTTTTTGGTTCACCGCAACTTCATGTTCGTGTGCTCACTCTGCCAGTGATGCAAGGCAAGCCGCCGTAAATACCTCCCTATAGGCTTGGTTTCGGCATCCTTGCCTCAAACACTTGCCTGCACCAATGCCTGCCGCTCACTTACTCCGAGGTATCAGCGATGACTCTGAGCCATACTAAGCCGGAGTTCCCACTGATACTCGCGCTGAAGAGCGATTGATGGAGCAAGGTGTCGCTCGCAGGGAGTGACTGGCTCAAAGGAAATTTTACGCCCCCTGTAATCCGCGGAGAACCTTTTTTATGGCACTAAAAAAGGGAGCATACGCTCCCTTTCTCAATTGGCTTTTTCTGTTACTTGCTAGTAACTGGGTGAAGATGAACTTCTTCTTCTTTCTTACCCGCTTCAGGATCATTGAACTTATCAATATCCATAGCACCTTCAGACTTACCAACGATACAAGTAACGGCACTGTCACCTGTGATGTTAACTGCGGTACGAATCATATCTAGTAGACGGTCAACACCCATGATTAGTGCGATACCTTCTAGAGGTAGACCAACCTGGTTAAGCACCATAGCTAGCATGATTAGACCAACACCAGGAACGCCTGCCGTACCGATAGACGCTAGAGTCGCAGTCAGAACTACTGTTAGGTAGTCACCCATAGTCAGGTCGATGTTAAACGCCTGAGCAATAAATGCTGTCGCAACACCCTGCATGATAGCGGTACCATCCATGTTGATGGTCGCACCAAGCGGTACTGTGAACGATGAAACGCGGTTGTGAACACCAAGACGGTGGGTTGCCGTTTCCATTGTTACCGGAATCGTTGCGTTCGAAGAAGCCGTTGAGAATGCAAACATGATTGCATCTTCCATCTTCTTCAAGAAATGAATTGGGTTAAGACCCGTAGTCACTTTTAGGATAATTGGGTAAACAATTAGACCTTGGATTAGAAGTGCAGCAGTCAGAACTAGGAAATAGCCACCTAGGTTCATGATTGCACCAAGACCAATGGTAGTGAACAGCTTCGCCATCAGGAAGAACACACCGTATGGTGCAATGTTCATCAGAAGCGTTACTAACTTCATGATTACTGCATTTATGTCTTGGAAAGCTGCTGCAACACGCTCACCTGGTTCGCCACAAGCACTGATAGCAATACCAAATAGAAGAGCAAAAACAATGATTTGTAGCGTGTTACCCTGAGCCATAGATTGGATCGGGTTAGTCGGGAACATGTCTACGATAACCTGGCCAAGAGACGGCGCTTCAGTTGCAGTGAAGGTCGTTGCTGCGGTTAGGTCAGCACCTGCACCTGGCTGGAACACAGTACCCATGAAGATTGCCATTGAGATAGCGATCATGGTGGTTACAAGATAGAAAGCTACGGTTTTGCCGCCAAGACGACCAAGAGTTGAGATGTCTTTCAGTGAGCTGGTACCGCAAACTAGTGAAACGAACACTAGAGGTACAACTAGCATCTTCAAGCTGGCAATGAAGATTGAGCCACCTACATCGAATAGGCCGTTTACAAGATAATCATGAACGAAATGATTCTCGGCAAACGTTAAGCGAATGATAAAACCTGTCAGTATCCCTAGAACCATACCGAGGATGACTCGGGCAGTCAGAGACAGTTTCTTATCAGTATTCATCTGTGAACACTCCTTTATATTGTTTTTTTATTGAGCTTTGAACGGCTACAAAGTCGCGACGAAAGTTATCAGACCTCTTCACGAAATCTATTATCATTCGGATGATTATTCATCGTTATTTGAAGCCAATCACAAATCAAACCTCCCTGAACTCATAATAAAAAACATCAAGTTTACAAAACAAAAACAACAACGCTCATTAATTGAACAAATTTAAATCGTACTCAGGACTAGTTGCAATCTTGAATATATGCATTCCATTTTTGCAATCTATAGGTTTGCATAGAGTCAGTGAATAACAGAAAAATTTGAAAACGTTTTCAATGAGTTAAGCCTCTGTATTTAAGCGATCTATCGCAAATATCGAAACCAAACTCAGGCTTTGATTGATTCGTTTACACAGCCAGAGTTAGAGTAAGGGTTCAGTTGGGTAGGAATGACTTATGGCCACTATAAAAGACGTCGCAAAATTAGCGGGCGTATCGGTTGCAACCGTCTCTCGCGTTACAAATAACAATCCAAAAGCGAGTGAAAATTCAGTCAAGGCCGTTCGAGCTGCGATGAAAGAACTTGGCTATCGTCCGAACGCAAATGCCAGAGCTCTGGTTAGCCAGACAACCAATACCTTAGGGGTTTTGGTAAGCGATGTGGCTGACCCATTTTTTGGCTCTATGGTTGGGGCTGTAGATAAAGTGGCCCGTGCCAATGGTAAGCACATACTCATAGGCAATGGTTACCACTCAGCCGATGAAGAAAGGCGCGCTATCGAGCTTCTTATTAATAGTCGATGCCAAGCACTGGTCATTCATGCTAAAGGGATCTCAGATAAAGAACTGATCGACTACGCCAACGAGGTAAAGGGACTGGTGGTTATTAATCGCCATATTCCAGAGATCGCCTCTCGCTGTATCTCATTAGATAACTATAAAGGTGCCTATATGGCCACCGAGCACCTGATTGCTCAGGGTCACTCTCAGATAGCCTGTATAGCTTCCTCTCACCAGATCTCTGACTCGGAGGAGCGTGTGGCAGGTTTTGAAGATGCAATGAAGGCAAATGGTATCGAGTTGAACCCACACTGCATTGAATATGGAGAGCCGAATAACCAAGGGGGGGAGTCAGCAATGACTAATCTTCTGGCCAAGTCTCTGCCGATCACGGCTGTGGTCAGTTACAACGACTATATGGCGGCGGGTGCCATGTCGGTTATTGAAAATAATGGCCTGTCTACCCCTAGGGATATCGCCATTATCGGCTTTGATGATGGTCTGATTGCGCGCTATGTAAAACCGCGTCTGACTACAATTCGCTACCCAATCACCTTAATGGCGGAAAAGGCCACCGAACTAGCACTGCAACTGGCGGCGGGCACCGCCAGCAGCAATCATCCACTTAGATTCTCCCCTACTCTAGTAAAGAGAGAATCGGTCAACACTATTTAAAGGTTCTAGCGCGGGTGCGCTCCAATTTTTGCAAGATTTTATCGATGCGATCTGGGTGCACCATGAACTCTTGGAACCCTTTCATCCCCTCTTTTGCCATCGCAGGATCCGTGTCTCGGTCGTAGAACTGAGCGGTACCGTCTGACGAGGCCAGCATCTGTACCCCTTTATCTAGGAATGGGTCAGATTTTGCTTTGGCTTTATTGTTGGTCGGGATCTGTAGAAGCATTTCGTTAATCAACTGCTGATTCTCCGCCTGAGCCACAAACTCTAAGAACTTACGCGCATCTTCTTTGTTCTTGGCCTTAGAAGGAATATGTAGGGTATCCATTGGGGCATCCTCTGCCATACCCACCTCAGGATTGATCACAGGGAACTGGAAGAAGCCCATCTTGCCGTCAAGCTCGGCTGGGAAGTTAGGGGTAATAAAGTTACCCATCAGATACATGGCCGCCTGTCCGTTATATAAGAAAGGCTGCGCTTCTTGCCAAGAATAAGAGGCGTGATTTTCAAGAAAGTAGCCCGGCTCCACTAGCTCAGCCCAGTTAGCAAAGGTCTGTTTTACTCTATCGTCGGTGTATGCCACCTTGCCATCCATCAACTGGATATGGAAATCCAAGCCATTGGTACGCATGTTCAAATAATCGAACCAGCCGGCCGCAGTCCACAGATACTTAGTGCCTATGGTAAATGGCGTAACATCGGCTTTCTTAAGCTTGTCCGCTGCTGCTTTTAACTCATCCCAAGTCTTTGGTTCAGAAATGCCGTTGGCCTCGAAGATATCCTTGCGATAATAGATGCCCCATTGGTAATAGGTGTAAGGCACACCATATTGCTTACCGTTAACACTCATCGCTGGCATAGCGGCAGCAAAATCAGCCGCCATATTGTTTTCTTGCCACATATCGCTGACATCCTCAAATAAACCTCTGTCTACAAAGGTCTTCATGCGGTTGCCGGCATACCAAAACACCACATCAGGTGGAGAGGTCACGAGCCAGTTACGTATGGTGGTCTTGTAAGACTCATGGTCATACAGGTTGTACTTAACCTCGATATCTGGGTTGGCATGCTCGAAGCGTTTAACTATCTCAGCCCACGCCTCTTTGGGGGCGGGATCTGAGGCATCTGAATTGATAACTAGGGTTCGAGCAAAGGCGCTAGAGGAGAGCGCCACGCTGAGCCCTATGGATGCGGCTATCAGTTTCACGTATTTCATAGGTTTGTTTTCCTTGTTATTTGGTTGCTCCTAGCGTCAACCCTGCGATGAAGTGTCGTTGCATAGTAAAAAATAGAACCACAGGAGGGATGGCGGCCACTACCGCGCCAGCAGACATGAACTGCCATGAGGCAAGCCACTGCCCTTGAAGTGAGCTCAGTCCTGCTGTGACAGGGCGAACCTCATCGCTCTGCACCAGAACCAATGCCCAGAAAAAATCATTCCATATAAAGGTAAACACCAAAACCGAGAGGGCGGCCAATGCTGGCCTTACCAAAGGCACCACTACATATACAAAGATGCGCCACTCTTTTACCCCTTCAACTCGAGCCGCCTCAATCAAGGCATCGGGAATTCCGACGATAAAATTACGCATAAACAGGGTGCAAAATCCTGCCTGAAAAGCGATATGGAAGAAGATCAACGCCCAGTGGGTGTCATATAGGCCGAATGAGATAGTGAGGTCACGTACCGGGATCATCAGAATCTGAAACGGAACGAAATTCCCAGCAATAAATAGCGCGAAGATCCAGATATTGGCTTTAAAGCGAAATTTCGCCAGTGCATAGCCAGCAAGGGTGGAAAGAAAGACTGCCCCAGCCACCGCAGGCAAGGTGATCAATACACTATTAATCAGATAATCCGCCATAGCGGTAGAGATAAACACCTGCTGATAGTTCTCTACCATCTGTATCTGTTCAGGCCATCCCCAGTAATTCCCTTTGTTAATGTCCTCGATAGAGCGAACTGAGGTAAGCATGACTGCAATCAAAGGAAGCAACCATAAAACCAAAGAGATAGGCACAGCCACTCGGTAGCTGATATTGGCCAAAGGGCCGGACTTTTGAATAGGAGTTGGGAACATTATCTTTCACTCCTTAGCATGCGCCAAAGGAAGTAAGCGATATAGATATCCATAATAAGGAACAGCACCACCGCCACAGAGGCGCCATAACCCATTCGATAATTAAAGATGGACTCTTCGTACATCTGATAGGCCAGCACGGTAGAGCTGCCCCAAGGACCACCTGCAGTCATGGTCGCCACCAGGTCAAAGGAGCGCAGCGCCCCTATCACTGTCACCACGATGGCAATAAAGGTGGCCGGTCTTAGTTGTGGCAATACGATAAACCACAGCATTCGCCAACCGCGAGCACCATCCAGCCTAGCCGCCTCTAGCTGTTCTGGGTCTAGATTATTAAGGCCGGTAAGATAAAGGATCATGCAGTAAGAGATCTGTGGCCAAAGCCCAGCGGCGATAATACCGTAAGTGACCAGGTCTTCATCGGCCAAGATAGAAACAGGGGAAAAACCCAGCTGAGTAATAGTGAGGTTAAACAGGCCAAAGCTCGGATCATAAAACCAAGCAAAGACTAAACCCACCACCACTTGCGAGATAACAAAAGGAAAGAAAAACAGCGACTTGATAATGCGAATGCCAAATATCTGTTGATTCAGGAATAGGGCAATAGCAAGGCCTATGGGTGGCGCGAGCATAAAGAATACCAGCCACAAGGTGTTGTTCTTCAGAGAGGTATAGAAGGCATCAGAATCGAATAGCTCTCGGTAGTTCTCTAGACCTACCCAAGTTTTCTCTCCCAAACCATCCCATTCATAGAAGCTAAGCCAGACACTCTGAAAGATGGGATAAATGACGTAAACCACAAACACCAACATGGCTGGCAATAGAAATAGCCAGGGGGACCACTGTATCGGTTTTTTGAGGACGAGTTCGTTTGACTCTATCTGCTTGGGCATCCAGTTCTCCAATCGAGAGTGCGCCTTTTTATGGCAACTTGAGTGTAGTCTGTATGAGGAAATTCGTAGCAGTTAATGCTAGTTTTGTTACCGATCTAACAAAATCGTGCTAGTTCCAAGCAATTGAAAGGAAAGAAAAAAGCTCGCAAGGTTTGCGAGCTTTGAGGTTCTAAGCGTTTACCACGAACTGATAGATGGTGGAGTGGAAATACTCTTCATCTGGTCTCAATACAATATCCCCTTGAGGCCACTGTGGATGATTAGGACTATCTGGAAGATATTGGGTCTCAAGGGCTAGGCCTGAGTGATTCTCATATTTTCCACCACTGCGGTTTGGGTTACCCGCCACAAAGTTGCCCGTGTACAGCTGAACAGCAGGCTTGGTGGTGAATAGCTTCATAGTTAGCAAGCTATCTGGCGAGGTCACGGTAGCCGCACATTCCCCAGTTAAGCAGTCTCTATTGAGCAAGAACGAGTGGTCATATCCAGAGACCTGAACCTGCTGCTGCTCAGAAAGCCAGTCTTGTGCCACCAACTTAGGGCTTCGAAAATCAAAGCTGGTCTCCTGTACTGAATCTAGCTCTCCTAACGGAATGCCATCATCAGCGATAGGCAGATACTGTTCGGCGTTGATACTCAAGATATGACTCAAGCAATCTTCACCACTTTCTGCACCCATCAGATTAAAATAGGCATGGTTGGTAAGGTTTACTATGGTTGGCTTGTCAGTCTTAGCGCGATAATGGATCTCTACCTGGTTATTGTCGGTAAGCTCATAGGTAAGAAGTACCATCAGCTGGCCAGGGAAACCTTGATCACCATCTTGTGATACCAAAGAGAACACTACTTTTTGTTCACTGGCAGACTCTACAACCCAGCGCCTTTTATCAAAGCCCTCTTTGCCACCATGTAGAGCATGCCCGCTTGTGTTTACTGGCACCTGATAGGATTCGCCATCGATCTCAAACTGACCCTTATTGATGCGGTTGGCATAACGCCCCACAGTCACACCAAGAAAGCCATGACTCTGTTGCACTTTTTCCAAGGTATCGGTGCCGAGAAGCACTTCACGCATCTCTCCCTTTACTGGCACCTGACAGCTGAGCCAGGTTGCTCCAAGATCCATAAAGGTGGCAACTACCCCGTTGGCATTTTTAAGTTGAAACACCTTGGCCGGCAGACCATCGCTGGCCAGGTGCTGAGTCATACTCTGCATTAGATTAGATTGTGGGGTTGTCATATTGCTTTACCTTACTTCTCCTGCACCGTCTTTTGCCTGACAGATATAAATGGATTCTTTTAGACCAGTAGCAGCTTCATATTCTGCTTCTACTGTTGTGACTATGGTCTCTACCAAACTAGGCGGTACCAAGGCCACAATACAGCCGCCAAAACCGCCACCTGTCATGCGCACGCCACCTTGGCGACCGACAACCTTAGCGACCATATCTACCAGAGTATCCACCTCTTTTACCGTTATCTCAAAGTCATCTCGCATAGAAGCGTGAGATTGCTCCATTAATTCCGATAGACGAGAAAAATCCCTCTCTTTCAATGCCTTTGCCGCTTCCAATGTACGTTCGTTCTCTGTGATAACGTGACGAGCTCGCTTGGCTACAACCTCACTCATATGCGGCAGTTTGGCATCGAATAGCGCCATATCCGCATCTCTTAGCGCCTTAACCCCAAGGATTCTTGCCGCCTCTTCACATTGCTGGCGCCTAGTATTGTATTCACTGTCGACCAAACCACGCTGTTTATTGGTATTAATGATCACCACAGACAAAGCCTCTGGCATTGAAACCAGTTCAGTCTCTAGGGAACGGCAGTCCAGAAGCATCGCATGATTCTCTCGACCGACCGCTGAAATCATCTGATCCATGATGCCGCAGTTACATCCCACAAACTCGTTCTCTGCCTGCTGGCCATTCAAAGCTATCTCTGCTTGAGAAATATCTAGCTGATACAGGGTTTTGAATGTCTGCCCTACCACCACCTCTAGGGCAGCAGAAGAGCTAAGCCCGGCTCCCTGTGGCACATTCCCGCTTACCGAGATATTCGCTCCACCGAGCTTATAGCCTCTCTGAATAAGGAACTTCACCACACCTCGAATATAGTTCGCCCACATCTTATTTGGTTGAAATTCAATCTCTTGAGTTAAATCGAACTCGTCGACGTCATTGCCATAATCTACCGAAACCACCTTAACTAGGTTGTCGTCTCGTTTAGAGGCGGCAATCACCGTTTGATAGTTAATGGCACAGGGCAAGACAAAGCCGTCGTTATAGTCGGTATGCTCACCAATAATGTTGACCCTGCCAGGAGCCTGGAATATATGAGTTGCATCCTCGTCAATGACTTGTGAAAAAGAGGTTTTTACCGCATCAATCAAGTGTTCCATCGTTTTAGTCTCTATTTTTGTTCTTTGTAATGAATATCGCTTAAATCACGCAAACGCTTCGCGGCTTGCTCTGCTGTCAGGTCACGCTGAGATTCAGCCAACATCTCATAGCCCACCATAAATTTACGAATAGTAGCGGAGCGCAGAAGCGGTGGATAAAACAGGGCGTGCAGTTGCCAGTGCTCTATATCCTCTCCCTGCTTAAAAAACGGTGCATAATGCCAACCCATAGAGTATGGGAAAGAGCATTGGAATAGATTGTCATAGCGGCTAGTCAGCTTCTTAATCGCAACGGATAAGTCGTCTTTTTGATCTCCGGATAATTCGCTCATACGGCGGATATGGGCTTTAGGCAGAAGCATGGTTTCGAAAGGCCATGAAGCCCAATACGGGACGACTGCAAGCCAGTGCTCTGTCTCTACTACTGTGCGTTGCCCATCTTTAAGTTCGGCGTTGACATAATCCACCAGCAGATTAGAACCCTGTTGCTGTTGATACCCTTTAAGTAGCTTATCTTTGCGTTCAATCTCATTAGGTAAAAAGCTGTTTGCCCAGATTTGGCCGTGAGGATGAGGCTGTGAGCATCCCATCGCCTCCCCTTTGTTCTCAAATGCTTGCACCCAAAGGTACTCTTTTCCGAGCTCTTCTATCTGTTCATTCCAGGTATCGATAACAGCGCGAATATTCTCAAGTGGAAGTTCAGGCAGGGTTTTACTGTGGTCTGGAGAGAAGCAGATTACTCGGCTTAACCCCCTAGCACTTTGCGCCTTAAATAAAGGGTTGGTGGTTTCCGGTGCGTCCGGTGTATCTGGCATTAGAGCTGCAAAATCATTCTGAAACACATAGGTGCCCTGATAATCCGGATTTACATCCCCTGAGATACGGGAGTTAGTTGGGCATAGGAAACAGTTCTCATCATAAGAAGGCGTCTCTTGCACCGGAGGCTTCTCATCCTGGCCACTCCATGGGCGCTTCGCTCTATGTGGGGAGACTAAGATCCACTGACCTATTAATGGGTTGAAACGCCTGTGCGGGTGATCCACAGGATCAAATTCAATCTTTGACATCTAAACTTCTCTAATTGGATTGCAAGTAAGCAAGCCAAACCGGTTTTGGGTAAACATTTTCATGCTCCCTTTATCCAAATAAGGCTGATTAACTAAGGTTCAGTGTAGCAACCTTTCCTCAACTCAAACCGTGATCAAGCCGATAAGATGTAAACGTTTACATAAGTAGTAATTAAAAATGAGATATGCCCCCATAGACAGTGCATTTTTTCCTAGAAGGTGGCTATAATCCCGAGCCCACTAATCGAGTTAACACTATGTCCGCCTCAAACTCATCCATGAACAAGCGAATGAATATTGTGACCCTTACTTGGCCAATATTTATTGAAGCCCTGCTACGCAACGCGCTCAATACCAGTGATGTATTTATGCTCAGCGGATATTCGGATCTTGCTGTATCTGCAGTCGGGGTTATCGCACCTATCAGCTTCTTTATCATCATTGTATCCATGATGGTGAGCACAGGTACTGGCATCCTTATCGCCCAATATAACGGAGCAGGACGAGAGCAGGACTCAAGCGAGGTGGGGATCGCAAGTGTAGTATTAGGTGTGGCTGTGGCACTGCTATTGGGAGGCAGTTTCTTCCTGTTTGCAGAAAATATAGTTGGGCTGTTTGGCTTGGAGCCTCAAGTTCAAACCTACGCCTATCAATATCTGATCATCAGTGGTAGTTGTGCAGGCTTTGTCACCATGAGCGTGGTCTTCTCCACCATAATGCGAAGCCACGGCTACTCGCGCTCACCTATGGTGGTGAACCTTATCTTCGGCATTCTGAATGTCATTGGTAACTACTGTGTGCTCTACTCTCCATTTGGTCTGCCTGTATATGGCGTGCCAGGTGTGGCGACAGTGACCGTTGTCAGCCAATTGCTAGGGGCAATCTCACTGTGGATCCTCCTTGGTAAGAAGCAGCTGAAACCGGCGATAGACAGAGCACGCCTGGTTGCACTGGATACCTATAAAAAGATCCTACGCATTGGGGTTATGAATGCTGGTGAGGTGCTCTCTTATAACCTAGCCCAGATGGTGATCGTCTATTTTGTGGTGCAGATGGGAACGGCCTCACTCACCGCCTTTACCTATGCGCAGAACCTTGCAAGGCTTACCTTTACCTTCTCTGTCTCTTTAGGCCAAGCGAGCCAGATACAGACCAGTTACTTCGTAGGTAAAGGATGGAACGACACCATATTAGGTAAGGTGCAGAAGTACTTCATCGTTGGCTTTATTGCGTCGGTCTCCATCAGTGCCATCTTCTATCTATTCCACCAGCCAATATTGAGTCTGTTTACCGATAACCCAGAGGTTATCGAGATAGCGGCAGGTCTGATGCTTGGTTCTATCCTGCTAGAGGGGGGACGAGTATTTAACCTCATCTTTATCTCAGCCCTAAAAGGGGCCGGAGATGTGAAGTTCCCAGTTCAAGCGGGCATTGTAAGCATGTGGGGGCTTGGAGTAGCGCTGACTTACCTATTCGGTATTCACTTTGGTATGGGTGCGATTGGCGCTTGGCTGGCAATCGCAGCTGACGAGTGGGCAAGAGGAATCGTTATGGCGTTTCGCTGGCGCTCTCGTCGCTGGGAAAGATTTAAATTGGTTTAGCCCCAGAAATTGGGGCTAATGCCTATCAAAGCTTTTGAAAGTGAAGCAATAAGCAGGTCTCTGGATCCTGAATAGGTAGGGTCAAACCAAGGTGTTTAAGCTCACTGCCACTTACCTCTAGCACCTCACCACCCATAAGCGCCTGCACCCAGTTTGGCTGGCGCTTCATTAAGCTGATGCTTTGCATCGGAAAGTCCACCAACTCCACCCGATAGCGTGCGTTCTCATCGAGCATAGAGAGCAAAATGGGTTCTGGAAGCATGTACTCTGGCATCGTTTTTTGGCAAACCGCTAATAGCACTTGGCTCTCATCAAACACCCCATAGGCATTACGAGAGCTATCACTGCTATCCAGATGGAAGCTATTTCCTGAGTGAAGCAGGGTTCTAAACCTCTGGTGCATTCGTATATAGCGCGCAAAGCCCGCTTGCTCCTGTTCCCCTTCTTTCACCGGATCCAGCTCCACTCCCATATGACCAAACAGAGCAGTAATTCCACGCAAATTAATGTGATGTTGTCTTCGGGTGGTATGGCTATGATGTGGGCCGATATGCGCTCCCATCACCTCTGTTGGGAAGAAGATACTCATGTTCTTCTGTATGGTTTGGCGCTCTAGGGCATCATTGCAATCGGAGCTCCAGAATCTATGGGTACGCTTTAGGATCTCATAGTCCATGCGCCCTCCACCTGATGAACAAGACTCTATCTCTACATCTGGGTGTGCTTCTCGTAGCTTATCCAACAGGCGATATACTGCGAGTGTCTGCCCATGGATAGCGGCACTCTCATCGTGACTGGCTTGCTGAAGTTCACGGTTCATATCCCACTTTAGATAACCGATATTGTGCCCTGAAAGCAGTGCATCTAATCGTGAATAGAGATAATCAAAACAATCTGTATTTTGCAGATCTAGCACCAGTTGGTTGCGCCCGGTTACCAATGGATAGCGCGTATCGGCAAGCACCCACTCAGGATGACTGCGATAAAGATCAGAATCAGGATTGACCATTTCAGGCTCCACCCAGATGCCAAACTCCATCCCTAAATTGTTTACATGCTCAATAACCGGCGTCAGTCCATTTGGATACTTTTTCGTATCCAATTCCCAGTCTCCAAGCGCCGCCCTGTCATGGTCTCGCCCCTTGAACCAGCCATCATCTATGATGAATCGCTCAACGCCGATATCTGCAGCCTTGGTTGCCATCTGGCAGATATAAGCAGGGTTATGGTCAAAATAGATTCCCTCCCAAGTGTTGAGATGAACAGGCCGCACTTTATCTGGTTCAGACTGAAGTAGATGTTGCCTCACATAGCTATGGTTAGCTTGTCTGATACCGTTGATGCCCTTATCGCTGTAACTTGCATACAAGGTAGGTGTTTCGTAGCTCTGTCCACCATCAAGGCTAACCTCACCTGGCATCAACAGCTCACCACTTTGCACAAATCGCCTGCCATCACTTTTCGCCTCTGCTCGCCAAAAGTGGTTGCCACTCCAACCGAGATGAAAGCCCCACACCTCACCAACCTGCTGTGAAAAGTTAGCGCTTCCTAACAAACATCCAGGAAAGTATTCATGGGAGGTTCGGCCACGTCGGTTCTCTTGTGAAAACAACCCGTGATCTAGAGTTTGTCTGTTCGATTGAAACTCACGACTCCAGCGTCCTGAATAGGATTCTAGCTCTTTGGCACGATACGGCAGTGGAATAGTAAGTGCTATTTTGTCTAGCTGATACGTCTCTTGACCTTGATTGGTCAGGGTGATCTTTTTACTCAGCACACCGCTTACATCATCAAGCCTTAAGAAGATACTGAGTTTGAGCTGAGACACCTCATCAAGGCAGTTAATCTCAGCTTCACTGCCATTGTGTGTATGGCTTTGATAGTTAAACTGAGGTGCCCAATCCTTTCCGTGTCTGTGCCCTTCTATGCCTGAACTGCCATAGCTACCTCGGCCTATCTCGGGGCAAAGGGTTACTGGCACATCCACATCTAACCTTGCCTGCATCACTCCTCTATCTTGGGTTTTGAACAAGCTACTAGGATCGGACATTTCCATAAGCCGACCGCCCCAATAGAGGATCTCTGGAGCAGGTTTAAGCTTGATGACTAATGAGGTGGATTGGCTATTGAGTTGCAGTAGGGAATCAGACATTTGAATTCTCAAGAAACAAAAAAGGGGCACAATGCCCCTTTAATTACAGATTGGTAATGCATTTGCCATCAGAGAATAGATGGCAGTTGTTTAGGTCAAAGTTAAGCTCTAGCTCATCGCCACGCTTCACATCCATATCGCCACCGACATGCACCTTGAAGTTGTCATAGCCACCCACTTGGCCAAATAGATAGGTACTGTTGCCAAGACGCTCCACCGCATGGGTAGTAAAGTGAAGTGTGTGCTCACCTTTTTTGTCGATAAACAAGTGCTCAGGTCTCACACCAAAGTTCACCTTATCGCCCTCACTAATGCCCGTAGTATCAGCCTCGATAGTAAATACCTGCTGATCTGGAGTGCGAATAGTCAGCGCACTGTTAGATACTTCCACTACCGTTGCCGGCACTATGTTCATCTTAGGTGAGCCGATAAAGCCGGCTACGAATTCGTTTGCTGGACTATTGTATAGCTCTAGTGGAGAACCTACCTGCTCAATATTGCCCAGACGTAGCACCACGATCTTATCGGCCAGCGTCATCGCTTCCACCTGATCGTGGGTTACATAGATCATGGTGTTTTTCAGCTCTTCATGAAGCGAGGCTATCTGCAAGCGCATATCTACGCGCAGCTCGGCATCTAGGTTAGAAAGAGGCTCATCAAACAAGAACACCTTAGGGTCTCGAACTATGGCTCGACCAATGGCTACGCGCTGACGCTGACCACCAGAAAGCTCTTTTGGTTTGCGCTTCAGAAGCTCTTCCAGTTGCAGGGCTTTGGCCGCTGCCACCACCTTAGTATGTACTATGCCCTTATCGACACCATTCATACGCAAGCTAAAGCCCATGTTTTCCTCAACCGTCATATGCGGATAAAGGGCGTAGGTCTGGAATACCATGGCGATGCCGCGCTCGGCTGGGTCCACATGGTTTACAACCTCGCCGTCTATCTCGAGCGTGCCAGAGGTGATCTCCTCAAGGCCAGCAATAAGACGCAGCAGGGTCGACTTACCACAGCCAGATGGGCCTACGAACACCACAAACTCGCCATCTTTAATGTCTAGATCAACACCATGAATAATCTCTGTCTTTCCGTAGGCTTTGACTAGGTTTGTCAGTTTAATATCAGCCATTAATTTGTTCCTCGTATCCCCTAAAGGGATTTGTTCTTATTTTAGGGTTACGCGATAGCGGTACTGTTTCTGTTTGAGCAAGAACTCATCATGCACACTGCGACTCCATGAGTCATCACCACCTATACCCATATGGAAACCATCTACGCGAACATACAGCTCGTCGCTAGGTTGTAGCTCATTAATATGCAGAGCCCGGGTTAGGTTTTGTTGGCTATATCGACTCACCGCGAAATGGAAACGACCCGCTAACTCTAATCCACCTAGCTTGGCGTGTTTCACATCGCATCTCAGACCATTTTCACTTGGGAATACATAATCGGTATGCATCTCTTCTATGCTCTGACGGTGCTGCCCAACCCAACTAGAAAGCTGTCGGTCTGGATAGTTTTCGTGTGGCCCTTTACCAAAGAAGTGTACCTCGGAAGCCTTGTCACTGACTGTGAATTCCATCCCTATTCTAGGAAGGCTAGGCATACCTTGAGCGATATTCACTTCCACATCGACTTCGATTTCACCTTTATTATCAACTCGATAACGCCATTGGCTCGCGATGACATCACGCCCATGAGCGCTATACACAAAGCGTGACTCAACCAGACAGCAGTCATTTAGCTGATGGGCATTGAAGCTAGTGCATCGTCTTTCTAAATCCATCACACCCGCTGTTTTCCAGATAGCGAGCCAGGTATTTGGATCCATCTTGTCCGCTTCACTAGTGCCGATATCGTTGTCGATAGGTGCTCGGTAGAAATTGTCCACTGGGGCAGAGTTTAGCTTAGACTCTCCGTTGGCAACCCACTTAGTCAGAAGACCTGACTGTGCGTCAAACTCAACCTCAAAGTCCTTCCCCTCAATTCGGCTAATACCATCAAGCGGAGCCAAACTAGGAGCCTTATTTTCAGCCTTATGCGATAGCTCTAGGCTTGCACAACCCGGCAGCTCGAACTGCTCCCATGCGGTGGTTAAACCTGCATCAGCCCAAGCAAGGTCTTGGCACAGGCTTACCTCGAGATTCAGGTGATACTCTTTATTCGGTTTAGGCTTAGGAAGCTCTTTTAGCAAGGTAGTGAGCTGATACCCTTCAGGCGCAATCTCTACCTCAAGCTCCCCACTTTCAATGACCACCCCGTCTTCGGTCAGTTGCCAAACAAGGCGCTGGTCTTTAATGGTTTCAAACAGGTACTCACTCTGCATCTGGATGGTCAGGGGCTGGGTTTCGATAAGCTTGAACTGAATAAACTGCTGCGCCTTTTTCGCTTCAATCACGCTAGGGTGTGGCGTTCTATCGGGAGATACTAAGCCGTTGATGCAGAACTGTCTGTCATTGATGGTGTCACCAAAGTCACCACCATAGGCCCAATACTTATTGCCCTGCTCATCGACTTTTTCTAGGCCCTGATCAACCCAGTCCCAGATAAAGCCACCCTGCAGGCGAGGATACTCACGAAACGCCTGCCAGTATTTATAAAAAGCACCAAGGCTGTTACCCATGGCATGAGCGTATTCACACATGATAAGTGGGCGCTCTTCGTTTGGCAGGCTGATCCAGCATTTGATGCCTGGCTTGAGATAATCTGGCTCTCCGACATCAGGGTAGCGTTGCTCCCCTTCCACCAGCGGATACATTGGGCAGATAATATCGGTCGCTGCGGATTGAGAACCGCCGCCTTCATATTGGATGGGTCGGCTCAAGTCTCGCTGCTTGGTCCACTGATACATAGCATGATGGTTGGTACCTAGCCCAGACTCATTGCCTAGGGACCAGACAATGATACAAGCGTGGTTTTTATCGCGCTCAACCATGCGAGTCATGCGTGCCATATAGGCATTCAGCCAACTCGCATCATTAGATAAGCGCCCCATAGGCTCTTGGCCATGAGTCTCGATATTGGCTTCATCTACCACGTATAAACCATATTCATCACAGAGTTGATACCACAAAGGATGATTGGGATAGTGGGCAGCGCGCACAGCATTAAAGTTATGCTGTTTGATAAGCTTGATATCTTGAATCATATCCTCTCGAGTCAGGGTATGGCCTCGATGCGGATTATGCTCATGGCGGTTCACGCCGCGAATAAGAAGCGGTTTCCCGTTGAGCTTCAATAAGCCATCGCTTATCTCTACCGCTCTAAAGCCTACGCGATAGGACTCAGACTCGACATGCACTCCATCTCCGTCCACAAGACTCACAATCAAGGTGTAAAGATTCGGTGCCTCAGCACTCCATTTCTTTGGATTCTCAACATAAAGTCTATGCTGAGCTTTATCCTTCCAGCGTCCTCTTTCGTCAGCGAGAACCGTAGCGGTAGGTTGCACATCAGCCTTAGTCACTTCACTGCCGTCTCGATCAAACAGTTGAATAGAGACCTTATGCTTGTCACTACATTGAGTAAGAATAGTTTCAACCTTTAGCCAAGCATCTCGGTAGCAGGCGTCTAGTTCGGTCTGCACAAATACATCGGCAATACTTTGCTTTGGTTTTGCCAATAAGGTTACGTCACGGAAAATCCCGCTCAGCCACCACATATCTTGGTCTTCAAGATACGAGCCATCACTCCAGCGCATAACCATTACTGTAATTTGGTTAGTGCCCTCTTTGAGATAAGGAGAGAGATCGAATTCAGCTGCCAAGCGACTGTCTTGGCTATAGCCTACCCAAAAACCGTTACACCAGAGATGGAATGCAGAGTTCACACCGTCAAAGATGATGCGCGTGTCTAGCTCTTGCCAAATTTGTGGAAGCTCAAACTGGGTGCGATAAACACCGGTTGGATTGTCACTCGGTACATATGGCGGTTGGTTTTCAAACGGATACTTAACGTTGGTGTAGATAGGCTTATCGAAGCCTTGAGTTTGCCAGTTGTTTGGCACCTGCATCTTGTGCCAGTCGCTCTCATCCAAGCCGGGCTCTATCACTTGGTGTGGCACCTGCTCTGGCTGGGGAAACAACATGAACTTCCATTCGCCATTTAGACTTAGCTGACGGTCTGATAGCCCTTTCACCAATGCCTGCTCTGTGCTCGAGTAGGAATTCAGTGGAGCGTGGGCTGGCAATCTGTTGATGTCAAAAACCTGCTGATTTTCCCAGTCTCTAGATTCGATAATTTGCTTAAAAGTCTTCATGTTAGATCCTATTTCACTGAGCCTGTCAGTCCAGCAACGAATTGTTTTTGCATCAAAAAGAACACAGCCAGTGTCGGTAGAGTCGCCAATACAGTGCCAACCATGATCACCCCATAATCAGGAAAGTAGGATGATGACAATGAGGATAGAACCAAGTTAATGGTCTTAAGATCCGGTGATTGGAGCGCTATCAAAGGCCAAAGGAAGTTATTCCATGAGGTCATAAACACTATGATAAAGGCCGCTGCATAGGTGGATTTCATTACTGGCATATAGATGAAAAAGAAGATGCGCCACTCGCTTACCCCATCTACGCGCGCAGCATCAATGAGCTCTCGAGGAAACGCCTTAGTACTCTGTCTGAAATAGAACACGATAAATACCGAGGCAACGGTCGGCAGAATCACCGCAGCATGAGTATCTAGAAGCCCAGCTTTCGCCATCATGCTAAACAATGGAATCATAAGGGCCGCAAACGGGATCATCATGGTTAATAGCAAAGCATTGTAGAGGTTGTCACGGCGCTTACTCTTATACACCTCAAAGCCATAACCTGCGATTGATGAAATGAGCAAGGTCAGTGCGGTAGAGATAATCGCTATCTTGGCCGTGTTGTAGAGGACAAGAGGCAAGTTCACCATCTCACTGAGCTTAATGAAGTTTTCAATAAGATGTGGTCCAAAGCTGAACTTCCCCATATTGATCTCAGAAGTGGTATTGGTACTCGAGATGATCATCCATAGAAATGGAAACAGAGAGACAAAGGCCGCCACTGACAAAAGCACGTACATACCGATTTTGGAGATTTGATATCGATTCATGGTTACTTGTCCTTCGCCACTTTAAATTGTAAGAACGCCAAGATAGCCGCGAAGAATACAATCACGTAAGAAACCGTGGCCGCATAACCAAAGTTAGGCACAAACTTGAACGACAGGTTGTAGATATAGAGCGACAGCGTCAGAGTCTCGTTCGCGGGTCCCCCTTGTGTCATGTTCATGACCTCATCGAATATCTGCAATGTGCCTATGGTGGACATAATAGAAGTAAACAGGATCACCGGCTTCAACAGTGGCACTGTGATAAAGAAGAACTGCTTGGTCGGGCTCACCCCTTCGATTCTAGCCGCCTCATAGATGGATTTATCTATGTTTTGCATCGCTGAGAGATAGAAGATCATGTTGTAGCCGGTCCAACGCCAAGTGATGGCGATGATAATCATCACCTTGGCCCAGAACGGGTCTGTCATCCATGGAATCGGATCAGATATAATCCCCACCCACATCAAAGATGAATTAATAATGCCATCCAGAGAGAACATGCTCTTGAACAGAATCGAATAAGCCACCAGCGAGGTTACGCACGGCAGGAAGATTGCGAGGCGAAAGAAGCCTCGAAATTTGAGATTCGGTTGATTCAAGCAAGAGGATAAGATCAGCGACAGCAAGATCATTATCGGCACCTGAACGATTAAGAAGATAAAGGTATTGGTCAGTGCCTTGATAAACACAGGGTCGTTAAACAGACGCTCAACGTTGCCAAGCCCGACAAAGCGGGTTACTACCCCACGTCCAGAGTGGAGCGACATCCAAAGGCTGTCCAAAATCGGATACAGCATAAACAGGCCAACCAAGGCAACGGCTGGCAAAACAAAGGTCCAGCCATTGATATCGTAAAAGCGATGAAAGCTCTGACGCTGTTTCTTTTTCTTGGGCTGGATGAGCTCTGGCGTTTCTACATGACTCGTCATAGAGATACCACTAAGGCCTCAGCTGCGGCTGAGACCTTTTGTTCATAAATTTAGAGAAGGAGTTTAGTAAGCAATGCTGTATTTCAGCTCTTGCTCAACATTAGTCAGCAATGCAGAAACTGGCGCACCTTGCATAATGGCTGGCAGTTGTGCCGCCAAGGCCGCATCAACTTCATAGGTGTACATGCCATAGTTCACAGATGGGATCTCTTGCATCCACTCAGAGAACTCAGCGAACACCTCCTGCCCACCAAAGTACTCTTGCGGCTGCTGATAGCCCTTAGAGTCTTTAGAAGCTGCATAGGAACCAACCGCACCACGTTCTACCAAGATTTCATCATAGAAAGCTGGGTTGTTGGTGTAGGTATCCTTAAGGAACTTAATTGCTTCATCTTTGTTTTTAGAGGAGCTCAAAACATACCAACTAGAACCACCAAGGTTAGAGGCGTTCTTCGAGCCTTCGATATCGAGACGCGGAGTCGGTGCAACCGCCCATTTGCCTTGTTGATCGTTCGCGGCCTTAACAGAACCTGTGATCCACACACCTGTAGTGATCGTTGCCGCGCGGCCACTGTTGATAGCACCAACCCACTCAGACCAGCCAGAGTTAGGTCTAGTAATGCCGGAGGTGAAGAGCTCAGCATAGGTCGATAACGCCTTTTCTAGCGCCTTATTGCCTTCGATATTCAACGAACCATCTTCGTTGAAATACCAAGAGCCCGCCGATTGAAGCATTACTCGCACTAGCCCCATATCAGACGGATCATATACGGCGAAAGAAATGCCAGTTTTTTCCTTAACCACCTTACCGATTTCAATGAAACGATCCCAGGTAATGTTTTGCAGGTCTTCAGCTTTAAAGCCTGCTTTTTCAAGAATATCGGTGCGGTAGTAAAGACCAGTCACCCCTGAATCAAAAGGTACCCCATAAACATCCGAGCCCATGGTCATAAGGTTTACCTTATAAGGAGCAAATTGAGAGTGGTCCACCTTACCCGTCAGCTTCTCAAAAGAACCAGGATAAGATTGAAGGTATTTCTGTGCGTTATAGTCTTCAATCAGCACAATATCAGGCAGTTCCGAGGTAACCCTTGAAGCCAGCATGGTATGAAGTTTTTGTTCGATATCGGCTTTAGCGTAGTCGATAACCTGGATATCAACGCCTTCATTGTTTGCTTCGAACTCAGAGGCCGCTTTTTCCATGATGGCGACGTTAAAATGAGGGTCCCAAGCCCACACCTTCAACTCACCGGCAAATGCGACATTCCCTAGGCAGGCCGCACTTACTGCAGCGGCTACCATACCTCTTACCATTTGTTTCTTCATGTGTGTCATCTCTTTGTTATTGTAATTGCAACGATATTGAAAACGTTTACACCAAGAAATGTAACATATGAATTCTCTCCCAAGGTAAGATCTGACGCCCAAAATGAGCCAAGTAAATACTTGTTCTAGAGGTTTGATGAATGAATTGAGGGGTGGGTCACGGTAAACGTTTGCATAGAAAGCAGTGTCTCTGTTTTCGATTCTGATATAGACTGAAGAAAAGGAATTACAAACAAAGAATCATGGATAGATACGCTGTTTGGATTAGTAAAAATCTTTTAGTCATCAGTCTTATAGGTATTGCTGCTTTTAGTTTTAATTTGTTTATATTTAGGGATGAAAGTATTCTTCTCTACGACTACAAGCGGATATTTAGCTGTTTCATGCTCATTCTCGCCTCTGGTTGTCTGGTGGTGTCCGCATCTGTCAGAAATGCGGTTACATCAAGTCTTCGCTCACTATCTAATAGCACTTTAACAATAATTGCATTGTTATTACTATTTGCACTTTATGCCAACCTTAATGGTTTCTATAAAATTCGGGGACTTGTCGACTTTCTACACTTTTTAGGGCTGATCTTACTGTGTGCGAATGTTTCTAGAATAAAGCCTAACAAATATACTTTTGAGTTACTCACTCTAATTGTAGTTCTCTGTTACTTGTCCGTTCTATTAGGTTTTGTTGTGTCTATTCTATATGGAGATGGAGAAAGCATTTGGACAATATTGAGTTATTCAAATCCAAGGTTTATGAACCAAGTACAGATTTGGTTATTTGTACCTTGTCTTTTCATCGCACTACACTTCAATAAAATAAAATATTGGATTCCATTTATCCTGAATTACTCACTAGTCTTTGCTTTAGATGCTAGAGGATTATTCATTGCATCAACCTGTGGCCTTATACTTTGGGCTATATTGGATAAAAAACTAAGAACAAGAATATTAAAAGCTATAGTTATTGGAATTACACTTGGATATATTACCAAGTGGCTAACACTAGAACCTTTTCCAGCATATTTATTTACTGGAGAGTTTGCAGTGAGCGGTCTTTCAATCCGCACGTCGGATTCTGGCCGCCTTCATTTGTGGGATTTCGCGTTTACAAATCTATCTTTTTGGGGGCACGGTGGTGATGCCTTTGCGTGCAACTCCCCCGTCAATGCAAGACCCCACAACTCTCTAATTCTAGTTGCGTTTAATTGGGGGTTAATTCCAGCTATATGCTATTTGATACTAGTTGCTAACCTACTAATAAATGTAATAAAAACTAACAATGCAAAAGTAAGGATGTGGGGAGTTTCACTCTTATCAGGAGTTGCCTACAGTTTTATATCAGGTGTTCTCGACTCTCCCTTGAGCCAACTTTTTGCTGTACTTACATTAGGCATGCTCTGGTCCAACTTTACGAAACGCACACAACACAACAAAAATAAACTGATAAGTATATTTATAATCGTCCTATCATCTTTGGTAATTTTCACTGTGAGCTTCAGAATATTAGACAGAATTGAAAACAAACACTTCCTAGCAGATAGTTATGTTCCAGAAATATACTTCCCCCAATTTTGGTTAGGTAATAACTGTGTAGGAACCACTAAGAGAATTGAGTAAAAAAACACCTGTTTGGCAGGTGACTTTGAACTACCCACCTATATGGGGCTCACCGCCCTACTTCAATCCTAACATCATTTCGCGCTCTTCTTCTTGCTTCGCGACCTTATCTTGATGCCTTATACCCTCTAATTATCTCTTCACCAGCTCCTACTGAGTCAACAAAGTAGCCTGGTTGCCAAAAGTGATACCCCATAGCTTATTCTTTCTCAAATAAGGGAACTTCGAGAATAGCCTGATCGCTGTTCTTCCTTTCACGTAACCTATGTAGTCTGAAACGCTCAAACTAGGTGGTAACCTAACAACTAAGTGCACATGGTCTACCTGAACATTGAGTTCGACCAGCTTTGTTCTTTATCATACTCGAAAACACATAGATGCTTCGATAGACTTCTTTGCCAGCATTACCCATCAAAATTTTAAATATGTATTTGGGTGTCCATAGTATGTGGTTTTGGCATCGCTAAAAGAAATGCGAGCTTGATTCGTATCTGCTCATGTTATTTATCCCCTTTTATTGCTGGTAACAATCAAAGAGATATTTAACATGTGCACACTGCGGGCATAGTCGAAAAAGAATGATCACCACCTCCATAAGAGGTGGTTTAAGTCTGACAACAAAAAAGCCACCTGACGGTGGCTATAACTTCTATCCTTTAGTTTCAATTGGCTCGACCTTTCTCAGCCTTACTTCTGCAAGCGCCCTCTCTAAGTTTTCATTAGCTACTTTGTAGTACGATGGATTCTTGTCTATCGCCTGCTGAAAGTACGGGATTGCCTCTTCCGGATCACCTCTAAGCATTACAAAATAGCCAACGTTATTAAGAGCTTCGGGCTCACTCATATTTCGTTTAAAAATATTTAAAGCCTGACGATTATCGCCTAATGCAATATAGATAAGAGCTAAATTATTTAGGGCTTTCTCATTACCCGGCTCCTTTTTCAAAGCTCTATTGGTAATTCTTTGAGCGAGATAGTAACCACCACTCATATAATGAGAATACCCAAGATTCACTAAAGCTTGTATGGAAGTTGGTGCTATTTCCAAAGCTCGCTCATAATATCTTTTTGCTAGATCATGCTTTTGTTCAACATCAGACAAAACACCCAGTCCCATATAACTTCTAAAAGGGCTCTCTGAATCATATGGAAGAGCACGCAAAGTATCTTCAGTAACATCTGCATAGCTAGTAAGTGTATTGGGGTTGTTTAAGCGAACTTGGTCTGCGTTGATAGCTCTGAAAAAGTAGGCTTGCCCCTCATCAACTAAGCCTTGCTTCGTATAAATAAGCCCCAACTCCTCAAGTGGTTTTACACCATTGGGATCTTCATCGATTGACTTAAGATAAGCTTTCTCGGCAAGAGCAAGGTCACCCTTAGCAGCATGAATACGCCCAATCGTATATAACGTTTTAGCTTGATGCGTTGCATCCTCCAAAGACAGTGAACGGATATACTCATACAGAGCAAGGTCATAGTTCTGCGACGTAAGAGCTCTATCACCACGCTCTAGAGCTTCTTTTTCTGTCTTTGGGGGTTCTTGATTAGTCAAAGACTCTATCGGCTTCCCTGAGTACAACGCTTCATCAAAAGTGGATGCATTTTGACTATCTGATGCACAACCTGATAAAACTAAACCTAGAGTTGCCGACAAAACCAATTTTTTAAATCTGAATTCCATCTCATGTTCCTTTGCTATTTTAGCGCATCAAAAAGAGTCATTATTCCTGGCCCCAAAGCCACTATAAAAAAACAAGGCCAAATAAATATCACCATCGGGAACAGCATTTTGGTGGGTATTTTGGCTGCTACTTCCTCTGCTTCTTGGGTTCTCTTATCTCTATAATCCTCAGTGTAGTCGCGTAGAGTTTGCGCAATACTACCGCCAACTTTTGCTGCATGTGAAAGCATTGTTACTAACCCTGTCAACTCCTCTACACCAGTTCTATCCACGAGTTCTTTGAACGCCAGAGGCATTTCTATACCTGCTTGAATTTTCGCACACACAGTTTCTAATTCGAATGCCAGATCGGGGTGGCTTACCATTAACTCATCACCGACTCGCTTGAGAGCCGCATTGAAGCCAAGACCAGACTCGGTACACACAACCAAGAGATCGAGGGCATCAGGAACTGCAGCCTTTACCCTATCTTTTCGTTCCGAAACCATCTTTGCCAAGACCATATTAGGTCCGAATAAACCACACCAAAGACAGACAATAATTATGAGGGTCATGAAACTGGATTCATTCAATAAAAAATAAACTGCAGCTGAGAGAAACAAACCCACTAGGGCTGAAATTAGCTTGAGAGCATAAAAAATTTGAAGTGAGTTTTGATCATGATAGCCAGCTTGTATCAATTGCACCTTAACACTTTGTCGTTCCTTTTCAGAGTTAGGTATCATTATTGGAGCAACACTCTCAAGTGCGGCATACTTGTCAGAGTCGCCCCCACTTTCATTGCTAAGGCTTTTTAATTTACGTTTGAGAGGTGAGTTGATACCTAAAACAAAAAGACCAACGGTAAAAACAAGCATCACCGTTCCGGCAAGCACCATAAAAAGAAATATGTTTTCTCTAGTAACTAAGGTTTGCACAAAGCTAGAATTTAGTAATCCGTCCATCGTTACACCTTAATGTTTACTATTTTTCTGATCCACAATGCTCCAACAGCCAAACTAACAATCCCCACACTAATTGCCGTTATACCTCTAGGGTCTGTAACCAACAATTCAGCATGAGTAGGGTTTATAAACATTGTCAGAATATAAAGAGCGAATGGTGAAAGAACTAAAATCCAAGAAGAGAGGCGAGCTTCAGCCGACAAGGTTCTAATCTTTCGTGACAACTTAAAACGAGAGCGAAGTACCTTTGACACCTTATCTAAATTTTCAGTCAAATTACCACCGGTCTCTTTCTGAAGTATGACTGCACTCGAGAATGCGAGCATAGAAACGGTAGGGGTACGATCTACCATTTGCATAATTGCTAAGCGCATATCATAACCAAAGTTTAAAAGGTTAAAAGTTTTCTTAAATTCCAAGCCTATGGGATCAGGCATTTCCTCACCAACTTCTTTAAAAGCTTGGTTAATAGGCTGCCCAGCTTGTAGTACCCTTTTTATAACGTCTAAAGCTTCTGGCAACTGCTCTTCAAAACTTTGTAAACGTTTGGTAATACACCTTTGAATGTAGAGGTATGTAAGAACCGGAGAAACTAAAAACGTTGCGATATTTACATACCAAAGCTGACCTAGGGCTAAGGAAATGATTAGAAGAAGAACACTAGCCAGAGTTAACCAGCCTAACAGACGCCCCAGAGTTACCTTTAACCCTGCTAGCTCTACCATCTTTTTAAGTTGCTCAAAGACCGAGATTTTTACTAGTTGACGCTCCAAAGGAGTCATTTCCTTCAGGTAGTACTCATGAAGTAGTGACAGACTTTCCTCATCAACTTTTCTTTGAGCTTTCTTTAGTCTCTTGGTCAGCTCACCATGCTTAGCTTTTTGTCCCGCAACCGGGAGCAGAAGTGCTTGGGAAATAAACAGTACAGCAAAAAAAAGTAGAACCAGAAATAGACCTAAGTTATCCATTATCTAACCTCCTAATTTTTTGCTTGAAACAATTCAAATGGAATATCTAAGCCGCGCTTAACTAGATTGTCATGGCAAGATGGTACAATCCCAGTTGCAATATATTCACCAAGGATATTGCCATCCTCATCTATGCCACGACGTCGGAACTTGAATATTTCCGACATGGTAATCACATCACCTTCCATACCATTGATTTCACAGATACTCACCATACGACGTTTACCGTCCTCTTGACGTTCCATCTGAACTACCACGTGGATCGCAGAAGCAATCTGAGATCTGAGGTTTTTTGCGGTCATATTCCACCCCGCCATAGCGAACATGTTCTCAACACGGCTTAACGCATCTCGGGGGGTGTTGGCGTGGATAGTTGCCAGAGAGCCATCGTGACCCGTGTTCATCGCAGACAACATATCTACAGCCTCCGCACCACGTACCTCACCAATCACAATACGGTCTGGGCGCATCCGAAGGGAGTTCTTAACCAAATCGCGCTGAGTAATCTCACCTTTACCCTCAAGGTTAGCTGGGCGTGTTTCTAGACGAACAACATGAGGCTGTTGTAATTGAAGTTCAGCCGAGTCCTCTATGGTAACGATGCGTTTGTTACTTGGAATAAAGCCGGAGAAAATATTGAGAGTGGTGGTCTTACCTGAACCTGTACCACCAGATATCAAGATATTGAGTTCACCTGTAACCGCGGCCTCAACAAATTTAGCCATTTCAGGTGACAGGGAATTGAAGCCAAGCATGTTGTCCATGGTCAGCCTATCGACAGCGAATCGGCGAATAGAAACTGATGCACCATCGATAGCAAGTGGTTGAATAATAGCGTTGACGCGTGAGCCGTCTTTAAGTCGAGCATCTACCATTGGTGAAGCTTCATCGATTCGACGGCCAACCTGACTAACGATGCGGTCGATAATATTTCTTAGGTGCTTCTCATCAAGAAACGTATGTGGTGTTCTCTCAAGCTTACCAAACCTCTCCACGTATACGTTTTGTGGCCCATTCACCAAGATATCCGAAACGCTTCTATCGTTTAACAGGGGTTCTAGTGGCCCAAGACCAAAGACTTCATCCTCAATTTGTTTGATGACACGTTTTCTCCCCTCCAGGCTTATAGGGTGAGTCTTGTCATCATTCATCAATTGACTGACGGCCTCTTGTAGTTCTTTCTTCGCCCTACCTTCCTCGAGGTTTGACAATACACCCAAGTCTAAAGTCTCCAGGAGCTTCTTGTGGAAATAGTGTTTAACGTCCTGTTCTTGCTTCTGCGCTTTATCTAGCTCCGGTACCTTATCAATATCTGCTTGATTAGGTTTTGAAGGGGGGGAGTGAGGTGCTGCTTCAACTACTTTCGGGGCTTCACGCTCTTCCTCTTCCACGCTAGTCGCCTTGCGTTCAAAGTCAGGATTAATATTTTTACGTTTAAAAAACATAAGCGAGCCTCACTTAGCTAAACAGTTTTTTCAACCAACTGGTTTCTTGTTCAGTCTGCGGAATAATTGAGCTGGCAAGATGACCAACAGCTACAGATATAGGGGTTTTCTTTTTATTTAATGCAAACGGTTTGCCCAAGTTAGAGCTCTCGTTTACGGTCTTATAATCATTAGGCAATACATGAACCCTGACATCACCAAGAGCTTCTTCGATATCTGTAATCTTTAGTTGGTTTTTCTTGTCATAGCGATTAATAACAACCTCTATTTGTGGCCGAGGAGCACCAAACTCTAACTCCAAAACTGAGAGAAGGTCATTAGTGTTTTTTAAGGACACATACCCCTGCTGGGCAATCACATAATTCTTTGTTGCCAATGAAATGATGGTTCCATAGTTGGCTTCTATACCGCGTGACAAATCAGTGACTATGTGAGTGTAGTATTGGCGAAGAAGCGGGATTACCTTGTGAAGGTTACGAGCTTTTAGTTCATTTTCAATAGGATGCAACTGTTGGAAATTTAGGAAGTACAATCCACAACTATGCTTGGATACAAGAGCATCTAACGATACCTCGTCCAAGTCTGTAGCACCATCGATCACATCATGGAGACCATGCTGTGGTTGAAGATCCAAATAGTCTTGAATAGCGCCAAACTGGACATCAAGATCTAAGAAGAGCACCTTATTTTTTTCATTTTTAGCTAGTTCTATAGCTACGTTCATAGCTACGGTTGAAGCTCCGCTTCCACCCTTGCTATTTATAAAGGTAAACAGTTCTGATAAATTTTTCGAAGACAGTTTTTCGTCAGCAATAGTCTTGAGAAGTGAGGATAGAGACTCTAACGTGCTTGTTTCGGAAAGAAAGTCAGAAGCGCCTATTCTTAGAGCTGTTTTCAACTCGATATTATCGCTCTCATCTCCAAAAACAATCAACGTGGTGTTACCTGACTGCAACAGGCCATTGTTAGAATACAACTCAGATACTTTTTGCGCCCAATCCCCAGATGCCTGAACGAACATTAGATCGGGAGCAGAGGATTGATTAAGCGACCCTTCAGACAATCTTTCCAGTTCCATAAATTCTAACGTTGCACTAGTGCACTGAGTGAACTCTTTTTGTAGATGCTTTTTAAAATCACCTGACGAATACACCACCCAGATTTGCAACTGGCTCTTTAGCACCAATTTGAAGTTATTGTTATCTGGAGTAATTTTAACTATCTCGCTCATTCCTTGGCCTCGTTAAAACTCGATACGCACCAACGGCTAACAAGCCCCCACATATTGAGGGGGGGAAGGTTAGACAAAAAAAGCCAAAATCAGCTTGAAATCCTTTAAGCGATTGAGGCTTTAATATGGTAGTAATGGAAACCTGATTAATTACTAAAACCGGAGCCTATGGCAATATTTTTACTTGCCCCTTTATTATAGCCCTCAATAGCAGTTTGGGCTCTTTCACCGCTACCCTCAGGAACCAAGCCCATATTTTCTTTCGTAGCATTGGGGTTATAAACCTGTTCAGCCTTAAGATAGGCTACCGACTGGCCCATACGAGGACTGTTACTACAACCAGCGATGCCTAACATCACAAGTACCGCTATAACTAATTTACGCATAACGATTTCCTTATAGTGAATGACCAAATTGACCTTCCGAGCCACCCTGAGAAGAAGGTGGTTTAGGAGTACGCTGGGACCGCTTATCACTGTTAGGGACAACTAATTCTGGGTCATAGTAAGCAGAGGTTCCTATCAGGTAGTATTCAAGATCAGTTGGCTCGACAAAACCATCAGTTGGGAGCGTCACTTTATTTCTATCCACCGGCTGAGCTAAGCGCGGGGTAACAAGAATCACGAGTTCAGTCTCACCTGATACGTACTGTTTACTTTTAAACAGATTTCCGAGTACTGGAACATCTCCTATTCCAGGAACTTCGTTGGCAATATCGCGACTATTTTCATTAAGTAAGCCAGCAATACCTATAGTTTGTCCATCTGCCAGTTCGAGAGTAGAAGATGCGCTTCTTTTAGTAATAGGTGGGACTATATAAGCGGCGTTAGAATCACCTGGGTTGTATGCAAGGGCGCCAGTAGCTGCTATCTCACTCACCTCGACTGCGAGCTGGAGATTAATCTTTTTGTCACTAAGTACAACAGGGATGAAATCTAACCCAACACCATACTCTTTGAATTCAATGGCTAGACCATCATCATTTGGAACAGGGATCGGAAATTCTCCACCTGCTAAGAATTTAGCTTGTGTACCGCTCAATGCAGTTAAGTTCGGCTCCGCAAGAACTTTCGCAACGCCATTTTCTTTAGCTATATCTAAAGCAAAAGTAAACAGTGTATTGCTATCAACTAAACCACCGAGCAAACCAAATTCATTTACACCGACCGGACCTGCGATCTCTTGGAGAACACCGCCAATACCGCCAATATCAGAGATAGCACCGCCAGCACCGGTAGCCCCCCAAGTAAAGTCGCCACTCTTCTGGAAAAAATGGAAATTTGAGTCAAAGCGACGCACCAAAGACCTCTGAACTTCAGCAACAGTCACTTCCAACATTACCTGCTGAGCACCACCTATAGTCATCAAGTTGATAACCCCAGATTCAGCCTGTCCTGCATCACTATCAGATGCGTTGGCGGCCTGACCAGCAGAATAAGTTTGTGCCACTTTCACAGCAATATTCATGTGCTCTTGACTGCTGACCTGGCCACTCAAAATGAGCTTATCTTGCGAACTGTGTACTTGAATGTCTTCATCCGGTAGAAATTCATACAACTTCTGCTTGAGGTTGTTTAAGTCGTGTGTTACTTCAATGTTCAATGATTCAATCAGCCTTCCCTGTGCATCCCACACAGAGAGGTTGGTAGAGCCCAATTTCTTACCAATCAGAAAAAGCTCGTCCGATCGAATAATGACAATGTCCAATACCTCAGGATCACCAAGCGATACCTTTTTAGCTTTACCGGCTATCTGTACGTGTGTCGACTTGTGGTGAGGTATAGAAATAGTCCTACCCGACTGCGAAGCCGAGTACGACACCGGCGCTAAAAAAATCATTGTGAAAAAAAGTACTAAAATCCGTTTCATAGGCACCTCACTCACTTACTCGAATGCTTGACTGACTCGTGCCCTTAATAACAGTTACGCTAGGTGGAGCGACGTATCTACGAGGCGGTTTGTCGACTGCTTGTGGGTTTCGAAGCGCTAACTGAATAGCACCTTTACTATTTTCAGAAAGCAAACGCTCTGCTTCCCGAGGAGATACTTCTAAGGTCACAGCTCGCACAATAATCGGTTTGTTATCATTAGTACGAGCCGTTTGATCTACCGCCAAGACTTTAATATTTTTAAGGACTGTGGATGTCCGGTTGTTGACCGTATTTAGGATATCTACTTTGTTTCCCGGAAGGAGGAAACCAGCAACACCAACCACGTCATTAACACGAATAGTCACAGCTCTCTTGTCCTCAGGTATCAGGATAGCCAAACTAGCACCTTCATTTGGTCCCCCAAAATGCCCTTTGTGGAGAATTTGACCCTCTAGCACATTTGTTTTGGCAACCATTCCGTCTAGGTCTGAATAATCTTTGACTGTATTAGTGTCTATCCAAGCTACCTCTAATTGCTTTCGGCTCAAATGTTTAGCTTCAATAGCGGTACCCTCCGGGATATCCACTGCTGCAATGACAACCGGATGACGCTCTATAGTTTCGACTTTAACTTGAGGCTGGGTCTGACTTTCCATCCACTGCTTTGCTACCATAACTGCGCCCAGACCAAAAACTACTGAAAGGACTAATAAAAATATGATCGTTCCTTTGCTCATAGCACCGATCCTCCATGCTCATCAGCAGTAAAATAAAGATCCCACGCTCTCTGTAATATAGTCGAGTCCAACTGAGGTTTAATTTCCTCAAATTGAATAATATCCTGGCTTATACCAAGAATATCCTTGGGCAAACATGGGAAGTAACCAATTTTATGTAAAGAATGTAGATTCAGTAGCGTTTCAAACGCTGATGAAAGGACTTCAACTCCCTTACTGGCTGAAAGATCTGACCATAAATTAATGTAATCATTTTCTAAAAGTGGTTGGAATTGAATCTTATATCCAAGACGACGTAAAAAAGCTGGATCTGCGATCGTTTGCGGATCTAGGTTCGTTGAAAAAGCCATAGTGAGGACAAATGGAATAGTAATCTGTTGACCGTTGGGCAAAGACAAATGATCGTAGTTATATTCCATTGGAACGATCCAACGATTTAGCAATGTAGCTACAGGCATTGGTTGGCGACCTAGATCATCAATAACAAGTATCCCATTGTTGGCAATCATTTGAAGTGGAGCAATCCATATACGATTATGCTCAGAGTGATTTACTTCGAGCATATCCATAGTCAATTCTCCCCCCACCTGAACGTTTGGGCGCTCACACAACACCCAACGCTTGTCATAATGACTTTTAAGAGAAATCACATCTCTATTATGATATCGATCAACTGGCTTGTGATGTTGCTCCGAAAACACTTTAATAATGTTGCCAGCAGCGTAGACCGCATGGGGAATGTAAACAGATGTGTTGAGAGAATTGAGTATTCTAGCCGCGACAAAACTCTTGCCAGTCCCCGCATGACCATACAGCAAGAGGGCTCGACCTGAGTTTATAGCTGGGCCAAGAACTGGAACTAGCCTGTTTGCACCATAAACATCTGAGAGCGCGCTCTCGACGTCCGGGCGACTGATCAACTGAGCTCGAAGGTCTTGGTTCTCAACCATTTCATTGTAAACAGAGAGTGATACTGGAACCGCGCCTATGTAAGCGTCTTTTTTAAACGCAACATCAGCTTGACTCATACCCAGCTCAGATAGTGCGTATCTTACATGGCTTTTCGCAGACTCAGAAAACAGTGACTGTGCGCTCGGTTGAAAAACTTCAACTAGTGATTTTTTTCTAAGATCAGCCAAAATCTCATCAATTAAGTGCGTTACGATCCCCAGACTTTGAGCCAAATGAAGAATATCAGACTTCGGGAATGCGGCCAGATGCTTCAAAACCAAATTTTCAACGACCGCAGATGGAACCCCAAGATCTTCTAATGAAGAGACGATAGGTGGAGCAGGAACTTGCGGTGATAAAGTTTGCTCATCAGAGTGATGATACTCAGTGGCGCTCATTTAATCCTCCTCTCTAGTAATTAAAAGAAGTAATAAAAAATGGCCAAGCCAAGAGCAACAGCAGGAGCAAATGGCATAGTCAATTTGTTACCATAAACGCTATGCAAATCGTTACGGCTACTTTCCATGACACTTCTAACGTCTAGCAAACAGAGTAGCGGATTTTCCACTCCCTGCCTGCTAAGGTTAGACAAGACAACAAGTCCCCCTAGCAACCCCGAGGACAACAGTATCCAAAAAGCAGCTGGAAAAACGTGTGGCCAACCTACAACAAAACCCACAACTCCAAGAAGCTTAACATCACCCGGCGACATTGCTCTCACTAGAAACAAAAACATACCGATTGTGAACATCGCAACAAAACCAAAGAGATTATCTAAAGGGGATGCATTATCGGATACTAGGGTTAAGCCACTAACACCAAGTATGAGTACAAGGTAGACGTTGGGTATTCTGTGGTGTCGAAGGTCTTCGACCGCGATAACCACAATGAGCGTCCATACTGAAATGGATATCTCCATATAACATAAGGAGACCATCCACTGGCCTCCTCCTCTTTACCTGATTTTAGGTGCTGATGCCTTGAATCACGTCGTTAAGTTTTGAATCTAACTGTGAACCCAACGTTGTAAAGATAGCAGTAAGACCTGCGACCAATAGCGCGGCGCCAATTACGTATTCTACAACTGTCAAGCCTTCTTCGTCTCGAGCGAAGTCTTTGAGACCCTTGATGATATTTTCCATAACATTTCTCCAAAAGTTCGTCCCTAAACCGGACAATATTAACTCTAATAAAGTAGAGGCTTGGTTGTTAGGATTTTGTTGTCGAATAAGTTTTCAAGTTGTAGCAAAAAAGTCCAACTTATACGCCATTACTTCCCTGCTGAAGAAATTGTCTTATTGAAACTTGTCGTCAAAGATACTTCCAAACCGGTAAAGATCACTGCTATCGCCCCTACTAGTAGAGCAGCAGCAACGACATACTCAACAACAGTTAAGCCATCTTGATTTCTCAAGAACCATAGTACGTCGGCTTCACTAATTCTCATAAGTTGTCTCCCGCCTTGAAAGATAGACTTAGAGTCTAGTTCAAGCCTGTGATTTCACCCTGTACTGATTTATTGCATTTTTTTGCCAAACTGAATTACACTTTGTAAGTACCTCATAGGATTTGAGGGTCTAATCAAGGACGATAGACATGAACGCAAGATACATTTGTATAGGATTGGGGTTAGACTCCGTCACACATAATAAATGCAGCAATATTGACGATGACTTTGACTTTGACTTTCACGGTAGAGATATATCCGTTCTTACCCGTCCGGAAATTAAATATGCCATCTTTATTCTTGGTGAAGAAGTAGACGAGCTTTTTGAGATAGCTTGCAGCATTTGTTCTAACCTTGGAAAGCGACTAATCGTACTAACTGCTGAGAGTTACGTTTGCAATACGTATACGGATAAGGTTCAATGCACTTTTCTTAACTATACTGACCTTTCCAAATTACGTGGTTCGTTGAGCAACTTAGTTAATACAACTACTCAGTCAACCAATATCTCTGGTAACTTACCTTCGAAAAGACTTAATAAAATAGATATGTTTATCGAGAAGAATATTGATAGAGAAATCAGAGAAGAAGAAGTGGCAAACTTAGCAAATTTCTCCACCACATACTTCTCGAAATTCTTTCGAAAACACAAAAACATTAGCTTCCAGGAATACCTGAGTAACAAACGCGTAGAACTTTCCAAACAATTGCTAACATCTCAACCAAGAGAAAAAGTTTCTTCGATAGCATTTCAAGTTGGTTATTCTGATGTATCTTACTTCAATCGAGTATTCAAAAAACACACCTCATTAACTCCTACGGAGTACCGGCAAAACGTTGTGAGGTGACAAACAAAGCGGAATGATAAATACCTGCTAAGCTTCTGAATACAAACATTATAATTTCAGAGGGATTTATGGTATTTACTTCAGGGAACGAAGCTGAACAGGCAACTTTCAACAATCCGCCTTGCACCATACCACCGCCTAACGAGCTCATTTTGAAATGGGCTCATGAAAGACCAAATGAAGTCTATCTGAAACAAATAATTGACAGGGAGTTCGTCGATTATACTTTCTCAGAGGTCGCCGACATGGCTCTCAAGTTCGCTCAATCATTGAGGGAGATGGGACTTCAACCTCGCGACAAAGTTGCGTTCATTTCTAAAAACTGTGTCGAATGGTTTATTACAGACCTTGCGCTTATGCTGGGTGATTACATTAGTGTCCCTATTTTCCCAACAGCCGGAACAGATACTATTGATTACTGTATAAAGCACAGTGAGAGCAAGGTTTTAGTAGCCGGTAAATTGGATGACGCTACAGCCACCTCTGAAGTAATAGCGAATAACCCTAACCTTATTACAATTTCATATCCTTATGATTCTGCGCCCGAGTGCCAGCATAAATTTGCTCAGCTAGTTCATGACACCTCTCCCCTCCCAGAAGAGGAATATGCACAGCATCATGACGACAAGCTGATGTCTATCGTTTATACCTCCGGCACATCTGGGACACCAAAAGGGGCTATGCTCACCTTTGGAGCATTTTCTTGGTCAGTACAAAAGCTGGTAGAGCACATCGGTATTCAAGCGGGCGATAGGATGTTCTCTTATCTGCCACTCGCACACATTACTGAGCGTGTTTATATTTTTGGCTCTTCTATCACAGCCGGATTACCGACAGCGTTTCCAGAATCTTTAGAGACCTTTATCGACGATGTGAAGATGCATCGCCCTACTCTGTTTATTTCTGTTCCTCGCTTATGGACCTTGTTCCAACAGCGAATACAAGACAAATTGCCGCCGAAGAAGCTCAACCTACTCCTCAAAATCCCAATACTTAACAATATCATCAAGAAGAAGATTGCAGATGGTTTAGGCCTGGACCAAGGTAGAGTTCTGGGCTGTGGTTCAGCGCCAATCAGTCCATCCATACTCGAGTGGTATCACACGGTAGGCTTAAACATTACTGAAGCTTGGGGCATGACCGAAACTTACGCGTACGGGACTCTCAATTATCCATTCAATGCGAGCAAAATAGGCTCGATCGGAAAAGCAGGGCCGGGAATCGACATCAAGATTGCCGATGATGACGAAATACTTCTAAAGAGCCAAGGGCTGTTCTCTGGCTACTACAAAGAAGATGAGTTAACCAAAGAGACCTTTAATGATGATGGTTGGCTGCATACTGGCGATGTCGGCAAACTCGATTCAGAAGGCTATCTGTTTATTCAAGGCCGCAAGAAAGACACCTTCAAAACAGCAAAAGGGAAATTTGTAGCACCTGTTCCTATCGAAAAGTCATTTATCGAATTAGCTAGAGTAGAAATGTTGTGTTTGGTTGGCTTGGGAATGCCAGCTCCTATCATGCTGGTTGTTCCACATGAATTTCCTAACTTTGACAAGCAACGCTACGAGAACAGCCTCAAAAGGGCATTAATTTCCCTCAACGACAGGCTAGAGAGTCATGAAAAGGTGAAAGGTATTTTGGTGATAAGAGAACCTTGGAGTATTGAGAACGGCATACTCACACCAACCTTAAAAATCAAACGTCATATTTTAGAGAAAAACTATCATAACTTAGGTTCTGCTTGGGGTGGTAACCAAGTTGAGTGGGAATAAACACACGCTTTATACAGGGAGGTGATGCAAATAATAATCTGCATCACCGTTACTGACCAATAAAATGTACCGTCTAGCAAACCTTGAAAAACTAACGCTCCAATCAACGATAGATTCATAACTAGTTTATTTAGCCCATCTACGTTACAACTTAAAACTTTAACTAAAGAAATCACAAGTATATAAAAAACCAATCCAAGTAAGAAAAATGTGCCGAAAATTCCCACTTCAAATAAAAATTGCAACACAAAGTTATGAGGCTGAAATTGCCCTGTAATACTAAGAAATCGATATGAATCAGGACCATTCCCAAAATAAAACGATTTTTCAATATATGTTAGAGCATCACTCCACAAGACTAATCGGTTACTACTAAGTTCGTTTATTGTTAATATCGTATCATCTGAAAACAACGTCAAAACTCTGTTTAGACCATTCCATTCCAATACATTTAATGGAACAGAAACTATTACAGATATCACTGTAAGCAATAGCAATTGTTGAACTCTATTGCTTTTCAATACTTTATGATAGGAAAAGACCCCAATTATAAATAAACTAGATATCATGGTGGCCAATAGTGAAGCCCTACCTCCCAACCAAACAAGTAGTACTAGATTGATTGCATAAACTATACAGAAGACAGGTAGTTTTTTTTCATTATCTCCACTTAGAATTATTCTATATATCAGGTATATAGTAGAGTAACAACATATAAACCCAATCATCCTTATATTAAAAAAGAATGGTAACTCAAAGCTTGAAGATGAAATTACTGTATCTATATTATAATTATAATCAAGTAAAAAGTATAAAGCACAAATTGTTGTTGCAGCAACAATACAGTCATAAAGAAAATAACCTAAGTCATATTTTTCAATATGTATAAGATAAGAATATGCAAAATAGAAATGAATAAGAAAGAATAAACACCTCAATAGCGCTAAATAGACCTCTTCTGTATTCGCTGTAGGGATGTAGAGAAATAAGCTAACCATCAGGCAAACAAGAAAACCAATTAATATTACAGTAGGCCAACTCCCAATTAGAACTCTGTAGTTACTTTTAACGTTCATTCTAATGTAGAAAATATATGCCAACTGTAAAAATGCAATTATAAAAAAAGACCAAAAGGCATGCCAATTTGCGAATACAGAGAAAAAACAAACCAATGAAAGTAATAGATTTGCTTTGGAAGCAAATTGGTTGTCTGCGTAATTGTGCATGGTAATCTCCTTTTACCTACATTAAAAAGATACCACAAAACAAAAGCCCCGACAGCTTTCACTGTCGGGGCTTTTTCAGTCATTAAAGATTAAGCAATATTACTTAGCTTTCTCTTCTTTAACTTTTGCGATTACTTCATCAGCAACATTTTGTGGACATGCTGAGTAGTGGCTGAACTCCATAGAGAACTGACCACGGCCAGAAGTAATAGTACGTAGGTGGCCGATGTAACCGAACATCTCAGATAGAGGAACGTCAGCTTTGATACGTACGCCAGTTGCGCCAGCTTCTTGGTCTTTGATCATACCACGACGACGGTTAAGGTCACCGATAACGTCACCTACGTGATCGTCTGGAGTGAACACGTCAACCTTCATGATAGGCTCAAGAAGTTGTGCACCCGCTTTAGGGATAGACTGACGGAATGCGCCTTTAGCTGCGATTTCAAATGCGATTGCAGATGAATCCACTGCGTGGAAGCCACCGTCGAATAGTTCAACTTCAACGTCAAGAACAGGGAAGCCAGCTAGAACACCCTCTTCCATCATAGAAGCGAAGCCTTTCTCAACTGCAGGCCAGAATTCTTTAGGTACGTTACCACCAACAACTGTTGACGAGAACTTAAAGCCAGTGCCAGCTTCTGCAGGCTTGATACGGTAGTCGATCTTACCGAACTGACCAGAACCACCAGACTGTTTCTTGTGCGTGTAGCTATCTTCAACTTCTTGAGTGATAGTTTCACGGTAAGCAACCTGAGGTTGACCAACGATTAGGTCTACGCCGTAAGTACGCTTAAGGATGTCAACCTTGATGTCTAGGTGAAGTTCACCCATACCTTTAAGGATGGTTTCGCCTGAATCTTCATCAGTCTCAACTTGGAAAGATGGATCTTCTGCAACCATTTTACCGATCGCGATACCCATTTTCTCAGAACCGCCTTTATCTTTTGGAGATACAGCGATTGAGATTACTGGTTCTGGGAAGATCATTGGCTCAAGAGTACATTCGTGCTTAGGATCACATAGAGTGTGACCAGTTTGAACGTTCTTCATACCAACAACTGCGATGATATCACCAGCTTGTGCTGAATCGATCTCGTTACGCTCATCCGCGTGCATCTCAACCATACGGCCGATACGCTCAGTTTTACCAGTAGCAGAGTTAAGAATGGTGTCACCCTTCTTCATAGTACCAGAGTAAACACGGATAAATGTTAGAGCACCGAAACGGTCATCCATGATCTTAAACGCAAGAGCACGTAGAGGTTCAGATGGATCTACAAGTGCAACTTCACCAGTAGCTTCACCAGTATCTGGGTCAGTTAGAGGCTGAGGATCAACTTCTGTTGGAGACGGTAGGTAGTCAACAACAGCGTCAAGCATAGGCTGCATACCTTTGTTCTTGAACGCAGAACCACAGAACGTTGGGAAGAATGCTAGGTCACGAGTACCTTTACGGATACACTCTTTGATTTGCTCCAAAGTTGGCTCTTCGCCTTCCATGTATGCCATCATTAGGTCATCGTCTTGCTCAACAGCAGTCTCGATTAGCATCTCACGATACTCAGCCGCTTTTTCAGCGTACTCAGCTGGGATCTCTTCTACTGTGTAGTTCTCTGGAAGACCTGAATCATCCCAGATTAGTGCTTTTTGGTTCAGAACGTCGATAACGCCTGTGAAGTCATCTTCGATACCGATTGGAAGAGTCATAACTAGTGGGTTAGCACCTAGTACGTTCTTCACTTGCTCAACAACGCGGTAGAAGTCTGCACCCATACGGTCCAGCTTGTTTACGAAGATTAGACGAGCTACTTCAGATTCGTTCGCGTAACGCCAGTTAGTTTCTGATTGAGGCTCAACACCACCAGAACCACAGAATACGCCAACACCACCATCAAGAACTTTAAGAGAACGGTAAACTTCAACTGTGAAGTCAACGTGTCCAGGAGTATCGATGATGTTTAGACGGTGGTCTTTCCAGAAACAAGTTGTCGCAGCAGACTGGATAGTAATACCACGTTCTGCTTCCTGCTCCATGAAGTCAGTTGTTGCTGCACCATCATGAACCTCACCTGTACGGTGGATCTTACCAGTAAGCTTTAGGATACGCTCTGTAGAGGTAGTTTTACCTGCGTCTACGTGAGCAAAAATACCAATGTTTCTGTATTTAGATAAATCAGTCATCGTTTTACTCTGTTAATAGGATATAAAATGCGCGCTGAGTATACCATAATCTGTCAAGACTGATAGCTTTGCGTGCAGGTCGGGGAAAAAAAATCACCTTATTTTTCCAGTTCAAGAAATATAGGTGACTTTTGGCATAGTTGAAAGCGTATGTGAACTACATTTCATCAAACGCTTGAATGGCTTCAGATAGATTTTTAACCGCGTGAATGCGCATGCCAGGTATGCCACCTTTCGGCATATTGGCATAAGGGACAATGGCTTGTTTAAAGCCGTGTTTGAAGGCTTCGTTCAAACGTTCTTGGCCACTTGGTACTGGTCGAATCTCGCCGGCTAAGCCCATTTCACCAAAGATGACCGCATCCTTTGGCAGAGCTCTGTCTCTGAAGCTGGATAGTAGTGCCATCACCAGCGCCAAGTCCGCACTGGTTTCAGCAACCTTAACACCACCGACTACGTTCACGAATACATCTTGGTCTGCCATCTGCAAACCGCCGTGTTTATGCAGAACCGCCAGAAGCATAGATAAACGGTTTTGCTCAAGACCAACAGCAACGCGGCGCGGGTTTGCCAACTGAGAGTAATCCACCAGCGCCTGTATCTCAACGAGTAGAGGGCGAGTACCTTCCCAGATAACCATCACCGAGCTGCCACTGGTTTGTTCCTCTCCGCGAGAAAGGAAGATAGCCGATGGGTTTGATACCTCTTTTAGTCCTTGACCTGTCATGGCAAAAACACCTAGCTCGTTTACGGCGCCAAAGCGGTTCTTATGACAACGCAAGGTTCTAAAACGGCTATCAGTACTACCATCAAGAAGCACTGAGCAGTCAATAATGTGCTCTAGCACTTTAGGGCCCGCTAGCGAACCGTCTTTAGTTACGTGTCCAACGATAAACACAGCCACGTTGTTTTGTTTGGCATAGCGAGTTAGTGCTGTAGCAGACTCACGCACCTGAGCAACCGTGCCCGGTGAAGACTGAACGTCTGAGACGTGCATAACCTGAATGGAGTCAATCACCATCAGCTTAGGTTGCTCTTTCTCTGCAACCTGACAGATCTTATCTACGTTGGTTTCAGACAGCATCTTTAGCTTGTCTTTTGGAAGACCAAGACGTGAGGCGCGCATTGCTACCTGTTGCAAGGATTCCTCACCAGTAACATATAGAGTTCGCAACTCACTCGCCAATCGACACATGGTTTGTAAAAGCAGCGTTGATTTACCTGCGCCTGGGTTGCCGCCAATCAAGATAGCTGCACCTGGCACTATGCCACCGCCAAGCACTCGGTCGAACTCTTTAAAGGTAGAACTGAATCTTGGCACCTCTTGCAGGTCAATATCTGCCAGCACCTGAACCTGAGATTCAGTCGCACTGCCAGCATAACCACTCAGTCTTTCGTTTCTGGCAACCGATGGAGATGCGGCAAGCTTTACTTCGGTAATGGTATTCCACGCACCACAGGCATTGCACTGCCCCTGCCAGCGCGGAAAGTCCGCGCCACAGTCATTACATACATAGGCTGTTTTTACTTTTGCCATCTACTCTATTTCTTAATTTGTTGAATCACTGATGATGCGCTTAGGATACAAAGCACACCACCTAATGATGAATATTTCACAGCGGTTTGAGCCTGCTCTACGACCTTAGGCTTTGCATGATACGCCACACCCAGTCCGGCTTCTGCCATCATGACTAGGTCGTTGGCACCATCACCCACGGCAACGCTGTTTGACTTATCGATGCCATACATGTCTCTTAACTCGCGCAGCACTTCGGCCTTGGTTTCTGCAGAAACCACATCACCCAGAACCTTACCTGTAAGAACACAATCGATTATCTCAAGTTGATTCGAGCGAGCGTAGTCAAGTTTAAGGGTCTCTTTTAGAGAATCAGAAAAATAGGTGAAACCACCTGAAGCGAGTGCGACCTTCCACCCAAGAGATTTCAGTCCATCTATTAATAGCTCGGCTTCATCCATAACTGGAAGTTTCACACGAACTTGCTCAAGGATAGAATCAGGTGCGCCTTCAAGTTTGCCTACTCGCTGGCGAAGGCTCTGCTCAAAGTCCAATTCACCCTGCATAGCACGCTCGGTTACCTCAGACACTTCCTCTCCAACGCCTGCAAGCTTAGCTATCTCATCGATGCACTCGATTTCAATCAAGGTTGAATCCATATCGAACAGCGCAACACCTGGCTTTGAGGTATCAGGAAGAGATTCTAGAGAAGCAATATCAACAGTGTTAGCTTCAAGCTCTAGTGTAAGCTCAGAAGCCTTCTCTTTATTAAGCAATAGGATATTGTAGTCAGACAGTTGCCATGAGGCATAAATGCTTGAGGCCTCAAATAGGCCTTGGATATCTTTTTTGGCGAAAGCAATAACGAGCTCTTCTTGTGAAGGCAGTTCTGTATTTGCAACCTTGAGCTGTGAAACTTGCATGGAATTCTTTCCTTGGAATTATACGCGATACCGCAACTTACCCTATTGCAATTTGATAGCGCAAGTCTCACTATGCAAATTGTCTCTAGTTATTCCTAAACTCCCAAATTTATGAGCGACTCTCTATTTTCAATTAGGGTATTTATAAAGGTTACCTGCATCCTTGCACTGGCTATCATGTTCGCCACTATCGTGCGCAGCAGTGTGTTTATCAGTCAGGGTAACCAACAGATCCAATTTAAGCAGTTACAAACGCTGACTCAACTTCTTATCTCGCAAGCCTCTCTAAATGCGAGCGAGCTTATCGTAAAAGAAGATCAAGAGAACCTGAGACATCTAGCCAATCGACTGGCTAAAGAGACCCTGGTAACCGATGTCACCATCTACGACAGCAAAGGGGTGAAGATCGCAGCGAGCGATAAAGCGAAAACAGTGCGAGAATCCCTTGGCCTAGATACTCCGCTTGCTTCAGCCGCCATCGGTAAACAACAACTGATTGAGCCCATCGTTTCCAAACAATCCATTATTGGATATGTGCGCGTCACCTTCGAGAAGGGGCAACTCACAGCCTTCTCTGATCATCACTACCGAAACAGTGACCGCTCTATGCTACTGATGATTCTGTTAAGCTTCGCCTCGGGCGTAATGCTTACCCTACTTCTTAGAATGAAGAAATAAAAAAAACGCTTGGCAATTGCCAAGCGTTTTATTTCAGCTAACTATTTTGAGGATTATTCTTCGTCACCAAGTAGCACTGATTCCAGAGCGATTTCCATCATCTCGTTGAAGGTGGTAGCACGCTCTTCAGAAGTCGTTTGCTCACCACGTTTGATGTGGTCAGACACAGTACAGATAGCTAGAGCTTTAGCACCGTATTCCGCTGCAATGCCGTAGATACCAGCTGCTTCCATCTCAACACCTAGAATGCCGTATTTGTCCATAACGTCGAACATATCTGGATCTGGCGTGTAGAAAAGCTCTGCTGAGAACAGGTTACCAATCTTAACATCGATACCCAGTTTCTCTGCTGCTAGCTGCGCGTTGCGAACCATGTCGAAGTCAGCGATTGCCGCGAAATCGTGATCCTTAAAACGGATACGGTTTACTTTAGAATCGGTACAAGCACCCATGCCGATAACAACGTCACGCAGTTTCACGTCATCACGTACTGCACCACAACTACCAACACGGATTACCTTCTTCACACCGTAGTCTTTAACCAATTCGGTTACATAGATAGAGCATGAAGGGATACCCATACCGTGGCCCATTACAGAGATACGACGACCTTTATAAGTACCCGTGAAGCCGTACATATTACGAACGTCACAAACCTGAACCACATCTTCTAGGAAGGTTTCAGCGATGTATTTGGCGCGAAGTGGATCACCCGGCATCAGCACAACGTCAGCGAAATCACCCTTTTCAGCGTTAATATGAGGAGTAGCCATAATATTTATCCTTGTAGTAATTGTTGTTTAGAGGAAATTTGTTCCGTAATCCATATCGGACGTACCAAAGTAGTGCGCAAGGCTCTGACCAATATCAGCAAAGGTCGAGCGACGACCTAGAGAACCCGCCTTAACATTGCCACCATAAACCAGCACAGGAATGTGTTCACGGGTATGGTCACTGCCGTGCCAGGTTGGGTCACAGCCATGGTCTGCAGTCAGGATCAGTACATCGTTAGGCTCTAAGAGCTCGTAGATTTCAGGCAGTCGTTTATCAAAATATTCAAGGGCCTCAGCGTAGCCCGCCACATCACGGCGATGACCGTAGGCTGAGTCAAAGTCAACAAAGTTGGTAAACACAATCGTATTGTTACCCGCTTTCTTGATCTCCTCTTTAGTTAGATCAAACAAGCCTTCAAGACCCGTTGCTTTAACCTTTTGCGTGATACCGCAATGAGCGTAGATATCTGCAATCTTACCTACAGATACAACCTCGCCCTGCTTTTCTTCTACCAGCTTCTGAAGCACAGTTGCTGCCGGTGGCTCAATAGAAAGGTCACGGCGGTTGCCGGTGCGCTGGAATGAGCCCGCTTTATCACCAACAAATGGACGCGCGATAACACGGCCAATGTTATAGCCCTCAAGCTCTTCACGAGCGATTTGGCAAAGCTCCATCAGCTTGTCTAACCCATAGGTTTCTTCATGACAGGCAATCTGGAATACAGAATCCGCTGAGGTATAGAAGATAGGCTTGCCCGTTTGCATATGCTCTTCACCAAGATCATCCAATACCTGTGTACCAGATGCATGGCAGTTTCCTAAGTAACCCGGGATACCTGCGCGTTCAACGATCTTATCTAGAAGCTCTTGAGGGAAGCTATTTTGCTTATCAGTGAAATAGCCCCACTCAAACAGAACCGGAACACCCGCGATTTCCCAGTGACCTGACGGCGTATCCTTACCTGAAGATATCTCAGCGGCATGACCGTAAGCACCAATAATATCAGCGTCTTTATTCAGACCGATTGGGAATGAGCCAGTTGATTCTTCAGCCGCATGACCAAGGCCTAGACGTGATAGGTTTGGAAGTGTCAGAGGACCGCTACGCTTAACATTATCTGCTTCGCCTTTTGCACATTGCTCAGCGATATGACCCAGAGTATCTGAGCCCACATCACCGAATTTATCTGCGTCTTCAGTTGCGCCGATACCAAAAGAGTCCAACACCAGAATAATTGCTCTTTTCATATCAATTATCTCTCTACATCTTCAGCTCGGATTTGAGCATAAACATTTGGGGTCGGTTTATAACTGCCCGCTTCGCCAACTTTAACTACTGCCTTGATAGCAACAGCTGCCTCTTGCCACTGCTGTTCATTGCGGGCATGGATAACGGCGATTGGTGAGTTGTTATCTACTGTTTCACCAAGCTTAATGAACTGGTCAAAGCCAACCGCATAATCGATTTGGTCAGTTGCAACACGACGACCACCGCCCATAGCGACTACAGCCATACCAATAGCTCGTGTATCCATCTCTGTAATGATGCCCGTTGTATCAGCAAATACTGGTTTAATGATCTCAGCCTTCGGCAGGTAATTGTCGTAGTTTTCAACAAAGTCTTTTGGACCGCCAAGGCCTGCGACCATCTTGTTGAAGCACTCGGCAGCCTTACCGTTATCCAGAACCTGCATCAGTTTCTGCTCAGCTTGCTCTGCGTTGTCAGCCAATCCACCAAGAACCAACATCTCTTTACAAGACGCCATGGTGACTTCTAGAAGGCGTGGATTACGATATTCACCGGTTAGGAAACGAACCGCTTCACGCACCTCTACCGCATTACCCGCCGATGAAGCCAGTACTTGATTCATATCGGTCAGAATCGCTGTGGTCTTAGTACCTGCACCATTTGCTACTGCAACAATAGAACGAGCCAGTTCATTAGACGCTTCATAGGTTGGCATAAAGGCGCCAGAGCCTACTTTTACATCCATCACCAAAGAATCTAGGCCAGCGGCTAGCTTCTTAGACAGAATAGATGCGGTGATAAGAGAGATGTTATCTACGGTCGCTGTGATATCACGAGTTGCATAAACTCGCTTGTCTGCTGGAGCCAAGTTACCGGTTTGACCGATAATAGCCACGCCTGCATCTTTAGTTACTTGACCGAACACTTCATTGGTTGGGGTAATGTTGTAGCCTGGAATAGACTCAAGCTTATCTAGGGTACCGCCTGTGTGACCCAAACCTCGGCCTGAGATCATAGGTACATAACCCCCACATGCTGCCACCATAGGGCCAAGCATTAATGAGGTTACATCACCTACACCACCAGTTGAGTGCTTATCTACGACTGGGCCATCAAAGCCCATATGGTCCCAATTTAAAACCATACCTGAATCACGCATTGCACACGTCAGTGCGATACGCTCAGGCATAGTCATTTCATTGAAAAAAATAGCCATAGCAAAGGCAGCGATCTGACCTTCAGATACTGTCTCTTTCGCTACGCCTTGTATAAAGAAGTTAATTTCGTCAGCGGTGAGGACTTCACCGTCACGTTTCTTACGAATAATCTCTTGGGGTAAATACATAGCGCTTACCTTAATAAAAGTTACCGACAGTGGCGCTCATTCGAGCGCCAAAATAATCAATTAGTAAGCAGCTGGGTCTGCTTTCTCGTCAGTTACTTCAAGAGTATTCAGAAGATTGGTTAGTAGGCTAGATGCGCCAAAACGATAATGGCGAGCGTCTACCCAAGAATCACCTAGGATCTCGTCAGCCATACCTAGGTATAGGGCTGCATCTTCAGCTGAACGAACACCGCCCGCAGGTTTAAAGCCAACACTTTCAGCTACACCCATGTCACGGATAACTTCAAGCATCATGCGTGCATATTCTGGAGTTGCGTTTACCGGCACTTTACCAGTAGAGGTCTTGATGAAATCAGCACCTGCTTTGATACAGATCTCTGAAGCTTGCTTGATAAGAGCTTCTTCTTTTAGTTCACCCGTTTCGATGATTACCTTAAGAAGGATGTCGCCACACGCTTCTTTACACTGCTTCACTAGCTCAAAGCCAACTTCAGCATTGCCAGCGATAAGTGCGCGATATGGGAATACAACATCTACTTCATCCGCACCGTAAGCTACAGCCGCTTTTGTTTCAGCCACTGCGATCTCGATATCATCGTTACCGTGAGGGAAGTTGGTCACAGTTGCGATCTTCACCTCAGGAGTACCCTGCTCGCGTAGCGTCTTCTTAGCGATTGGGATAAAACGAGGGTAGATGCAGATAGCCGCAGTATTACCTACTGGTGACTTAGCTGCATGGCACAGATCGATAACTTTTTGGTCAGTATCGTCGTCGTTAAGAGTAGTTAGATCCATTAGTTTAAGTGCGCGTAGTGCTGCAGCTTTCAAATCGCTCATTAGATTCTCCGAATAGTTGATAGTTGTGACGCCGCTTTCAGTATAGGCATGAATAGTGCGTCCAGACTCAATGAACGGACTTGGTTCCGTGAAGACTTGGTGAATTGACCAATTGCTATCCCTGTCACCGTGATTTAAACAGCCATACCTTGGCTGCATATCAAGTAAATTGCTAATTACATCAGCAAGTTAAATAAGTTACTACTGTATAAAGCGCTCTACAATCCATTGGTAGAAAACGCCTCCCAGATACACACCAACAATGCCCATTACACCGGACAAAACGGGTGGAGCTGGAATTGGCAGCTTGATCGCAGAGAAGATTACACCCACGACAAAGCCTGCAAATATAGCAAGCAAAACCTCGTTCATCATTCAGTTCCAGTTAGTCAACTTAGGCTAACAGTATAGTCATTCGATTGATCTGCGTAACATTGCTCATGAAAGCAAACGTTTTGCATCTCAAAAAAATATGATGTGAAACACAGGTTGTGCAGAAGATTATGATAATACGAATAAAAACGCCCCGATGCTAACATCAGGGCGCTTTGCAATTTAAGTTTTCTTCGTCATTAGAACGATAGGAAGAAACCTGCGATTGTCGCTGCCATTAGGTTAGATAGCGTACCCGCGATTACTGCCTTGATACCCATACGAGCGATATCTGGGCGACGCTTAGGAGCGATACTACCTAGACCACCTAGTAGGATAGCGATAGACGATAGGTTAGCGAAGCCACAAAGAGCAAATGAGATGATTGCTTTAGTCTTCTCGCTCAGTACAACCTCAGCACCGTCACCTAGGTAAGGTGCAAATTGTGCGTATGCAACGAATTCGTTCGCAACAGTCTTAAGACCGATGAACTCACCAGCAACTGTAGCTTCGTTCCAAGGAACACCGATTAGGAATGCTAGTGGTGCGAAGATCCAACCAAGGATAGCTTCAAGAGTTAGGTTCTCCATACCGAACCAACCACCGATGCCACCAAGCACACCGTTGATTAGAGCGATAAGACCGATGAATGCGATTAGCATTGCACCAACGTTTAGAGCCAGTTGAAGACCTGCAGATGCACCGCCCGCTGCTGCGTCGATTACGTTTGCTGGCTTGTCTTCACCTTCAGCGTTGATGTTGTCTAGTTGCTCGATTGGCTCATCAGTTTCAGGCTTGATGATCTTAGCGAATAGTAGACCGCCAGGAGCCGCCATGAATGATGCAGCTACTAGGTATTCGATTGGCACGCCCATAGATGCGTAACCCGCTAGTACACCACCAGCGATAGAAGCTAGACCACCACACATTACTGCGAATAGCTCAGATTGAGTCATCTTAGGTACGAAAGGACGTACTACTAGAGGTGCTTCAGTTTGACCAACGAAAATGTTTGCTGCTGCTGACATAGATTCCGCACGAGAAGTGCCTAGAGCTTTTTGCAGACCACCGCCAAGAATGCGGATAACCCACTGCATAACACCTAGGTAGTAAAGTACAGAGATCAGAGCAGAGAAGAAGATAAGAGTTGGTAGAACTTGGAACGCAAAGATAAAGCCAAGACCGTCAACAGAGAAATTAACCAAGTTTCCGAATAGGAAACCAGTACCATCAGCACCGTAGTTAATTACGCTTGAAACACCATCCGAAACGCTTTTTAGAAGGTCTTTACCCCAAGGTACGTAAAGAACGAATGCACCAAGTGCGAACTGGATAGCGAACGCGCCACCTACAGTACGAAAGTTAATTGCTTTGCGGTTGTCTGACAGAAGTACTGCGATCAGGATCAGTACTGCCATGCCCACTAGGCTCATAAACAGGCTCATAGTTTATGGCTTCCTTATAAAGATTGTTTAAAAAAAGTTGTTAGAAAAACGGGCGCGATTATACCGAACAAGAAATTGCAGGATAAAACACAGATCACATTTTCGCGAAATTCTAGACGCAAACGATTAAATCAATGTTGATCAATGTCACCTTTTTGCGAATGCAGTGATTAACAAATCGGCAGTTAGGTCAATTTATTGCAAAAACCTGATTACTGTTGCGCCAAATAGCCTCGGCTAGTATAGAGGCGTTTTCGTTACGTATCTTTACAAGATATTTAAAAATGTGAGGTATATATTGAGGGGAGTTAATCTCCGAATTCATACCGTACAAAGGCATATCTGGAGCATCTGTTTCTAACACTATTGAATCGAGTGGAAGTTTAGCTATAGCATCTCGAGTAGGTTCAGCAGTCGGACGAGTTATTACCCCGCCAATTCCTAACCTCATTCCTGCGTCAACTAAAGCTTTGGCTTTCTGATAGTTACCGCTGAAGCCGTGAACGATTCCTCTATTTACTTTAGCTTGCTTCAGCCTCTGTTGAACAAGGTGGTGCTGTTTCACCGAGTGGATAACGACGGGCTTGTTATATTGCTTTGCCAACTCAAGCTGAAAGTCGAACGCTTCCAGCTGCTGGTCGATACACTCTTTAAAGCGTTTATCCAACCCACACTCACCCACAGCAGTGATCTTGTCTTTGTGTTCAGCGAAGTATTCTCCAAGTGCCGTCAGTTCATCTTGAAACACAGTTGTTCGCTGATACTGCTCCTTCACTCTCAAGGGGTGAATGCCTATGGCGATATAAACCCCTTCCTCACCAGACAATTGCAATACCTGATTCCAGTTGTTCTGGCCTACAGCGGGCACAAGGAAACGAGACACCTCAGCCTCATGAAACCTCTTCTTATACTCCTGCCATTCACTCTGGAAACATTCAAAATCCAAATGGCAGTGGGTATCAAACCACATCTATATCACCTCAAAACAAACTATTTCTTCATACTCGATAAGAGTAGACGATAGGAATTCTATATTAAATCAAACTGAGAAACATTTAGTAACAGGCTAAGTAAAGCTTTGATGAAGAATCTGCAAACCTAGTAAAAACAATACCTAACGGAATAAATAAAAACAACGAACGCCAATGAACAATCATTCAGTATAAATACTATTAATATAGAAAGCCTAGCTCGCTTTATTGTTAGCCCTTCCCCTGCTGTACATAATTCATCCCATAGCCAGGAGGCATACACCGCAAGACGCTCTAACATCAACTGTATGAGAAACAAGCACACATGAAAGCAAGCATTTTAGCTCTAACCATTTCCACAGCACTTTCCGCTAACGCATTCGCTCAATCAACGAAGGTTGATGTTCAAGCTGCAAACGCTGAAACACACGAACTTATCGATCGACAAATGCGTGATATCGATGCATCTGTTCAAGCGCAATTGAAAACAACATCTTCAGATACTCAAGCGATTGATCCAGCAAGTGCGAGCAACATTGTAAACAAACAAGAGTCAAACAGCACTTGGGCTGCTGTCGGCACAGCTTCTGCCGCATTAGTTGCAGGTATGCTATCTACGAGCTCAAGCTCTAACGAAAACCCAGACGATGTAATCCCATCTCTACCAACCGCTGGTAACCCTGATAATGAACTACCAGGCATAGATGATGACAACTCTGTACCTGACAATAGTCAGACTGTATTTACTGTATACAACGGGATGATCGCTATTGACGATAAGTTAGTGGGGCATATTAACGATGCAGGACAAATAACTGATGCTAATGGCAATACTGTTGGTCAAATCAGATATCCAGAAAATGCCGAAGGCGACATCGTAATAGTGCTTGACAATGGGGATATCTTAAAAGTTATCGAAGCTGGTAACGGTTGGGTTATAGATATTGATGACTCAATCATAGACGGTGATATGGATAGCCCAGATGCACCGAAAACATTCGGTGAAGTACTTTACGACGAAACTATCGATGCCGCATTAATTGTTGGTGATAATGGCACCATTGTCTCAATCAACAGTGATGGTGAATACACTGTCAGAATCGACTATGACACAAGTATTCATGGAAACATTCATGATCACGGTGATGTTACTCGTCTAGACAATGGATTCGAAATCGTTACCGAGAACGGCACCTACGTAGTCTCGTCTATTGAAGGACGGCTAAGCATAGTGCTTACAGATGGTGGAAACCCAGAGCTTCACCGTTCAAAATTGCAGAACCTACAAAACGTTGACCAAAACAAACTTCAGCAAGTAAAAGCTAAAGTTCAAAACCGTCTAGCAACGCTTAAGAAGTAACTCCCAACGACTTCTGAATTAAGCCCAATAATCCCCTCAATCGAGGGGATTATTTTCTTTAGTAAACCTGTTTTGGAGTTCCTATGCGTCGCCTAGCAATTCTCTCCCTTTTCTTATCTGCCAATGCTTTTGCTGAATCTACTTTGGTACAAACTATTGAGAAGTTTACTGATATCTTTGGCATTAGCTTTTCACAGCAAGATGGCAATACAGTAGCCACTCTGGATGCCAACTATTACATCACGGAAGATTTGCGAGTATTCGGAGATATCGATACAGAAGTAAACTGGGAAGTTGGAGCTGGCTATTCTATTTGGAAGGGAGAGACCTATTACACTGAGAACAGTCTAAAGATTAGTGACTACAAAGTATCTACCGGCATCTTTGGCGCAAAAGTGCTGAGCCAGCACTGGACCGCTATTGGCGATGTTAACTACAACTACAAATTCGACGATGAGTACTGTTTCGTAGCAAACTGTCTGAATTACCTGCCATCTGATTCCATCGACTATTCTGCAGGTGCCATTTGGAGCCCGATTAAATACTTTGACCTTCTATACAAGTTCAATCACGAAATCGGATTCAAAGACAATATGTGGAATGGGAAACAGAATGACATCAGCATCAGTTCAGGAAAAACCGACCTCATTTACCATGAGATGATTCTATTTCTCAACATCAAGCAACTGAGACCATCGGTGACCTATACCTATTTTGAAGAACGAGAAGATACTATAGAGTTCGGCCTAACCTTCGACTTCTAGTCATGGCTTAATAATTCTCTAAGCTGTTCACGCAGTGCCTTATGCTGTGCATTGTTTTGGTATTTTTTGTGGTAAGTAAACTCAAAATCTACCTTTCGCATCTTAAATGGTGGCGCGAGTATCTTCATTCCAAACTTTTCAGCAATATCGCTCATGCTCTTAGCAATCGCAGAAATATAGCGAGTACCTTTAGTTGCAACAATAAGGTTAGTGATACTACTCACCTCTATCGCCACTTTTCTCGAAAAACTCTTACCGGACAGAAAGTCTACAATTTGTGCATTCTGGCGCACGAGTTTCAAAGTAACATGTTCTGAATCTAGATATTGCTCAAGTGAGATTGTATCCCCCACTGCAGGATGTTCTGCATCACACATCAAAACAAGCTCATCACTAAATGCATGCTCAAAGTTCAGTCCAGAGTCTCGAGGCAGGTTGTAATCAATGACCAAGTCAGCTTTATTCAATCGAATATCCTGCAATATGTCTTCTTCCACACGCGGAGACTCAATCAGTTGCACGTTGGGCATCTCCGGAAGATTCGCTATAGCATTTACACTGGCATAGACAATCATTTTGCGCTCGGTCGCCACTGCACCATCCATAAGCTCTAGCGCCATACCTAGCTGAGTGGCGAGTTGATGTGCTTTAGAGGTAGGCTCAATCTTGCGCCCCATACGAATAAACAAGGGATAACCAAGAACTGTCTCAAAGCGCTTAATAGCAGAACTTACCGCTGGCTGTGTGAGTGAGAGGGATTCGGCGGCCTTGGTAATGGTGCCTAGGTTGTATACCGCTAGAAATGGTCGTACTAGATTGAGGTCAAACACCGAATCTCCTTTTGATGTGTCCCTGAAAGCAAAAAAGCCAGCAGAAAACTGCTGGCTCTAATATTAGTGTTCGCGAGTCGCTCTGAAGTCTACGTCAGGGAATCGCTCTTGCGCTAGGTTTAGGTTAACCATGGTTGGTGCAACATAAGAAAGGTTGTCACCACCATCGAGAGCAAGGTTGCTCTGGTTCTTACGCTTAAACTCTTCCAGTTTCTTAGGATCATCACATTCAACCCAGCGAGCTGTTGCTACGTTTACGCCTTCATAGATGGCTTCGACGTTGTATTCAGCTTTAAGGCGCGCAACTACCACATCAAACTGAAGCACACCAACCGCACCTACGATAAGGTCGTTGTTTTGCAGTGGGCGGAATACCTGCACTGCACCTTCCTCAGAAAGCTGTACTAGCCCTTTTAGTAGCTGCTTCTGCTTCAATGGATCTTTTAGTCGAATGCGACGGAACAGTTCAGGAGCAAAGTTAGGGATACCTGCAAACTTCAGCTTCTCACCTTGGGTAAAGGTATCGCCGATCTGGATTGTACCGTGGTTGTGTAGACCAATGATGTCACCTGCGTACGCTTTATCTGCGCGAGAACGGTCACCCGCCATAAAGGTTACTGCATCAGAGATACTTACGTTCTTACCCGTGCGCACATGGTTCATCTTCATGCCTTGCGAGTAAGTACCAGAAACGATACGCATAAATGCGATACGGTCACGGTGTTTAGGGTCCATGTTTGCTTGGATCTTAAACACGAAGCCAGAGAATTTCTCTTCAGAAGCAACAACCTTACGCTCGTTCGCTTCACGCGCTTGTGGACCTGGAGCCCACTCAGTAAGACCGTCTAGCATATGGTCAACACCGAAGTTACCCAGTGCAGTACCGAAGTATACTGGAGTCAGCTCACCGGCTAGGAATAGGTCGTGGTCGAACTCAGGACATGCACCGATAACCAGCTCTAGCTCCTCACGTACGCTTTCTGCTAGGTCAGCACCTACAGCTTCGTCTAGGTCTGGGTTGTCTAGACCCTTGATGATGCGAACTTCTTGGATCTCATGACCGTGGCCAGATTCATACAAGATAGTCTCATCACGGTGGATATGATAAACACCCTTAAACTCTTTACCACAACCGATAGGCCAAGTGATTGGCGCACACGCCATGCTCAGCTCACTCTCAACTTCATCAAGAACTTCCATTGGGTCACGCACGTCGCGGTCCAATTTGTTCATGAAGGTAACGATAGGCGTATCACGAAGGCGAGTAACCTCCATCAGTTTACGCGTACGATCCTCGACACCTTTCGCCGCATCGATCACCATCAAGCATGAGTCAACCGCTGTCAGTGTACGGTAGGTATCTTCAGAGAAGTCTTCGTGTCCTGGGGTATCCAGCAGGTTTACCAAACAATCGTTGTACGGGAACTGCATCACAGAGGTAGTAACCGAGATACCACGCTCCTTTTCCATCTCCATCCAGTCAGATTTTGCATGCTGGTTGGAACCGCGTCCTTTTACGGTACCCGCTTTTTGGATTGCGTTTCCGAATAAAAGTACTTTTTCGGTGATGGTCGTCTTACCCGCATCCGGGTGAGAGATGATAGCAAACGTACGACGCTTGTTTACTTCTAGCTGAAAGGGACTATTTGACATGTATCGAGTTCTTTAGGTTGTGCACTGTCTAAAAATTGGCGCTATTTTCGCTGATTCTGCGCTATTTCACAATCTATCTGTAAAAAGAAAGGCCCAACCTAGGTTGAGCCCTCTGAGTTTAGTCGATTTAGTTTAGCCAATCTCAACAAACATATTGTCGTTTACCTGACTGGCACAGGCAAGGAAGTAGCCCTGCTCGACCTCTTCATCGGTCAAAGGCCCTTGCGTTGAACTAACCAGTTTGTCTTTATCGCCCTTACAGCGACAACTGCCACACACACCTGCACGGCAAGCGGCAAAGATCGGAAGCCCTTCACTCTCTAAGGCATCGAGGACGGTTTGCTCTCCCTCAATAGAGACCGCTTGTCCATTTACAGACAAAGTGTGCGCACCGTCAGAGGCTTCCAACTCGGCTATCGCCGCTTGGAATTGCTCGTGATGGATCTGTGCTTCTGGCATGCCCAGCGCTTTTAGCCATTCTTGAGCAGATTCCATATAGCCGTTTGGGCCACACATCAGAGCGACACGAGATGAAAGGCTCTCATCTAAGTTAGCCAGAACATCTTGACTCAAACGAGATTCAAACTCGCTACTCTGACTTACGCACCACACCAGTTTTAGATTTTCGTATTTGGATGCCAGTGCTTCAAGCTCTTCCACATACAATCGGTCTTTAGCTGTGCTCGCACTATGTACAAAAAAGATATCGGCGTTGGGATCCTCAGCAAGGCGCGCTACCAGCATAGAGTAAACAGGTGTAATACCGCAGCCAGCGCTGAGCATTAACAGAGGTTGCTCTTTATAAAGGTTGGCATTGAACTCTCCTGAAGCCGGCAGAGCCTCAAGCTCATCTCCGACCTTAAGGTTGTCTGCCAAAAAGTTAGATACGAGCCCGTCGGTAACACGCTTGATGGTGAGGCTGCACTCTTTACCACCTGGTTGAGAGGCCAAAGAATAGCAACGCTGTTCTACTTCACCTTGGATCTCGACACCGATAGGAAGAAATTGACCTGGAATAAAATCCAAGGTTTGGTCCGCCTCAAACCAGTAGGTATTGATATCTTGGGTATCTTGACGGATTTCAGTACAGGTTAATCGCATTTTATTCTCCTAACAGAAACAAGATGCGCCCTAAGGCGCATCTCTATATCACTTCAATAACAAATATGGGTTAGCCAAGGATGTCAGCTAAGTCTTGTTCAACCGTGGTAATCAAGCGCAGACCCGTCTGCTCATCAAGGTGGTTAATTAGGTTTTCGGTTAGGAATGCAGGCGCGGTTGGACCGACACGAATATCCTTAATACCCAATGCTAGTAGTGTAAGCAGAACTGCAATCGCCTTTTGCTCAAACCAAGATAGGATCAAAGACAGTGGCAGTTCATTCACTTCACATTCGAAGGTCTCGGCTAGAGCCAGTGCAAGCTGGATAGCTGAGTATGCATCGTTACATTGACCAACATCTAGGAAGCGAGGGATGCCATTGATGTCACCGAACTCAAGGTCGTTGAACTTAAACTTACCGCAGGCAAGAGTCAGGATTAGCGTGTCTTGTGGTGCCGCTTTAGTGAATTCAGTGAAGTAGTTGCGTTCTTTCTTATCACCATCACAGCCACCTACTAGGAAGAAGTGGCGGATGTTGCCCGCTTTCACTTGTTCGATTACTGCAGGAGCCGCTTCCATTAGTGCGTTGCGCGCAAAACCAGTCATGGTGAAATGAGGAATTTCGTCAAACTTAAAGCCTTCACATTCAAACGCTTTCTCAATCACCTCTGAGAAGTCATGGCCTTCATGATGCTTAACACCCGGCCAACCCACGATATTACGAGTGAACATACGATCAGCGTATGCGCCTGTCTCTGGGTTGATCAAACAATTAGAGGTCATCACGATAGCACCAGGGAAGTTAGCGAACTCTTTTTGCTGGTTCTGCCATGCTGTACCGTAGTTACCTACTAGGTGTGGGTACTTACCGCCAAGCTCTGGATAAGCATGTGCTGGTAGCATCTCACCATGGGTGTAAACATTGATACCCTTGCCTTCAGTTTGTTCAAGGATGTACTTAAGGTCGATCAGGTCGTGGCCTGAAACTAGGATTGCCTTACCCGCAACCGGCTTCATGTTTACCTTGGTTGGTACAGGGTGACCAAAGGCTTCAGTCTCACCCTGGTCTAGCATCTGCATAACCTTGTAGTTCAGGTGACCACAAGCCATAGCCAGACCCAATAGCTCGTCCATCTCATTCACACCCTCACCAAGGCGAGCCATGATGCGGTGGAATTCAGCGTAAATTTCTTCGTCTTGCTGACCAAGGATACGAGCATGCTCCATATAAGCAGCAACACCTTTCAAGCCATACAGAGCAAGAAGACGCAGACCCATGATATCTTCACCGATAGCATCTAAATCTTGGTTCAGTGCAGTCTCTGGAGCGCGGCTTAGAATTACTACTTTCTCAGCTTCAATAGTGAAGTTTGCCGCACCGTCAAAGCTCTTAGGTGCAACGTTTTGGGTAACGCATGCGGCCTCATAGGCTTGCTTCATTTGGTCACGAAGCTGAAGCGCTTGTTTGGTGTATTCAATCAGACGAGCATCGTCAAAGTTAACGTTAGTAAGGGTTGCGAAGAAGGCCTGTGGCACATAGGCATCAGTCTTTTGATCGACAATACCCATCTCACGGGCAGCACTAGCATAAGCACTCACACCCTGAAGGATGTAGATCAGTACATCTTGAAGATCTGAAATCTCAGCCGTTTTACCACACATACCCATCGCATACTGACAGCCGTTAGCAACTGGTGTCTGCATGGTTTGCTCACATTGAATACAAAACATCGCCCTTCCTTAAGTAGCATTTAAAATAAATGTTTATGCACAAGTCTACTCTTCACTCGTTACTTTAAAAGGCATTTTAAATGCAACTTAATAATTAATTGATTTGAATCAAAAGATTATATCAACCCATGAATGGAATAATTCTCATTTAGATCTGCAGAAGTGCAGTGTATGAAAAAGCCCTCATATGAGAGGGCTTAGAAGTAATAACTCATTAGAATGGCATCTTCACGCCCATTGGCACTGGGGTAATATCCGCTTCGTCTATCTACCTCGTTAAAACCATTCTTAAGATAGAGGCTTTGCGCTTTGACGTTCGACTCTCGAACCTCGAGCCAGATACATTCAGCATTAAGTCGCTGACAGCGCTGAATAAGATAACTTACCAGTCGGCTACCTACGCCTTGCCCTTGATGTTCAGGAGCGACGGCGATATTGAGCAGACTAACCTCACCTACTATATTCTGTGCATAGAAATAGCCTACTAAAGTGTCACCTTTAAACATGCCAAAATGCATTGCTCCACGACTCTTCAAGTCGTCGATCATACTGCGTTTCCACGGATGGGAATGAGCTCCCTGCTCTATCTTCCATACCGCATCGAGATGTTCAGGTGCTAGCGGAGCGTAACGAAAATCAGCCATAAGACTTTATCTGCTCCCACAAGGCACGACGATTTTGATTGTGGCCATCGATCTCGCTCAGTGCTGGTGACTTGAGAGTCTTAGACACTTCGGTTTGCATAGGCTCGCAACCACAAAACCACACCCATTCTAGATTGTGCTTTGAAAGCTGAGAAAACTGAGCTGGCGTGATATGACGGCACGAGTCTAGACTCAGTTTCATCGCCCCTTGCAACACCTTTTGCATAAATTCAGCGTTGCTACCTGATGGAGTCTGTTGTGCTACAAAGAGCAACTTAATGTCATCTTCCAGATCAAGAGGAGTCTGTTCATAGCCCCCTAGTCTCTCTGGATGCGTTAGCGTCCACTGCGTGATGCCCATTTCTGCAAGCAGGGCATGATTTCTATCCTGTGACACGATTAAACCTGATCAAACTCTTCTGTATATTCGATTAGACCTGAGAGGCCAGCAAAGCTTTCACCTGCTAGGTCTAAAACTTGAAACGCGCCTTCTGGAATATCCCATTGGCAGCGGAATCTATGTTCTTCGGCACCTGCAAAGCCAAAGCGAGAATAATAGGCAGGGTCACCTAATACCACACAAGCTGGGTAGCCTAATTCATGTAGCATATTCAGACCTTCGCGGATCATCTGCTCTGCAATACCTTGATTGCGATACTCTTCAGCAACCGCCACAGGTGCTAGACCTTGCCAGCCGTAATCCATACCCGCCAGAGTAACTGGAGAGAACTGAGCTGAACCTACAACCTGACCTTCATCGTCGCTCGCCACTATGCTGAGAGTGATCTTACCGTTCTCACGCAAGGTGCGAACCAAATCAGCTTCTGCATGTGTTGGAAAGGTCGCTTTTAGTAAGCGGTCGATAGAAAGGTTGTCAGCAGGTGCTTCAGTTCTAATAAGCATTATTGGTGGTTCCTGAAATCAAGGTTGAAGCTGGTGCATCCACACCTTTCGCAACAAAGGTAGCCAGCTGAGAGAGTGCCATAGTAACCACTTTTGGCAGTGCATCCAAATCAACACTGTCCATTAGGTTCTTAACCTCTAACCCTAGTTCAGTATCACCTTCAATGCTCAGGCGACGCTGAAAAAATAGTGTGTCTGGATCTTCTTTGCGACCCGCAATCAGTACCAAGTCATTTAGCGTGCCAGAGAAGCTGACATCATGCTGTTGCTCGACAGTCTCAACCACCAGCTCCTCGTCACGGAAGCTAATAAACCACTGTAGATCTAGATCAGTCACTAACACTTTCAGCCATTTGTCTTCCAAAAACTCGAAATCACCGTCTTCCAGTGCTTCTTTGAACACTAGCTTTAGGGCTTCCAGCATGGTCAGGCTATGTAGTTTTCGTGGTAGCAGTTTTGCAGGACCTTTCAAGATGGTGGCTGCATTAGAAACCAGTTGTTGTCTTACTTTGTCGAGCACGCGATATTCTCACTTGATAAAATTTTCCACATCATACGCAAAAGATCCAAGATGTGAACTGAGCTTGCTCAACTTCCATACTTTTCCCTAGGAAAACTGCCTCATATCAAAGAGTGCAATTCGCCGAACAGTAAAATACTTGCCACTGTACCCAACACTTTGAATACTTTCATGGAACTACTCTGTCCGGCAGGAAACTTGCCAGCACTAAAGACCGCTATCGATTGCGGCGCAGATGCTGTCTACATCGGATTTAAAGATGATACTAATGCGAGGCACTTTGCAGGCCTGAACTTCAACGGTAAGAAGTTTGAGAAAGCAGTGCAATACGTGCACAACGCGGGTAAACATATCCATGTGGCGCTGAATACCTTTGCTCAGCCTCAAGGCTTTGAGCGCTGGACCAATGCCGTTGATATGGCGGCGCAAAATGGTGTCGATGCGCTGATTGTGGCTGACATCGCAGTACTAGAGTACGCAGCCAAGCGCTACCCAGAATTGGAACTGCACCTTTCTGTGCAAGCCTCTGCGACCAATGTGGCGGCTATCGATTTCTATCAAAAGAACTTCAACGTTAAGCGCGTTGTGCTTCCTCGCGTTCTGTCTATCCATCAGGTTAAACAGCTTTCGCGCAACCTAACCTCAGATGTTGAGCTTGAGGTATTTGCGTTTGGCAGTCTGTGCATCATGTCCGAGGGTCGCTGTTATCTTTCATCTTATATGACAGGCGAATCACCGAACACAGTGGGTGCATGTTCACCGGCCAAGTACGTGCGTTGGCAAGAGACAGAGCAAGGTTTGGAGTCACGTCTAAACGATATCCTTATCGACCGTTATGCCGAGGGAGAAAACGCTGGCTACCCTACCCTATGTAAGGGTCGCTTTGAGGCAGAAGTAGATGGTGTCAGCAAACGCTATCACGCGCTCGAAGAGCCAACTAGCCTTAACACACTCTCTCTACTTCCAGAGCTGTTCGCAGCTAACGTGGCTTCAGTGAAAATTGAGGGTCGTCAACGTAGCCCTGCCTATGTTGAGCACGTTACGCGCACATGGCGTGCAGCTATCGATGCGTACCAGAGAGATCCTGAAAACTACCAGGTTCAACCAAGCTGGGATAAGGCACTGGCCAACGTATCTGAAGGTACGCAAACCACCCTTGGCGCTTACCATAGAAAATGGCAATAACGGAGACAAGCACAATGAAATACTCGTTAGGGCCAATCCTATACTTCTGGCCAAAACAGGACGTAGAAGACTTCTACAAACAAGCCATGCAGTCAGATGCCGAGATCATCTATCTAGGTGAGTCGGTATGTTCAAAGCGTCGTGAGATGAAACCAAATCACTGGTTTGATATCGCCAAAGAGCTAGCTAATTCAGGTAAACAAGTTGTACTGTCGACCATGGCGCTTCTCGAGGCGCCGAGTGAAGTTAACGTAATGAAGAAGTACGTTGATAACGGTGACTTTGCTATTGAGGCGAACGATGTGTCAGCCATACAGCTTGCACACGAAAAAGGCGTACCATTTGTGGTTGGTGCGGCGGTTAATACCTATAACGCTCACACGCTTAATCTTTTTCTAAAGCAGGGTATGATCCGCTGGTGTATGCCGGTAGAGCTCTCTCGTGATTGGCTATCCAACACACTGAATCAGTGTGATGAGTTAGGCATTCGCAACAAGTTTGAGGTTGAAGTGTTCAGTCATGGTTACCTTCCGCTAGCCTATTCGGCTCGCTGCTTCACCGCACGCGCTGAAAATCGAGCTAAAGATGAGTGCGAGACCTGCTGTATTAAATACCCAACCGGCCTTCAGGTTCACAGCCAAGAAGGACAATCGGTGTTTAACCTCAACGGTATCCAAACCCAATCGGGCTACTGCTATAACTTGGTGAACGACCAGGTATCTATGCAAGGCTTAGTGGATGTAGTGCGCCTCAGCCCGCTGGGTGTCGAGACCTTCACGCATCTAGATAAGTTTATGGCAAACCGCGATGGTTCCAGCCCTGCGCAACTGCCAGATCGCCAGTGTAATGGCTACTGGCATCAGGTTGCGGGTCTAGAGCTAAAATAGCCCTAAGCTAACGACATAAAAAAGGCGTCCAGTTGGACGCCTTTTCATTATTGGTTTTGCTCTCTAAGCTCAGCGAATATCTTGCTCAACTCCAAGAAGGCATATCTGTGTTCAACGTACTCATAGACATTAAAGCTCAGTGCTAGCTTATACAAGCCTATTGCTTCTGAGTAATTTCCTTCTAACTGATGCTTCTTAGCTAGATAGAAATACGCCTCGGTCAGTCGCTGTGCTAGCCCTAGGTTGTCGTTCACACCAGAGGCAATATTCTTAAACGCCTCTTGTTCAGACTCTTCACCTAACATTAAGCCAACCAGATCCCAGCCCCATTGGTTGTCTCGCACCTCATAGCGCTGTTGCAGTTTTTGATACGCCTGTTCACCATTGGTTTCTACTTCGATGATGTAAAGCCAAAGTGCACGGAATGGATCGCTAGGATCGTCCTCATAATGTTTGGTCATCTCATCTAAAGCAAGGTCAACGCGATCACCATAGTAAAGAGCAATAGCACGGTTGCGCTCTGCGTACTGGTTATCAGGGTCAAGCTCTAGGGTTGAATCAAAGGCTTCATAGGCCGCATCGTATTGACCAATTTGAGTGAAATAGACACCCAGTAGGTTGAAGATGTCAGGCTGTGCTGGATTAAGCGACAGACTCTGGTTGAAGTCATAACGCGCAAGTTCACGCAGACCTAAGCTATCGTAATAAACACCACGCTGAAAATGGAGTTCAGCACGCTGCTCCTTATTTAACTCTTCTTGTAACAGCAATTGTGTCGTTCGTGCTATCTGAACCTCTTGCTGAATTGAAGGCTGAAGGGGAACGGCCAATGGGGGAGCCCATTGTTGCCCTTGCATACTTGAACACCCTGATAAGACTAGGGCCAAGCCAGCCACGAACAGACTAAACCATTTCACAAACAACTACCTCCATGTTTCGTAGTTCCTTTAGAATAGAAAAAGAGGAGCATAATTGCTCCTCTTTTCGGTCATGATCTTAAAGATTTTTCTTAAAAATCAATATTATTCAGCTGCAGGCGCGTCGTTTGACTCTTCTGCTGGCTTCTCTACCGCTTCTTTCATGCTCAGACGAACACGGCCTTGGCGGTCGATCTCAAGAACCTTAACCTTAACTTCTTGGCCTTCAGTTAGGTAGTCAGAAACCTTCTCTACACGCTTCTCAGCGATTTGAGAGATGTGTACTAGACCATCTTTACCTGGAAGGATAGTTACGAACGCACCGAAGTCAGCTAGACGAGCTACTTTACCGTTGTAGATAGCACCAACTTCAACTTCTGCAGTCAGAGCCTTGATACGGTCGATAGCGTCTTGAGCTTGCTCACCAGAGGTTGCAGCGATCTTAACTGTACCGTCGTCTTCGATTTCGATAGTCGTACCAGTCTCTTCACATAGAGAACGGATAACTGCGCCACCTTTACCGATAACGTCACGGATCTTGTCAGGGTTGATCTTCATTTGGTGGATACGTGGAGCGAACTGAGAGATCTCCTCACGAGCACCAGAGATAGCTTCGTCCATCACAGATAGGATGTGTAGACGTGCACCTTGAGCTTGGTTTAGAGCGATCTGCATGATCTCTTTAGTGATACCTTCGATCTTGATATCCATCTGCAGTGCAGTGATACCAGTAGAAGTACCCGCTACTTTAAAGTCCATGTCACCAAGGTGATCTTCGTCACCTAGGATGTCAGAAAGAACAACGAAGTCGTCGCCTTCTTTAACTAGACCCATAGCGATACCCGCTACAGAAGACTTAATTGGCACACCTGCATCCATAAGAGCAAGAGAAGTACCACATACAGAAGCCATTGAAGAAGAACCGTTAGATTCAGTGATTTCAGATACAACACGAACTGTGTATGGGAAATCTTCAACAGAAGGCATTACCGCTGCAATACCACGCTTAGCCAGTTTACCGTGGCCGATTTCACGACGCTTAGGAGAACCAACAAAGCCAGTCTCACCTACACAGTATGGAGGGAAGTTGTAGTGCAGTAGGAAGTGATCTTTACGCTCACCAGTTAGCTCATCAATGATTTGAGCATCACGTTGAGTACCAAGAGTCGCTGTAACTAGCGCCTGAGTCTCACCACGGGTGAATAGAGAAGAGCCGTGAGTACGTGGAAGAACGCCAGTGCGAACGTCTAGAGCACGAACCATGTCTTTCTCACGACCGTCGATACGTGGGTTACCAGCGATGATGCTGCGACGTACAACGGTTTTTTCTAGATCGTGGAAGATAGTGTGAATTTCTTTAGTGTTTGCTTCAGGGTCTTCAGCAAGTAGCACTTCGTTTACTTCCGCAGCGATCTCGTGGATGCGGTCGTAACGAGCCATCTTCTCAGTGATTTGGTACGCTTCAACTAGCTTAGCTTCCGCTAGCTCAGCAATCTTAGTGTTAAGTGCTGTGTTCTCTTCTGGAGCAACCCAATCCCATGCAGGAGTAGCTACTTCAGCAGCGAATTCGTTGATAGCGTTGATAACAGCTTGTTGTTGGTCGTGACCGTAAACAACTGCTGCTAGCATTTCTTCTTCAGTTAGGTTGTCAGCTTCTGATTCAACCATTAGTACTGCGTTGTCAGTACCTGCCACAACTAGGTCTAGCTTAGAAGTCTCTAGCTCAGTGTTTGATGGGTTAAGTACTAGCTGGCCATCTACGTGACCAACACGCGCTGCACCGATTGGACCATTGAACGGGATACCAGAGATGGCAAGTGCTGCTGAAGTACCGATCATGGTTGGAATGTCAGGCTGAACGTCTGGGTTTACAGACACAACAGTTGCGATTACTTGAACTTCGTTCTTAAACGCATCTGGGAATAGCGGACGGATTGGACGGTCGATTAGACGTGCAATCAGGGTTTCGCCTTCAGAAGGACGACCTTCACGCTTGAAGAAACCGCCAGGGATCTTACCTGCAGCGTAAGTACGCTCTTGGTAGTTTACAGTTAGAGGGAAGAAGTCTTGACCTTCAACTGCTTCTTTTTTACCAACAACAGATACGAATACTGCTGTGTCATCCATGTTAACCATAACAGCAGCAGTCGCTTGGCGAGCCATAACACCGGTCTCAAGCGTTACTGTGTGGTTTCCATATTGGAAAGTCTTAACAACTGGTTTTTCGAACATTCTAATTCCTTGTTCTAAGCGAGGCTTAGATAAGTGGTTCATTCACTCTAAGGCATTACAAATCGCGACTAGTAAAAACAGAATCTTGGAATCTATTTTTAATAGTCGCGACCTTTTGGTCGACGAGGGTGACTGTAATGCTTCGAGTAGTGATTAAATATAGTTACGAATTTCCTGAAAAAATTCGTGGAGTAGTATAACGGCTTAATTGAGCTTTGGCTAAATTTAGGCGTCAAAAAAGGGGCATATAGCCCCTTTTTGTACAAACTGATCTATGCAGTCACTTATTAGCGACGTAGGCCTAGACGTTTGATTAGCGCGTGGTAGCGATCTAGGTTTTTACCTTTTAGGTAATCTAGAAGCTTACGACGACGAGAAACCATGCGTAGAAGACCGCGACGGCTGTGGTGGTCTTGCTTGTGGTTAGCAAAGTGACCTTGTAGGTGGTTGATAGAAGCAGTAAGTAGAGCTACTTGTACTTCTGGTGAACCTGTATCGCCTTCGCTTTGTGCGTACTCAGCAACGATTGCTGCTTTAGTTTCTGCATTCAGAGACATAATTCTCTCCTAAAGAGTTAAGTTTAAATTTGTGCCAGCCAATCTCTGATTCAGCCGACACGAGAGCGGTGGATTATACGGACAAGCTTTAAGCAAAGCAATAGCTGATAGCTATCAGTTTTTAACTATCAACTGAGAGATCATTGCTGTTAGCTTTCCTCGCGGAATACCACCAAACGCTTAGGTGCGATGCGACCATCGTCATCGATATCCGCCACACCAATAAATAGCTTTTCTTCGCCTTTAGTCATGCGCACAGGGCCTTCCGCCGGAGCGCCAAGTACCTGTACTGGCTGACCATGTTGAACCATATCCGCAAGCTCAGGGATAAGGTTAACCTCAGGCAGTTCTTCTACCGCTGTGTCCATAGGCAGAAGTAGCGGGTCTAGTAGTTCTTTTGGAGCCACTTCTTGGATATGTGCTTGCTTAAGCAGTTCATCCAGTTGCTCCAGAGTCATCATGCGCTCATACGGATAGTTAGCTACACCAGTACGGCGAAGGTAAGTCACGTGTGCGCCACAACCTAGCATCTCTCCTAGGTCATCAACGATAGTACGGATATAAGTACCCTTAGAGCAGTGTACTTCTAGCTCAACCTCATCGCCCTCAAAGCGGATCAGATTGATCTCATACACGGTGATCTTACGAGACTCACGCGGTACCTCGATGCCTTCACGAGCGTATTCGTACAGAGGCTTACCTTGGTACTTTAGCGCTGAGAACATTGAAGGAACCTGGTCAGTTGTACCACGGAATTTTTCGATGCACTCTTGTAACAGTTCTTCAGTTACATTAACTGGACGCGTTTCTACTACTTCACCGTCTGAGTCAGAGGTGTTAGTGCGCTCACCTAGCTTAGCTATGGTGCGGTAGCGCTTATCTGAGTCGAGCAGATATTGAGAAAACTTGGTCGCTTCGCCCAAACAAATTGGAAGCATACCTGTTGCAAGAGGGTCAAGTGCACCTGTGTGACCTGCCTTCTCTGCAAAGAAAATACGCTTAACTTTTTGTAGCGCATCGTTAGATGAAATGCCTGTGGGCTTATCTAACAGGATTACGCCATTGACCGGACGGCCTTTACGTCTTCTCGCCATTACTCTTCATCTCCACGACCAGAGTCATCACGCTTTTGCTTGTCTTTGCTAACCACGTCGCTAACAAGGTTAGACATTCGCATACCTTCAACTAGGGTGCTATCGTACACAAAACGCACCTCGGGAGTTAGGCGTAGACGAATACGCTTACCAAGCATCATGCGGATCTGCACTTCATGCTCTTTTAGCGCTTCAAGGCTAGATTCAGGAGTTTGGTCGCCGATGCATAGGAAGGTAACGAATACCTTGGCAACAGCAAGGTCACGAGAAACCTCTACATCCGAAATGGTTGCCATACCGATGCGAGAATCGCGGATTTCGCGTTGTAGGATAACAGCTAGCTCTTTTTGCAGCTGTTGTGACACTCGTTGAGTGCGGCTAAATTCTTTTGACATTTCTTTTCTCACTATAGAAAGAATGGGGGGCTAAAGCCCCCCATGGTGTATTCAACAACCGACTATCGATTCTGATAGCTACTTGTCAATATTGAGGTGTCGCGACGATTAGTCTAGCGTACGCTTCACTTCAACTGTTTCGAATACTTCGATTTGGTCGCCTACGCGAACATCGTTGTAATTCTTAACGCCGATACCACATTCGTAGCCGTTCTTAACCTCTTGAACGTCGTCTTTAAAGCGACGTAGAGACTCAAGCTCACCTTCGTAGATAACAACGTTATCGCGAAGTACGCGGATTGGGTTGCTACGCTTGATCAGGCCTTCAGTAACCATACAACCAGCGATTGCGCCCAGTTTAGGTGACTTAAATACGTCACGTACTTCAGCAAGACCAATGATCTCTTGCTTGAATTCTGGAGCAAGCATACCGCCCATCGCTTGTTTCACTTCATCGATCAATTGATAGATGATTGAGTAGTAGCGAAGGTCTAGGTTTTCATTTTCGATTGCACGACGCGCTGAAGCGTCCGCACGAACGTTAAAGCCTAGGATGATAGCGTTAGATGCTGCTGCTAGTACTGCGTCAGTTTCGGTGATACCACCTACACCTGAACCTACGATGTTAACTTTAACTTCGTCAGTAGATAGCTTGCGTAGAGAGTCAGCGATTGCTTCAACAGAACCCTGTACGTCAGCCTTAAGTACCACGTTAAGCTCAGCAACTTCACCAGCAGCCATGTTAGAGAACATGTTCTCCAGTTTAGCTTTCTGCTGACGTGCTAGTTTAACTTCACGGAATTTACCTTGACGGTAGTTCGCTACTTCACGTGCTTTACGCTCGTCACGTACTACTGTAGCTTCGTCACCTGACGCTGGAACACCAGATAGACCGATGATTTCCACAGGGATAGAAGGACCAGCTTCAGTGATCTCTTGACCGTTCTCATCGCGCATCGCACGAACACGGCCGTACTCTTGACCACAAAGTAGGATGTCACCCTTGTTAAGCGTACCTGATTGAACAAGTACAGTAGCAACAGGACCACGGCCCTTGTCTAGGCGAGATTCTACAACAACACCAGATGCCATGCCTTCAGCTACAGCTTCAAGCTCAAGAACTTCAGATTGAAGTAGGATAGTCTCAAGAAGACCATCGATGTTGGTACCTTGTTTCGCAGAGATGTGAACAAACATGTTCTCACCGCCCCACTCTTCAGGGATTACATCGTACTGTGCCAGTTCGTTCTTAACGTTGTCTGGGTTAGCACCTTCTTTATCGATCTTGTTCACTGCAACAATCAGAGGAACCTCAGCCGCTTTCGCGTGCTGGATCGCTTCGATGGTTTGTGGCATTACGCCATCGTCTGCAGCTACTACTAGAACTACGATATCTGTCGCTTGAGCACCACGAGCACGCATTGCGGTAAACGCTGCGTGTCCAGGAGTATCAAGGAAGGTGATCATGCCGTTTTCAGTTTCAACGTGGTATGCACCGATGTGCTGTGTAATACCACCAGCTTCGCCTGAAGCAACGTGTGCTTTACGGATGTAGTCAAGGGTAGAAGTCTTACCATGGTCAACGTGACCCATGATGGTAACTACCGGAGCACGAGGAGTCGCTTCTGCGTCGCTGTCGCGATCGCTTAGTACTGCTTCTTCTAGCTCGTTCTCTTTACGTAGGATTACTTTGTGACCCATTTCTTCAGCAACAAGTTGTGCAGTCTCTTGGTCGATTACTTGGTTGATGGTTGCCATAGCACCCATCTTCATCATTACCTTGATAACTTCAGTTGCTTTAACTGACATCTTGCTTGCAAGCTCAGAAACCACGATGGTTTCACCGATAACTACGTCTGCTTTAGCTACAGATGCAGACTTATCGAAGCCGTGTTGCATTGACGCTGGCTTAGCAAGTTTGCCTTTACCGCGACCACGCTGGTTACGACCGCCGCGAGCATTAGGTGCCGCTTTGTCGTTAGCATTTGCTTTTTTCTTCTTCTTCTTACGACCGCCACCATCTGCGCGACGGTCAGCTTCGTCTTCCGCTTCACGAGCGTAAGTAGAAGTAGTTACGTGATAGTCACCGTTTTCTGAAGTCTTCTCTTGAGCTTGTTTAGCCCAACGTTCAGCGTTTTCTTCAGCAAGTTTACGCGTTTCTTCAGCTTGTTTTGCAGCTTCCTGCTCTGCTTTACGTTTCGCTTCTTCTTCCTGACGACGTTTAAGTTCAGCCGCTTCTTTGGCTGCTTGATCGTTTTTCACTTTACGCTCTTCTGTCTCTTTCTGCTCGGCTGCAACGTCTTTAGTTTCAGCTTTGTCAGCAGCTGCGCGTTTAGCTTTTTCTTCAGCTTCGCGTTTTGCTGCGGCTTCTGCTTCACGCTTAGCTTTTTCTTCAGCTTCGCGTTTCGCTTTCTCTTCAGCTTCACGTTGTGCTTGCTCTTCAGCTTCGCGCTTCGCCGTAGCTTCTGCTTCTAGGCGTGCTTTCTCTTCTGCTTCTAAGCGAGCTTCTTCTTCCACTGCAGTACGCTTAACGTATGTACGTTTTTTGCGCACTTCTACAGTAACATCTTTGCTCTTACCGCCGCCAGCAGAAACACTTAGGGTGCTACGCTTTTTACGCTGTAGAGTTAGACGAGTAGGCTCAGTTTCACCTGAAGTGTCACCGTGCTCACGCTTAAGATGAGTCAGCAACGTTTGTTTTTCGTCGTCGCTTACGTTATCTGCAGCAGATTTTTTCAAACCTGCGTCAGCCAATTGCTCAATCAGGCGATCAACCGGCGTACCAATTTCTTCACTAAGAGCTTTAACAGTCAGTTGTGTCATTCAACTACCTCCGTGCCGGATTATTCTTCGTCGCCAAACCAACAGATGTTACGTGCAGCCATGATTAGCTCACCTGCGCGCTCTTCTGTAAGGTCTTCAATACCTTCAAGGTCATCAATACCTTGGTCTGCTAGATCTTCTAGAGTAGTTACACCTTTTGCAGCCAGTTTGAACGCCATCTCGCGCTCTAGACCTTCAAGACCTAGTAGGTCGTCTGCTGGGTGTAGACCCTCAAATGATTCTTCTTGCGCAAGCGCAAGAGTAGTCAGTGCATCTTTAGCTCGGCCACGTAGTTCTTCTACAAGATCTTCATCCAAGCCGTCGATTTCTAGTAGTTCGCTCATAGGAACGTAAGCTACTTCTTCTAGGCTAGAGAAACCTTCTTCTACAAGAAGTTCAGCGAAGTCTTGTTCGATGTCTAGGTGCTTCATGAAGCTTTCGATAGCTTCAGTTGACTCTGCTTCGTGCTTCTTCTGCAGGTCTTCAACTGTCATCACATTCAGTTCCCAACCTGTTAGTTGAGACGCTAGGCGAACGTTCTGGCCGCTACGACCGATAGCTTGCGCTAGGTTGTCAGCTTCAACTGCGATGTCCATTGAGTGCGTGTCTTCATCAACGATGATTGAAGCAACGTCAGCAGGAGCCATAGCGTTGATAACAAACTGAGCTGGGTTGTCGTCCCAAAGAACGATATCGATACGCTCGTTACCAAGCTCACCAGATACAGCCTGCACACGAGCACCACGCATACCAACACAAGCACCTACAGGGTCGATACGGCGGTCATTAGTTTTAACTGCGATCTTAGCGCGAGAACCTGGATCACGAGCAGCACCTTTAAGTTCGATGATGTCTTCAGCAATCTCTGGCACTTCGATGCGGAACAGTTCAGTCAGCATCTCTGGCTTAGAGCGAGTCATAAATAGTTGGAAGCCGCGAGCTTCTGGACGTACTGAGTACAGTAGGCCACGTACACGGTCACCTGGACGGAAGTTTTCACGAGGAAGCTGGTCTTCACGTAGGATTACCGCTTCAGCGTTCTCACCAAGGTCCATAACTACAGTTTCGCGGTTAACTTTCTTAACCACACCTGTGATTAGCTCACCTTCGTTGTCGATGAACTTCTCAACAACTTGCTCACGCTCAGCTTCACGTACTTTCTGTACGATTACTTGCTTAGCAGTTTGAGTAGTGATTCGGTCAAACTTAACTGATTCAATCTCTTCTTCGATGAAATCGCCAAGTTCAATAGTTTCGTCATCGTATTGAGCTGCCTCTAAAGAAATCTCTTTAGTTGGGTTCTCTACTTCCTCAACTGCTTCCCAACGACGGAAAGTATCGAATTCACCGCTCTTGCGATCGATTTCTACACGTACGTCGATTTCGATTTCATATTTCTTTTTGGTTGCAGTCGAAAGTGCAATTTCTAGCGCTTCAAAGATGCGCTCGCGCGGTACGGCTTTCTCGTTCGATACCGCTTCAACCACAGCTAAAATTTCTTTGTTCATTCTTCTAGCCTCGATAATAGACTTAAAATTTAGGAATCAGATTGGCTTTAGAGATGTTGCTCAATACGAACTCATGCTCTTCTTTGTCAGCTTCGATAGTGATGGTTTCACCGTCTACTTTGCGGATAATGCCTTTCCACTTGCGGCGGTTACCAACACCCATTTTCAAAACTAGGCTGACTTCGTGATCCAGAAACTGCTCGTAGTGTGCAGGTTTAAATAGAGGGCGTTCAAGACCTGGTGAAGAAACTTCTAGGTTGTATACAACCGAAATTGGATCTTCTACATCGAGTACCGCACTAACCTGATGACTAACTTCAGCACAGTCATCTACATTGATACCGTTTTCGCTATCGATATAGATACGTAGTGTTGAGTATTCACCAGCACGTATAAATTCAAGTCCAACTAGCTCATAGCCTGATGCCACTACTGGCGGCTCAAGCATTTCAGTTAGCTGTCTTTCTAAACCAGTCATTGTTCAACCACTCCAGAAACAAAAAAAGGGCTTAAAGCCCAATTCAAATACCAAGCACTCTACAGTGATAAACCGCAGATAACAAAAAACCCCGAGATAGTCGGGGTTTTATGATGCTGGACCCTGATATCACTAAGCTAAAAAGAAGCTTAGCTCATAACAGACAAATGTCAGTTATGACGCTTGAAAAACAGAATCGAAGATTGGTTGCGGGGGCCGGATTTGAACCGACGACCTTCGGGTTATGAGCCCGACGAGCTACCAAGCTGCTCCACCCCGCGTCCGACTGAGAGCATTATACGCTCAACAGTATGTTTTTCAAACGATTAATGGTGCCGAGAGAGGGACTCGAACCCTCACACCAAAGGCACCAGCACCTCATGCTGGCGTGTCTACCAATTTCACCATCTCGGCAGGAATCGTATCAGCTTATTGAGGAATTTCTTCGCCAGTTTCGGCTGGAACTTCACTCGCTGCGTTGTCCGTTTGTTGTGTAGTCGCTTGACCTGCTGTTGGGTCAACCCACTGTGATTCGGTTTTATGTGTAGACATATTACCTAGAATCAAACAAACAACGATAAATACAGTTGCAAAAATTGCAGTCATTCGGGTTAGGAAATTTCCTGAGCCGCTTGCGCCAAACACTGTGTTTGATGCGCCAGCACCGAAAGAGGCTCCCATATCTGCGCCTTTACCTTGTTGAATCAGTACTAGGCCAATAACACCAAGCGCAGCCAACAGGTAAATCACAAGTAGAGTTTCAAACATCTTTCCACCTATGTTCCAAATTGTTGAGCCAGCGCCATCGTAAAATTAATTACAACAAAGCTAGCGTCCCGTTTAGGGCGGACGCAATATTAGCGAAAGCCACCCCATGTGACAAGGAAAATAATCTCCTTGTCAATTAAGTGCTCAGCAATTGAGCACCTTATGCTTCAGTCCCAGGCTTTTTACTGATAAAGCCGTCGAGAATGACCATACCTGCACCAATAACTATGGCGGTATCCGCCAAGTTAAAAGCTGGCCAATGATAGGTTCCCCAGTAGAAATCTAGGTAGTCCACCACGAAGCCATGCACGATACGATCGAATACATTGCCGATAGCACCACCGATGATCAGTGCATAAGCGATGTTATTCCACTTATCACTGTGTGGTAGGCGCTTCATCCATACCATAAGCATGGCACAGACAGCAAAAGCGATGCCGGTAAACAACCAACGTTGCCAACCGCTTTGATCACCCAAGAAGCTGAATGCCGCGCCATAGTTATGGACATACAACAAGTTAAAGAAAGGCAGTACCTCAATGCGGTTCGCCCATCCATACTCCATGTTGTCCATCACTACTGACTTGATAGCGATGTCTGCAACAAATATCAGGGCGGCTAACCATAGCCAGCGCAACCCTGTTGCCTTAAGTGCGCTCATATTAAGCAAACTGACGAACTTCGCCGTCGCCTTCTACGTTAGATACGCAGCGACCACAGATAGTTTCATGGCCTTCGATAGTGCCAACGTCTGCAGTGTGGTGCCAGCAACGCTCACACTTCTTGTGCTCGGTAGCTTTAACTTCAACTGCCAGTCCTTCAACCTCAGTCTCAGTTGCCGCTTCTGATTTCTCAGATAGAGGACGAACCGTTGCTTGAGAGGTTAGAAGTACGAAGCGTAGCTCATCAGAAAGCTTGTTTAGCTTAGCTACTAATTCGTCGCTTGCGAATAGAGTTACTTCAGCTTGCAGTGCACCACCGATTGTTTTCTCGTTACGCGCGTTTTCAAGAAGCTTGTTCACTGCAGTACGAACCTGCTGAACTTCTTCCCAGAACTCGTTACTTAGCTCTTCACCTTCGTTCAGGCCGAATAGACCTGTGTACCACTCACCAGTAAATACGAACTTGTCGCGTGAACCTGGCATTTGGTTCCAGATTTCGTCAGCAGTGAACGACATGATAGGTGCCATCCAGCGAACCAGAGCTTCAACGATATGATAAAGCGCGGTCTGACAACTACGTTGAGCATGGCTGCCCTTCTTCGCTGTGTACTGACGGTCTTTGATCACGTCAAGGTAGAAAGAACCCATCTCGATTGAACAGAACTGCATTAGACGCTGAGTTACTGCGTGAGTGTTGTAAGCATCGAACGACTTAACGATCTCTTGCTGTGCTTCTAGCGCACGACCCACTGCCCAGCGATCCAGTGCAACCATCTCTTCTGCAGGAACCAGGTCAGTTTCTGGGTTGAAACCGTTTAGGTTTGCAAGGAAGAAACGCGCTGTGTTACGGATACGACGGTATGCGTCAGCACTGCGTTTTAGGATCTCATCCGATACAGCAACTTCACCTGTATAGTCAGTCGAAGAAACCCATAGACGAAGGATGTCAGCACCTAGCTTGTTAGTTACGTCTTTTGGCGCAACCACGTTACCGATAGATTTAGACATCTTGCGGCCATGACCATCAACCACGAAGCCGTGCGTCAGAACTTGCTTATATGGTGCTTCGTCTTTCATCGCGATAGATGAAATCAGAGAAGACTGGAACCAGCCTCGGTGTTGGTCAGAACCTTCAAGGTAAAGGTCTGCGCTTGCACCGTTGTACTCTTCACGAGAGTCTACTACTGAGAAGTGAGTTACACCTGAGTCGAACCATACGTCTAGGGTATCTAGCGTCTTCTCGTAGTTGTCTGCGTCTTCTTCACCAAGAAGCTCAGCGGCATCTACGTCCCACCATGCTTGGATGCCTTTTTGCTCAACAAGCTGAGCTACTTTTTCAATTAGCTCACCGGTGTTTGGATGCAGTTCAGAGGTTTCTTTATGAACGAATAGCGTGATTGGTACACCCCAAGTACGTTGACGAGAGATACACCACTCTGGACGACCTTCAACCATACCTTCGATGCGGCTTTGACCCCACTCTGGCATCCACTCAACACCCTTGATAGCTTCAAGTGCTTTGTTACGCAGACCCGCTTGGTCCATAGAAACAAACCATTGTGGTGTTGCACGGAAGATGATTGGAGTCTTGTGACGCCAGCAGTGTGGGTAGCTGTGCTCATAAGCGTGGTGATGTAGAAGCGCGCCTTTTTCTTTCAGCACTTCAACTACAGCATCGTTCGCTTTAAATACGTGTTGACCTGCAAATAGCTCTGTGTCCGGCAGGTAAACACCGTTTGAACCTACTGGGTTTGCTACTTCTAGGTCGTACTTTTGGCCTACCGCGAAGTCTTCTTGACCGTGGCCGGGTGCTGTGTGAACCACACCAGTACCAGATTCAGTAGTAACGTGATCGCCAAGGATTGCTGGCACGCTGAAGTCGTAGAACGGGTGGTTAAACTCGCTCAGCTCAAGATCAGCACCTTTAGCAAAACCTAGGTTATGGAAGTGCTCGATACCAGCACGGTCCATCACGTCTTTCGCTAGCTCAGAAGCTACGATGATACGCTCAGGGTTGTCACCCTCCACTTGGATTAGCACGTACTCTAGGTCATCGCGCAGACATACTGCACGGTTCGCTGGAAGTGTCCAAGGAGTAGTAGTCCAGATAACAACAGACACATCACCATGACCTTCATGGCCTTCGTTCAAAGAGAACTTAGCAAGAAGTGCTGCCTCGTCCTTCGCTTTAAAGCGAACGTCGATAGATGGAGAAACCTTGTCTTTATACTCAACTTCCGCTTCCGCTAGTGCTGAACCACAGTCAGTACACCAGTGAACAGGCTTAAAGCCTTTTAGTAGGTGGCCGTTGTCTGCAATCTTGCCAAGCGCACGGATGATGTTAGCTTCTGTGCCAAAGTCCATAGTGCGATATGGCTTGTCCCACTCACCCATGATACCAAGGCGTTTAAAGCTTTCTTTCTGGCCTTCTACCTGACCTGAAGCGTACTTGCGGCACTCTTCACGGAACTCAGCAGCAGAGATCTTCTGACCCGGCTTGCCTTTCTTCTTCTCAACCATAAGTTCGATTGGAAGACCGTGACAGTCCCAGCCAGGAATATAAGGTGCGTCAAATCCAGACAGAGTCTTAGATTTGATAATAATGTCTTTAAGAATCTTGTTTAGCGCGTGACCAATGTGAATGTCACCGTTTGCGTATGGAGGACCATCATGGAGAACAAAAGGCTTATTACCTTTTTTCGCTTCACGGATCGCACCGTAAAGATCTTCCTTATACCAACGCTTTAGCATCTCTGGTTCACGATTCGCCAGATTACCGCGCATAGGAAACCCTGTTTCAGGAAGGTTCAGGGTATCTTTATAGTCTGTCATCGATTCTTAATTCCGTAATATTGGGCGAAGTTTTGACACTAGGGCTAAACAATTATTAGCACTTCGACTGAAGCAACCACACCCTTGCCGCTTCAGCATCTAATTCTATTTGGGTTTTTAGCGCTTCGAAGGACGGAAACTTCACTTCATCACGCAGTTTATGTAGCAAGCACACTTCAAGTTGCTCGCCATATAGGTTTGTTGAAAAGTCAAAGAAATGAACTTCCAACTGCTGACGTACACCGTCAACGGTAGGCCTTTGACCTACGTTAGCAACCCCACCAAGGGTTTGCCCTTTAAATTCTGCTTCAACCACGTACACACCTGACACAGGTGATACGCATCGCTTTAGCGGAAGATTCGCGGTTGGAAAGCCTATGGTTCGACCCAGCTTTCTACCGTGAGATACTCTACCGCTAATGCTGTAGTCGCGGCCTAACATAGTTTTAGCCGCTTCAAGCTCATCGCTAGCCAGTGCCCTGCGGATAGCAGTGCTACTCACTCGCTGAGTATCTAAACAAAAGCTCTCTGTACTGACAACTTCAAAACCATGCTCCTTGCCCGCTTGCTGCAAAAGGGCAAAGTCGCCTTGGCGATCTTTTCCAAAACGAAAGTCATCCCCTACCACCAAATATTTCACCCCTAGCTGTTCGATAAGAAGCTTCTCAACGAACTGCTTGGCTGGCAGTTGGGCAAACTCTTTGTTGAAGTTGATGCATAGGAGGCGATCGAGATCCAACTTACTCAACTGCACGAACTTATCGCGCAATCGGGTTAATCGTGCCGGTGCCTTCTGGCGCATAAATAGCTCTAAAGGCTGAGGCTCAAACGTCATTACCACAGCGGCAAGACCGAGCTGTTTGGCTTTCTGTTTTACTTGCTTCAGTACCGTTTGATGACCCAAATGTACGCCATCAAAATTACCTATAGTCAACACACAGCCCCTATGTTCAGGGCGAAGGTTATGACTCCCGCGGATCAATTGCATGAAACTCGTTTAAACCTAATCTTCTCAGTCTTGTTTGCTAAACTGGCGAATTATATACCTAAACGGCTTTAAGATGCCAGTATAAGCCTTGTCCTGTTTTATACCTCGGCCTTGAGATGACGCATTCGAACGCCAAGTACCAAAGCACATACAAGATATGTAAAGCCACCTGCGCCAATCAGCATGGTTAACTGCATTACGCGCTCCATTAGGCTCATATCAACCCAGATTTGCATAGGCTTAAGCAAATGCAGGATGACCGCTACCATAGCACTACCTGCAATGATTAGACGAGCAAGGAAACCTAACGTCTGCTTGGTCAACTTATACACCTCGGCTTTACGTAGGCCTCTATATAGAAGCGCCATATTCACAAACGCAGACAGTGCAGTTGCCATCGCAAGACCCACATACCCATAGTGATAGGCAAAAATGATGTTAAACACCATGTTGGAGGTCATAGCGATAATGCCGTAGCGAACTGGCGTCTTAGTATCTTGGCGAGAGTAATAGCCAGGGGCTAACACCTTAATCAACATAAAGTTAAGCAGGCCAGAGGCATAAGCAATCAGAGACATGGAAGATTGCTGCACCTCATAGACACCAAACTCACCGCGCATAAACAGCACCATAAGCAGTGGCTTAGCCAATACGATAAGGCCGAGCATTGCAGGCAGGCCCAGCAACAACACCATACGAATGCCCCAGTCCATAGTATTGGCAAAGCCTTGGCTGTGAGCATCTACGTGTTTACGAGAAAGCGCCGGCAGGATTACGGTCGCAATGGCGATACCAAACAACCCCAGAGGGAACTCCAACAAACGATCAGAGTAATAGAGCCAACTAATAGAGCCGGTTTGCAGGAAACTGGCAATAAAGGTATCTAAAAGCAGGTTAATCTGACTCACCGAAACACCAAACAGCGCTGGAATCATCAAAGTGCGGATGCGTACGACACCTGGGTCATTCCAACCCCATTGCGGGCGAACCAGCACACCCTCTCTAATAAGGAAGGGAAGTTGAAACAGAAACTGCACCAAACCGCCAAGGAAAACACCTATAGCCAGACCTATTTCTGGGTTCTCTAGCCTCGGAGATATAGTCAGGGCTGAAAAGATCAGCATGACGTTAAGAAATACAGGGGTAAATGAGGAGACTGCAAATTTACCTAGAGTATTTAGCACCGAACCGGCAAGAGCAACGAAGGTGATAAACCAAAGATAAGGAAAGGTTATCTTCAGCATCAGGCTCGCCATCTCAAATTTGGGAGCCGATGGTCCATCATTGAGCCAGTCGATAAACCAGCCGGTACCAAATATGGCAGTCACCACGCCTGAGCCAATAACGCCGAGCAAGGTAACAATAGTTACGATAACGCCCAAGGTACCCGATACTCGCGCTATTAACTGCCGAGTCTGGTCCATGTCATCTTTGGCATGATATTCAGTGAGAACTGGGACAAAGGCCTGAGAAAAGGCGCCCTCTGCAAATAGGCGTCTCAAGAAATTTGGGATTTTATTGGCAAAGAAGAATACGTCGGCGCTAGCACCCGCGCCCATTAGGTTTGCCACCACCACATCACGCACCAAGCCTAAAACTCGCGAGATCAGCGTCATTGCACTGACGATTGCACCAGACTTAAGTAAGCCTTTACTCACACAACTTTCCTTATTTTATTAGCTTGAAACGCGCTACAAATATGACACAAAATAAGCCCGACACGGGTTTTCGTATCGGGCCATCATTCATCTGCATATCGACATGGATATAGATATAGCCATAGCCAAAAAATGCTGTTAGAATCCCCGCCATCTTAACCGTGTTCACCTTTCTAAACAAAATTTGTTTGATTTAGGCGGGTTTTCACACAAATTTATTGACTTTCGGTTAGCAAACAGGCACTCTTCACGGCCTTAATATTGTACCGAATAAGTTTTGGGAGTTAGACCCTTGGCAAACAGCAAATCTGCTAAGAAACGCGCTATCCAAGCTGAGAAACGTCGCCAGCACAACGCTAGCCGTCGTTCTATGATGCGCACTTACATGAAAAAAACTATCGCAGCTATCGAAGCTGGTGACAAAGAAGCTGCAACAGCTGCATTCGCTGCAGTTACTCCGCTTCTAGATCGCATGGCAACTAAAGGCCTTATTCACAAGAATAAAGCTGCTCGCCATAAAGCACGCTTCGCGTCTGCAATCAAAGCTCTTTAATTTAGCGCTTCGATTGATTAAAAAAACCGGCTTTCGCCGGTTTTTTTGTATCTGAAATTCAGACTTTTTCTTCGCAATACATCTGATGCAACAGGTGTATCATGTTCTTCACCTCTACACTCTTTAGCGAATAGTAGACGGTTTGCGCCTCTTTGCGCGTAGTCACCAGTTCATCACGACGAAGCCAAGCCAAGTGCTGAGAGAGCGCCGACTGGCTCAAGCTCAACTTCTGACAAAGCTCCCCTACTGACAACTCAGTCTCGTGCAGCATACAAAGAATATGTAGGCGACGCTCATTAGCCATAGCCTTGAGCAAGGTCACCGCTTGAGCCGAATTACGCTCCATAGCTTCCAGGTTCATACTTATTCCTAAAGTCATAATTCGGCTCAGATTAACCTAACTAAAACCAAGCTCAAACGGTTTAATGGAATAAATGTGAGAAATCCGCGTCACAGACGCTTTTTACCGCAGGGTGCTGGATCATTCGTTCAGCAAAGATGACGAAATACTCTTCTTTAAGGTCTTCAATATTGGCAATATGCGAGAACTCAGCCAGCACATTGTATTGCGATGGGTAGCTAGTTGGCGCAATAAACACCGTCTCAGGATGCGCGTCCGCAAACGCCTTCATCAGCGCTACATCATCAAACTCACCTAGAATATTTGGCTGATAACCCTGTCTATCACACCACTCAACAACCTTACGTCCCATAGAGGTGCGTGAACCAGGAATAAGTAGCTTGTACTTATCAATATTGTTCAAGAAGGTTTTCTTCGATACTGGAGTAGCCGAGTAAAAACTCATACTGCACTCCCCAAGCTTCTTACTATATAGACCGGCATTTTGTGATGAGTCGATAGGACAGTCAGAGAGGATCATATCCAACTTGTGCTGAGACAATCGCTCTAGCAAGAGTTCGTGGGTAGCCTCAAAGCATCGAAGATGAATATTACCGTCCTCTGGGATAGTGGTAGAGAGTATCTGGCTCACCAATCGCTTAGATAAAGCATCCGCAACACCAACTTCAAACAAAAGGTTGGCGCGCTGACTATAATTGACGATATCCAGCATCTCATAGCTAAGGTCAAACATACGATCAGCGTACTTGAATACTAGTTGTCCCAGTTCAGTAGGCTCAACTGTACGACCGTTTCTCTTAGTCAGTTTCCCGTTTAGCCTCTGTTCCAGCGCTTTGATCTGCCCCGTCACAGTTTGTGGGGTTAAGAAAAGAGCATCGGCGGCCTTAGTTAGAGAGCCCTGTTTGCACACCATCCAGAAATAATAAAGATGGTTGTAATTAAGATGGGACATTCAAATCACCTTACCTATATAAAATTCAATGTATTACGCCATACATATCGAAAATACCGAAGCAAATTTAACTCAAAATGACATTGCTGTCATAAATAAATCGGACGGAGATCAATATTACGGTAAAAAAACGAACAAAATCATGATTAACAGAACGAAGACCAAATTAATAAATCATTTAAAAACAATAACTTAAATACAAATACAAGAAAAGCAAACGTTTACCTGAGGCGTATGAAAAAAGGGCTGCTTTTTTACAGTTTGTAATATAACTGAAATATTAGTTCTCTAAACTCGCCGACAGTTAAGACAGTTAATTAATCGCCTAATCAAAGGTCGGAGAAAACTCATGAATAACCAAGCATCATCAGTAGCAACTGCAGGAGCGAGCAAATCGACTTACCTGCGTTGGGCTAACCTAGCTTTCATGCTGTACCTTTTGCTTGTTTCTGTTTCAATGGTAGGTAGCGGTTTTAAGCTTGCCTCTGGTGAACACGCTAAGTCTCTTTTTGAATTTGCTTCACATCCAGTTGCGGGTCTGATGATCGGTCTGGTGGCAACGGCTCTAATTCAATCTTCGAGTACTGTTACCTCTATTATCGTTGGCCTAGTTGCCGGTGGTCTGCCAGTACAGATCGCTATCCCTATGGTTATGGGTGCAAATATTGGTACTACAGTTACCAACACTCTTGTGAGCCTAGGTCACCTTCGTTGTAAAGAAGAGTTCAAACGCGCATTCGCAAGTGCGACGGTACACGACTTCTTTAACCTACTAGCCGTACTTATCTTCCTACCGCTAGAAATGATGTTCGGCATCTTTGGTAAGATCTCTGCGTGGCTTGTAGCTCCACTGATGACAACTGGCGACCTAGACATGGGCGGCCTGAACTTCATCAAACCTCTTACTAAGCCACTGATCGGTGTGGTTCAAGATCCTCTAATGGCACTTGGGCCAATCGTTGCTGGTGTGAGCATGATTATCCTTGGTATCGCAACCATTATCATCTCTATCACAGTAATGGGTAAGCTGATGAAGAGCCTAATGGTTGGCCGTGCACGTGATATCCTAAAGAACGCTATCGGTCGTGGTCCACTACACGGTATCTTCTCTGGCTCTGTAGTAACTGTACTGGTTCAGTCTTCTTCAACTACCACCAGCCTAATGGTTCCACTAGTAGGTTCGGGCGTGCTTAAGGTTAAGGACGTATACCCATTTACACTAGGTGCAAACATCGGTACTTGTATCACTGCACTTCTAGCAGCGACAGCAGTTACTGGTGAATATGCAGCATTTGCTTTGCAAATCGCTCTGGTTCACTTAGTATTCAACATCTCAGCGACACTGCTAATCTTTGGTATCCCAATACTACGTGACCTTCCTTTGAAGGGTGCAGACTGGATTTCAAGCATGGCGCTGAAAAACAAGGGTGTGGTTGCAGGTTACCTTTTGGCAGTATTCATTTTCATGCCGGGTGCTATCATTGCCCTAACTAGCTAATAAGCTATTCCATCGCATACGAAAAAGCCCAACTCTATGAGTTGGGCTTTTTTATTATTCGTTATAAAAGAACACCAATGAGCCACCCTTGAGTGAGCTACCATAGTTGATGTTTATCCCTATACCTACGTTATAGATGACAGAAGAATAGTCACTGGTATCGACGACCCAACCAAAGGCGTACTCGTTGTAGTGAGTCGCCCCCACCGGGTCTCTTAAGTCACCACCCACATCGATTCGTCTAAAGCGTACCAAGAAGTCCTGCTTTCTATCCCCCCATGGCTTAAGGTGATACTTGTACTGCAGGCTATTCATAAATCGCCACCCTTCTGGGGTTGCGTTGGAAGTATCAATACTCCCTCCGTAGCTACGCCCCCAGAAATAGTGATATTCGGTATTAAACTTTATCTCCCCTGGGCCCATATCTTTGGTGTAGATGAGATCTGCCTGAGGCTCAGCAATCCAGATATTAGAAGAGCCATTGATCACAGAGTCGATGTTGTTCTCTTCTATCAAACCTTTGAGTGGGCTATTGGCCGTAAATCGATTTCGATAATGCATTAGGTGCAAACCTGATCCAACGAAGAACTGCCACCCCTCAGAGAGCTGATATCCCAGCGCATATTCAGCATAGCCCGACCACACTTGATCGGTCGTTTTATCAGACTCCCAGTCTAAATTGAGTTCATCTATGGCTTGATAGTTAATATCCCGACTGAGCTCCATATAAGCGGCTCGAAGCTTAAGTCTATGTAGCCAGTTATTCTCGTCGTTTTCAAACAGGAATGATATAGGCAGTGAAGTCCCTCTTATCTTTTTACGAGCATCCACCGCCTCCTGACCGCCAAAGTTGGGGTTGTCAGTACCGAAAATCTCATTCGGATCAAAGTTAGCAAAACCAAAAGAAAGCATCTCACTGTCAGTGAGTATCAGGGCGGTAGAGAATACCCCTTCAAGGTACTTGTCTGAGTCTAAGATAGGCGCAGCACTGCCCACCAAAGGTATAGCACTGGCTAGAACTAGTAATGATGAGCTTCCTTTTCTCATTTACACCACTCTTGAAAATTGCCCAATAAAGAAGGCCGATAACTTAGTATATCTAAATTATCGGCCTGTCAGATGCTTTATTACGCAACTTATTGCAATTTGTTTCAGCTAATCAGTAGCTTACACCGAGAATGGATATTTAATCGCTGGGTGAGATTCATACCCTTCAACGGAGAAGTCATCTAGGGTTACCCAGGTTTCTAGGTCTTCTAGAGATTTAATCTCAGGATTGATGATGAACTTAGGTGCATCCAACGGTTCACGTTTAAGCTGAACATCACGCATCAGCTCTAGCTGGTCTTCATAGATATGTGCATTCACTATCTTATGATACGCCTGACCCGGTTTCTTGCCTGTGATCTGCGCCATGATGGCAAGGAACACATAAACCTGAACCATATTGAAGTTAAGGCCTAGTGGCACATCACACGAGCGTTGGGTGCTGTTTAGATACAAAGTATCGCCCAGTAGTGAGAAATGATGACTGTACATACAAGGACGTAAACAGCCCATGTGGAATTCGCCAGGGTTATAAAAGTTAAGGATTTCACCTCGGTCATCTACACCGCGAGACAGGTCATCTACTATCTTACGAAGTTGGTCGATATGACCACCGTCTGGCTTAGCCCATTGACGACCTTGAACACCGTATACGCGCCCCATATCGTCCTCACCCTTACGGTGTGGATTGTCTAGCCAAGCTTGGTTAAGGTTCGCATTCGCATCCCAGGTCTTAGTACCTAGCTCACGAAACTGAGTCGCATTGTCATAGCCTCGAATGTAGCCTAGCAATTCAGCTACCGCTGCCTTCCAGAAGCTCTTGCGCGTCGTAACCAAAGGGAAAGCGTTATTCGCAACATCATAAGTTAAGTCAGTGTTGATAACCGTCAGACAACGCTTGCCTGTACGCTCGTTTTCAACCCAATGCCCCTCTTCAACAATACGGTGGCAAAGATCTAGATACTGCTTCACTTATTTTTCCTCACTTGGTTGCGTCTGCAACGACTTCTTATTGTACTTGTACGCCCACCACATCATGATTGCACCGGCGAAGATCATTGGAGACGACAGAATCTGTCCCATAGAAATCCAGTCACCGAATAGACCCAGATGCGCATCGGGTTCGCGGAAGTATTCTACTATAAAGCGGAAGCTGCCGTAACCAAGAAGGAACAAGCCAGAAACAGCGCCAGCTGGGCGAGGTTTCTTGATAAAGAAGTTCAAGATGAAGAACAGCACTAAGCCTTCAAGTACCGCTTCGTAAAGCTGAGACGGGTGGCGAGGAAGATAACCACCACTTGGGAAGAGTACAGCCCAAGGCACATCGGTTACACGTCCCCAAAGCTCATCGTTCATAAAGTTACCAAGACGCCCCATACCCAATCCAAACGGGATCAGAGGTGCGATAAAGTCAGCAACATTGAAGAAGGTACGGCCATTTCTATACGCATAGATTGCCATAGCTGAAATCACACCTAGCAGGCCGCCATGGAAAGACATGCCACCAGTCCAGACTTGGAACAGATACAGTGGATTATCTAAGAAGAGATCGAAGTGATAGAAGATCACATAACCCACACGGCCACCGACAACCACACCAAGGAAGCTTAAGAACAAGAGATCGGATACCTGCTCTCTATTCCAACCACTGCCCTTTTGGTCAGCGCGTCGATTTGCAAGCCACATAGCAAATGCAAAGCCAATCAGATACATCAATCCATACCAGCGAATGGAGATAGGCCCTAGCTCAATAAGAACAGGATCGATGTGCGGAAAAGCGATAAATTCCTGAGTCATAATATCTCGATAAATGTAAATCAACTAAACAGCATTCGTATTGCAATGAATAGCAACAAGAAAGCAAAAAACCGTTTAAGCACTGGAGTGGGTAAACTAGAGGCTAGCTTAACACCCACGCGAGTAGTTAGCACTGAGCATGATGATATTGCTAGCAATGCCGGTAGGTAAACAAAGCCCATACTATAGGACGGTAAGCCCTGCACGTTAGTTCCGTGCAAAATAAAACCCAGCATTCCCGATATCGCCAGGACCGCTCCACAAATTGATGAAGAGCCAATAGCCTTACGCATCTCAACGCTATGACGATTCAGGAAAGGTACCATTAAAGAACCACCACCGATTCCAGCTAAGCTTGATACCGCGCCTATAGCTCCGCCTGCGCCAAAGGTTGCAAAAGCAGGCGGCATATCCTTGCTCTTGCCACCACGCACCGAAATGAACATCTGGAGCGATAGCCCGAGAACTATTGTGCCAAACACCCTAGGCAAGTACTCAGTCGGCACCCACTCTGCGATGAAGCTACCAACAAAGCCGCCAACAATAACCCCTGGAAGCATACTTTTCACAGCAGTGAGGTCAAAGTTAGTCGCCCGCACATGGTTAAATGCCGACGAGGCTGAAGTAAATACCACGCATGCCAAAGAAGTCGCCAATGCCATCTGCATTGCGAACTCTTGCGGAATACCGAAATAAGGAAATAGATATAAAAGGGAGGGCACGATAATCAGCCCTCCACCAATACCAAGTAGGCCGGCAAGCACGCCGACCACACTTCCTACTAGAAGCAGGATTAAAAATAGTTCTAACATTATTCTTTGCCGGGTTTTACATAGCCGGTCAGTTTTTGTTGTTTTAGATAGTTTTGGGTCAGGCTCTGCACATCTTCCGCATACGCTTTAGTTAGCGCCAGTTGAGCCAATTCTTCTAGGTCTTGCAAATTAGTCTGTCGAATCAGGTGCTTGATTCTAGCGACGTTGGCCGAGTTCATGCTTAACTGATCAAAGCCCAAGCCCAGTAGCAATAACACCCCTAAAGGATCGCCGGCTAGCTCACCACAAACAGAAACCTCGAGATTCGCTTGCCTGCATCGAGTTTGGATATCCTTCAGGGCCATGATAACAGCTGGATGCATAACCTCATACAGTTCAGACACTTGAGCATTGTTACGATCCACTGCTAATAGGTATTGTGTCAGGTCGTTGGTCCCCACAGACACAAAGTCTATCTTGTCCGCTATAACAGGGAGTAGATAAATGGTTGAAGGCACCTCAAGCATGATACCCACCTCAGGTTTTTTTACCTGAGGAAAAGCCGCTGATATCTCAGCATAGGCTTGCTCAAACAGCCTCAAGGACGCATCCAGTTCTTTAGCGCAAGAGATCATCGGTAGCAATATCTTAAGCTTGCTCGATAACCCCACGCTGGCCCTTAGCATGGCACGTATCTGTATCAAAAAGATGTCTGGGTGATCTAGAGTAAATCGGATGCCACGCCAACCAAGAAATGGGTTCTCTTCCTCCATAGGGAAATAGGGAAGAGATTTATCTCCCCCGACATCGAGCGTACGCATCACAACCGGTTTACTTCTCGCCCTAACTAACACCTGACGATAGTGATAAAACTGTTCATCCTCGGATGGAAAAGACTGCTTTAATAGAAAAGAAACCTCTGTACGATAAAGACCAATACCGTCTACCGCTTGGCTAAGAGCCACGTTTTCATCGACCTCAAGGCCCGCATTCATCATTACCTGAATATTGGCACCATCTTTAGTCACGGCCGGTTCAGTCGCCGTAGACTCGACCTTAGTGCGCATCTCAAGCTCTTCATTGAGGAGCTTGCGGTAGTACTTTCTCTGTCCCGCGGTTGGTGAAGGCATGACCTCACCGTTATAGCCATCAAGTACCACAGCACGATCTGATGGGATATCTTGGGCTATCTGTACGCCCAATACCGCAGGAATTCCCAAGGCGCGAGACAAGATGGCCGCGTGGGAGTTTACCCCTCCTTGCGATGACACAATCCCGAGCAGTTTGTCTCTAGGTACGGATGCTAGCAAAGTGGTAGTCATCTCGTTGACCACTAAGATCATAGGCTCAGCCAGTTTTATCTGCTGTGCCTGAGAGTTGTGCAAGAAATAGAGAAGCCTCTGTCCTAACTCACGCACATCTTGTGCTCGTTGCTGCAAATAAAGATCACTCATACGGGCGAAGTGATTAGAGAAACGCTCAATCACCTGACGTAGTGCCCACTCAGCACTGTCCCCTTTATCTATCTGTCCCAAGAGATCAGAGCGAAGTTTTGGATCGTTAAGAAGGTGGGTAAACAGGTCGAAGATTGCCAACGCATCTTTGTTAAGGTCGCTATCGAGTTGCTTTCTAAGGCGTCGAAACTCTTTTAATGCACTCTCAATGGCTAGGAGCAGCCACTCTTTATCCTTCTCAGGATCGACCGCTGAGGCAGGCAACACTTCTGAAAGAGAGTGCTCCTCACTCTCACGCCAGATTGGACCAATAGCAATACCATTGCTGGCCGCAATGCCACTCAATACTGGTCTGCGTTTGTGTTGCAGTAGCCATTTTCCCTGGTTTTGCTCACTAGCGATCAACACCGCAAGCTGAGCCGCTAGAGTAACCAGAAACGACTCTTCTTGCTCACTAAACTGTCTTGGTGCTTGTTGCTGGATAACCATGACCCCGAGTACGCGCTTTCGATACACGATAGGGGTGGCTAAAAAGGCTTGATAGATTTGCTCCCCAAGTTGTGGGAAGAACTTATATTCTGGATGTACAGAGGCACGTGCGAGGTTTAGAGGTTCTGCGGTTCGATAAACAAGACCAACTAGGCCCTGATTAAAACCTACATGTAGGCTTTCACCAGAAAAAATCAGCCCCTTGGTTGCCATCAACTCAAGGCGCTGCTTTTGGTGGTTAGATAGGTAGATAGTACAACACTCACTGCTCACGGCATGACATGTTCTTTCCACCAGCACTTCCAGCGCTTGATGAATATCATCTACCCGCGATACATGCTCAACTATATCCCTTAGTTGATTCAGCATTCTCGCTATCCTCTACGGTGTTTTCGTTTACGGTTTTGTTTACGGTCTTTAAATGGCATAGCAAAAGACGCGAATTCCTTCATTGCTCGACGATAAACGTCTCGCTTGAAAGAAACTACTTGTCTGACTGGATACCAATAACTTACCCAACGCCATCCATCAAACTCAGGAGAGTGCCCTTTTTGCATATTGACCTTTGATTCATCACAGGTCAGTTGCAACAAAAACCATTTTTGCTTTTGACCGATACAGACTGGCTTGGAATCCCAACGAACGAGCCGCTTAGGCAGGCGATAGCGTAACCAGTGTCGACTGGTAGTCACTATTCTTACATCATCTTTAGTTAGCCCAACCTCTTCATACAATTCGCGATACATGGCTTGTTCAGGAGTCTCTCCATCATCTATGCCACCTTGAGGAAATTGCCAAGAATGCTGTCCGTATCGTTTAGCCCAAAAAACTTGACCGTGGTTATTACAAATTACGATTCCCACATTTAAGCGGTAACCATCGCCATCGATCACTGGCTAACCTCTACAGTTAATTTTATATAACTCGATTTTTCCACAGATCCCCTAAGGTAGCAAATCCATACCTCTCAAAAGTTGCTGAATTATGATGCAATCGAACCAAATTTGAATAAATCTTAGGTTTTACTACACTTATCAACAGTAGTGGAGCAGCAACTCGCCATTTATTCACTATATCTGTGAATAACTTTGTGCGAAAACTTCACATATCTTATTAAGGTGTCGACATTATGACACCCCCAAATTTATCTCGCCTAGACTAACATTCAAATTAACTATTTATTTTCAGCAACTTAAGAGCATAAAAAGTCATTTAAAACATCAAGTAGATCTGCCTAAAATTTGATCCTTTTGGATCGGTCAAAGATCCATCAACTCTATCTTTATCCACACAACACATCTAAAGAGGCATACTTACCCCCCTAAAACAAGCGCAAATGTGATATAAAACACCTGTTTATTTATCCATTAGTTTCTAATTAGGCAATAACAAGTACCTCACCTGTGGATAACTAGATTAAAGCTAGGTGACAGCCCCTTAAATTGATCATAATATCAGCGCAGATCTAAACCATAGAGAACCAAGTTTGAACCTACCCTCACCCGCTACCGAGCAAGAATTACTCATCCGAGCGCACCACCTTACCGGCTATACCCTAGGTGAATTAGCGCAAGAACTTGGTATCACGCCACCTAAAGATCTTCGTCGTGATAAGGGTTGGGTTGGACAATTGATCGAACGACATCTTGGTGCTGAGGCAGGTAGTCGCCCTGAGCAGGACTTCCTTCATCTCGGTATTGAACTGAAAACCATACCTTTGAGTCACAGCGGTGCTCCCCTTGAAAGCACCTTTGTAAGCGTAGCCCCACTAACCGGAATCTCAGGCTTAAAATGGGAAGAGTGCCATGTAAGGCAAAAGTTGAGTCGAGTTCTATGGATCCCAGTTGAAGGTGAGCGCGAGATCCCACTCAGTGACAGGCACGTAGGTGTGCCGCTTCTATGGTCGCCGAATCAAGAGCAGGAACAACTACTGCGCAACGACTGGGAAGAATTGATGGAGATGATCGTTTTAGGTCGGATCCATGAGATAAGCGCAAGGCACGGTGAGGTAATGCAGATAAGACCTAAGGCAGCCAACAGCAAAGCCTTGACCGACGCTTTTGGGGAATCAGGTAAAAGCATTAAGACGCTGCCACGCGGCTTTTATCTGCGTAGCAGTTTCACTAAACAAATCTTGTTGTCAGCACTACAAGCTGAGGACTAATAGCTTTTCAGAGATAGCTCTATATCGTGATAAAGCTTTCCATCCAACGCGCCACATTCGTCGTAAGCGTTGTGTAATCTCAGATAAGCACTCTCTAAACCGAGACGAACCAACTCTTCTTTCACTAGCTCTAGCGAAGCATAAGAAACTGGCTCACCATTCTCTCGAATTGGCTCTAGCTTGTGTTTGAACTCAACGGCAAGTTGATAGGACGAAAGATCAGCGCACCCGATAACGAAGACTTTTGGCACGACCGTGTGCCTTTCGATATCAGCATGAATCCATTGGTCGAACTGATGTTTTTGCATGACTAGCCTCACTCCTGGCTAACTCTATGTGCTCTCCTTGTTTGTCATTGGAATTCCTATTCCGACCCAAGAAAAACACCACTCTTAATAGAGTAAAGCCCAGTAATTTACTGGGATCAACCTAGTTCGGTGAGTTTATTGCAAACTATTCTTATTAAGGTTTTTTCAAAAGATCCTCAATCAGATCTCCTAGCCTCATAAAGGTATCCGTACGAGAGCTACTCGGTCGCCAAACCAAGCCAATACTGCGATAGGCGCGCTGACCAGGAGGATCGACAATCTCAAGGTCGTGATTAGCCAAAAGCCCATGGTCAATTGCCATCTGTGGGATAAAGGTAGTGCCCAATCCATTCGCTACCATCTGAACTAATGTATGTAGGCTGGTTGCGGTAAACGGGTTGATCTTACTCTTTTCTGTGAGGTTACACGCTGATACTGCATGCTCGGTTAAACAGTGCTCTTTTTCCAAAAGGAACACTGACTCATCTGGCAGGTCTTCATAGTGAAGTGGCGTCTTGATATTCTTCGCCTGCTCTTTACTTATCACCATACGGAACTGATCTTGCCCAACTGAGCGACTGGCTAGTGAGCCTATTTCTACCGGCAAAGCTAATACCAAGACATCTAGTTGACCATCTTGCAGTGCACTCAGCAGGTTTTGAGTTGTATCTTCGCGAAGTAAAAGCGTTAGATCAGAGAACTGCTCATTCACCTCTCGCACTAGACTGCTCAGAAGAAATGGGGCGATGGTTGGTATAGCGCCAAGTCTGAGCTGCCCCTGCATTAAACCACCACAAGCGAGATGACCAAGCTCCATTAAGTCTTGGCTCTTAGTGAGCAGTTCCCTTCCTTGTTTTACCACCATCTCTCCGACAGGGGTAAAGACTAGGGTGCTCTTTTTATCTTTCTTCTCATATAGAGGACAACCAAATTGTTCCTCCAGATTCTGGATCCCTTTACTCAAGGTTGATTGACTCACAAAGCACTGCTGAGCCGCCTCTCCAAAGTGACGCGTCTCATGCAGGGTGATCAGATAATGCAACTGCTTAAGGCTTGGCCATTTGTTCATAAATAATTCAAATTCCGGTCAAAAAAGAACATTAATTTACAATCAAAATGTGCGATAGATAACAAAGTTTAAACATCGCTTTTTTCGATTGTATTAATCTATTTATTTCGCTTTTTTCTATAGTATATTCTGTATTATAGTTTGTCTCGTTCAAACACGGATTAAGCCTAAAACTGTAGGCGTAACAATAATTTACTAGGAGCAAAACCATGGTATTAGTAGGTCGTCAAGCACCAGATTTCACAGCTGCAGCGGTACTAGGTAACGGCGAGATCGTTGAAAACTTCAACTTTGCTGAATTCACTAAAGGCAAGAAAGCAGTAGTTTTCTTCTATCCACTAGACTTCACATTCGTTTGTCCTTCAGAGCTAATCGCTTTTGACAACCGTTTCCAAGATTTCCAAGACAAAGGCGTTGAAGTAATCGGTGTTTCTATCGACTCTCAATTCTCTCACAACGCATGGCGTAACACTGCTGTTGAAGACGGCGGCATCGGTCAAGTTAAGTACCCACTAATCGCTGACGTTAAGCACGAAATCTGTAAAGCATACGACGTTGAGCACCCAGAAGCGGGCGTTGCTTTCCGTGGTTCTTTCCTAATTGACGAAGACGGCCTTGTACGTCACCAAGTAGTTAACGACCTACCACTAGGCCGTAACATCGACGAAATGCTACGCATGGTTGACGCTCTAAACTTCCACCAGAAGAATGGTGAAGTTTGCCCAGCACAATGGGAAGAAGGTAAAGCAGGTATGGACGCATCTCCTACAGGCGTAGCTGCATTCCTTTCTGAGCACGCTGAAGACCTAAGCAAATAAGATTAACCTTGTGTTAATATGAGAGCAGGTTGGCTTTGAGCCAACCTGCTTTTTTTGTTTTAAAAACAGTGAGTTTGCTATGTCTTTTGAACTTGAAGTCTGTATCGACAATATTGAGTCACTCTCGACCGCTATCTCAGCCGGTGCGACCCGAATTGAACTGTGTAGCTCTCTCGCACTCGGTGGCCTAACCCCATCATTCGGGTTTATGAAAGAAGCCGCTAAGCAAAGCTCGATACCTGTCTATGCCATGATTCGCCCAAGACAGGGAGACTTCCTGTTTAACCAACAAGAGCTCGATATCATGTTGAATGACGTTGAAGCTGCCAAGCTTGCGGGTCTAGACGGCATAGTGATAGGTATTCTTAAAACCAACGGTGATATCGATACTGAAAGCTGTCGCAAGCTGATCGATAGAGCGGATGGCATGGGGGTTACCTTCCATCGCGCATTCGATCTATGTCGTGAGCCTAAAACGGCGCTAGAAGAAGTTATCCATCTTGGCTGTGAGCGCATTCTAACTTCAGGCCTAGAGCAGAGCGCTGAACTGGGTGTGAGTATGCTAAGCGAGCTTAATCAGCAAGCCGATGGTCGAATATCTCTGATGGCAGGTGCAGGCGTGAATGTAAGCAACACGAAAATGCTTATTCAAACCGCCAAACTTCACGAAATACACCTATCTGGCAAGGGAGTGCGCGATAGCTTAATGACCTTCAAAGCCGACAAGGCGCAAATGGGTGCAGATGATGTGGATGACAGCAAGGTTCCTGTCACCCAGTTTGATTCTATTGCTAAGGTGCGAGAAGTACTAGACCAGCTTAGCTAGCCCTGTATTTGTAGATCTCTTCTTCATCTCTATGGCGAACGTCTTTACCCTTCACCGCATAGATAATGTATTCACAGATATTCTGACAACGGTCGCCCACACGCTCGATGGCTCTGGCTGACCACATCACTTCTAAGATGGCCGGTATGGATTGCACCTCATCGGTCATAAACTGTGTTAGCTGTTTGATGATGGATTGATACTCTTTATCCACCTTCTCATCCATCTCATATACATTGGCTGCCGATTGCAGATCCATACGCGCGAACGCATCTAAAACCTGATGAAGCATATCGATAGCTAAGCGACAAAGTGGCTCGAGAGAAGTTTGATATCTTGGGTCTACGTTTTTGTGCTCGAGAGAGGTCTTAGCAAGACGCGAGGCCACATCACCGATACGCTCAAGCTCTGCAATGGTCTTGATGATGGACATCACCAAACGCAAGTCACCTGCGGTTGGCTGACGCCTTGCAATGATGCGTGTGCAAGCCTCATCGATGGCCACTTCCATCGCGTTCACGTTGTGGTCTTCTGCAACTACCTTCTTCGCCAATTCATAGTCTTGCCTAACCAGCGAGCGCAGTGCAAAGGCGAGCTGTTGTTCAACCAAGCCGCCCATGGTAAGTACATGGCTTCGAATAGCCTCAAGTTCAACGTTATACTGCCCCGATATGTGGCGACCTGTGTGCATCAATTTAGTCTGCTCCCTAGCCGATTCGACCAGTAATATAATCTTCAGTCTGTTTCATTTTAGGTGATGTGAACATAGAGTCGGTATCTCTATATTCTACGATCTTACCCATGTGCACGAATGCGGTATAGTCACTAACACGCGCTGCTTGTTGCATGTTGTGAGTAACTATCACAACCGTATAGCGAGTCTTCAGCTCGTTGATAAGCTCTTCTATGGTAAGAGTCGAGATAGGATCCAGCGTCGAGGTCGGCTCATCTAGAAGAAGCACCTCAGGCTCAATGGCTATCGCCCTTGCCACCACAAGGCGTTGCTGCTGCCCTGCCGACAAACTAAATGCGCTCTCATGCAGACGATTCTTCACTTCATCCCACAGACCTGCGCCACGAAGGGAACGTTCACAACAATCATCCAGCACACGGCTATTCTTGACTCCCTGTAAACGCAGTCCATAGATCACGTTCTCATACACGGTTTTCGGAAATGGATTAGGCTTTTGAAATACCATACCTACCCTGCGACGAAGTGCTGATACATCGACCTCAGGAGCATACACGTCGTGACCGTGCAGTCGGATATTACCGGTGATCTTGCATCCTTCAATAAGGTCATTCATACGATTAATCGAGCGCATAATGGTGGATTTACCACAGCCAGAAGGACCAATAAAGGCCGTTACCTTGCCCTTAGGGATACGCATAGAGATATCGTGCAACGCCTGCTTCTGCCCGTAATAGAGGTTGAGCTTGTCTATCTCGATAGCCGTTTTATCTGCGGCTAGATTTTTAACATCCAGCGGTTTCAACAGCTTAAAAGAAGAGGTATCAGAAAACATGCTCATCAAATCCTAGGTTGCGGAAGCTTTCGCGTAGCGAATTACGAATACGTATTGCGATCAAGTTTAATCCTATTATTACCGTGACTAAAAGCATAGAGGTTGCATAAACCAATGACTTGGCTGCCTCTAGATTCGAGGTCTGGAAACCCACATCATAGATATGAAAGCCTAGATGCATGAATTTACGTTCAAGATGGATATATGGGAACTGACCATCGATTGGCAAGCTCGGGGCCAGTTTTACTACGCCCACCAGCATCAGTGGTGCCACCTCACCAGCAGCGCGCGCGACCGCGAGTATCAATGCAGTTAGTACCGCTGGCATAGCCATAGGTAAAACAACCCGAAGCAAGGTTTCAGATTTAGTTGCCCCTAGCGCAAAAGAACCATGCCTTACCGATTGTGGAATACGTGATAAACCGTCTTCAATGGTCACGATAACCACCGGCAAAGTCAACATAGCTAGTGTGAGGGATGCCCAGAGCAAGCCAGGCGTGCCAAAGGTTGGCGCAGGCAGAGCATCGGAATAGAACAGCTCATCTATGGTGCCACCCACACTGTACACAAAGAAACCCAGACCAAATACACCGTATACAATGGAGGGTACACCAGCGAGGTTATTCACCGTAATCCGAACCAAACGAGTCAACCAGTTATTCTGCGCATACTCATGTAAATAGACCCCAGCCAATACACCCAATGGCATTACCGCTACCGACATCAATAACACCAAGAGTACCGTACCAAAAATAGCTGGAAATACCCCTCCCTCAGAGTTGGACTCTCTCGGATCATCGACAATAAAGTTCCACAGAGAGGAGAACCAATGCTTAAGCTTGTCACCGGTACTCATCGCATTTGGATACCACGCATCCAAGATCTGATTCATCTTAATCAGGTGAGAATGGCCATGCATATCTCGCATCCATACACTCTGACGACTCAGGATTTCCTGCAGTTGCTCTACCCGAGCTTCGGCTTCATTTCGGCTATCGTTTAACTGCTGTCTGCGGTCAGTGAGGATCTTAAGCCTGCCCTGCTGTTCACCGCTTTGGATAAGAGCCGTGATCTGCTCACGATTACTCTGAAGCTGCCATGAAAGGGGCTCAACCTTGTCGTTTACTATAGAGTTGATCTCAGCTCGTATCTCATTGGCATCATCGACCGCTTGCTTGATGCGATCAGGCAAATCGTCGGTATGACGCTGACCTTCTTGTGTCAAAGCTATGGCTCTACCAATAAACTGCCCAGACTTAACCCTATCTAAAACTAGAATATCTTCAGGTTGCTCTGGTTCCGGCCACAAATAGGTGTAGGTAGAGATAAAGTCGTGTCCATACACATCTCGATTGGCAACCTTGATAATCAGGCGCTCAATAGTCGGTACTCGCTGTGACTCTAACTCACTGCGGAGTTCCATCGGTACTTGAGATTGTTGCTCAGCAGAGAGCTGTTCCCAGTCTATCTGCTGCCTTTGGAATATCTCGCCAACTAAAGTTCTACCTTGCTGGTTCTGCCATTGATAGACGGGCTGGGTCCAAAAATGGTTAAGGCCATTCCAACCAATAAACAGCAGTATCCCCAGCACCAACAAGATACTGGTCGTTACCGCCAAAGAGGTTAGCCATATCCAGGGTTTCCCTGATTGAATCCACTTAATCACAGCTAACCCTTACAGAGAACGATACTTATCGCGCAAGCGCTGACGAACACTCTCTGCCACGCTGTTTACGATAAAGGTGAATAGGAAAAGAACCAGAGCCGAAAGGAACAACAAGCGATAGTGAGAGCTTCCCACTTTAGACTCAGGTAGTTCTGTGGCTATGGTAGCGGTTAAAGAGCGCAGGCCTTCAAATACATTCCAATCGGTTAATGGAGTATTGCCGGTCACAGTAAGCACTATCATAGTCTCACCTACCGCGCGTCCCATACCTAGCATGATCGCAGAGATGATACCTGGACTTGCGGTAAGAAGAACTACACGAGTTAGGGTCTGCCATTCAGTCGCGCCGAGAGCGAGAGACCCTTCCGAGAGGTGTTTAGGAACAGAAAATATGGCGTCTTCAGCTATGGTGAAAATAGTCGGAATTACCGCAAAGCCCATCGCCATTCCCACGATCAGAGAGTTTCTCTGCTGATAATCCCAACCATGATCCGCAAGATAAATAATCAGCCCGTCATTAAACCAGATCTTTTCTAGGTAAGGTGCTGTCTGGAATACTCCCCACACCACTACCAAAAGAATAGGCAACAACGACAGCAGGTGTAATCCACGTGGAACCTTTCTGGTATAGCTTCTAGGAATGGCAGACCAGAGCCCACCACTAAGCAGTGCCACCATAGGTAAGGCTAATAAACAGAGGAAGAAGCCAAACAGATTCTTCTCCATAAATGGAGCTAACCAAATCGCCGCTACGAAACCGATGACTAAAGTCGGTAATGCCTCCATCAATTCTATGGTCGGCTTAATCAAGCCTCTCATTCGTGCGGACATAAAAAAGGCGGTATAAACTGCACCAAACACCGCAATTGGAATAGAAAAGAGCATGGCATAGGTGGCGGCTTTCAATGTGCCAAACACCAAAGGCGTCAAACTAAATTTAGGCTCCACATCCTCTGTAGCGGCTGAGGTTTGCCATACATAGTCTGGCTCGGCATACCCTTCATACTGGATCTTCTGGGTCAGGCCTTTTAATGATACCTGCTGATGCGGTGTTTCCACATGAGTGATTACAGCCTTATTGCCGGAGATACTCATCAAGTATTCATCGTTCTCAGACAGTACGCTTATCGCGACACCACCAAAGGCAGACTTAAACTGCAATACAGGCTCTTCGCGAGTGGAATAAAACAAGGTATGGGTGCCGTTGTCTTCAACCGTCCAAAACCCCTTTGAGGTATGCTGCGGTATTAGGTGCCTAGGCGGTGAATCCAACTGAAATTTCTGAGTATTGGTTAAACGACGTCCGTCATTTACCACCATAAACCACAGTTCAACCTGATTGTCCGAGTTATAGGTAACGGCTCCGCGCTCACCACTAAGCAGCATAAAGGACTTAGAAAGATGTTTAGCTGACAGATTACCTGAGTAATTCTTCTCTTCGAAATTGGAGTCCATACGGGCGCGGCTGAACAGGTGTAACTGTTTGTCATCCAGCACAATCAAGAAGCGACCATCGCTGGATACCTGTGCATGGTGAATGTTTCGAAAATCCTTGGCGACGGTTTGGATCTTATGTTGTGGCAGTCCTGCACTATCAAGCCAGTAACTGAGCACCTCTACCCTGCTATCATCGGTGCGAACAAAGACTGATTGTTCACTCTGTTTAGCGAACACAAAGTTTCGTGTAACAAAACCATTGTCAGCAAAGCTTAACTTAGAAAGAGTACTCTCAACCCTTAGATTAGGCGTGTAGTTCTTGCCGGTTTGAGAGTGAGAAACGATAAACTCCGGCATCACCACTTCCAGCGCACCGTGCTTATCTATAGTTGCAATCCAAGAGCGAAGACCCGACTTAGCGATAGCCACAGGTTCACGATTGAGTCGAGCACGATTGATAAGGTTGAGGCTGCCCTGTTTAATGGTGAAATACTGGATAGCCCCACGCTTGGTCACGAGTACTAGGTTTTCACCTGTGCTGTCTATACTGGCATCAGCAATATCATCGCTGCTCACAGGCAAGGTCACCTGAATAGAGTTATGCGATGGAGTACTAAAAATCGGCAAGGTTTCTGAGATAAAGTAGAAAAAGATCCCAAGCAATCCAACCAATAGACCCAAGCCACTGGCTTTAACCACTGCAGTTATCGCTTTATCTTTGAGTAGTCGGACTCTATTGGTCTCTTGTAGCAATTGAGGGGCCTTATTGTTGAAATTGTTTTTATCTGAACCGAACGAGCCTAACAGAGGCGTTTGACACCTAAATGACAACTGGCAAATTATTGATATGCAAAACCACTAATAAACCATTGAAACAATTAGCATTCTGTAACAAAGCATCCATACATTGTCATTGGAGTGACATCTTAACGCAATACAATTCGCCACCCAATTTTAGCACTAGACTTGCTTAGCAACTAGAAAACGGTAGACAAGATGAGCACTGAAAAACTGTATGTAGAAAAAGAACTTAGCTGGCTTTCTTTTAATGAACGAGTGCTCCAAGAAGCGGCCGATAAGTCCGTACCCTTGATCGAAAGAATCCGCTTTCTAGGTATTTTCTCTAATAACTTGGATGAGTTTTATAAGGTTCGGTTCGCCGATGTAAAACGTCGAATTCTTATCAAACAAGAACAGGGACGTAACGACAACTCCAAACACCTACTCAGCAAGATGCAGAGCAAGGCCATCAAACTCAATCAGCGCTTCGATGAACTCTACAACGAACTGCTTCTAGAGATGGCAAGACGACGTATTTTCCTCGTCAACGAAACGCAAATCAATGAAACTCAGCAAGCATGGCTTAAAAAATTCTTTAGAAAAGAGGTGCTTCCACATATCACTCCGATCGTGATGCATGAAGATATCAATGTTCTCGATTTTCTAAAAGATGAATATGCCTATTTGAGCGTAGAGTTGATCAAAGATGAGCAACCTCAGTACGTACTGATCGAGATCCCGACCGACCATCTACCCCGATTCGTGATGGTTCCAGAACAAAAAGGCAAGCGCCGTAAGACCATCATATTGTTGGATAATGTTATCCGACATTGCCTTGAAGACATCTTCCGTGGCTTTTTCGAGTTCGATGAGATCAATTGCTACTCAATGAAGATGACCCGTGATGCTGAATATGACCTGAGCCATGAGGTGGAGCATAGCCTACTGGAGCAGATGTCAGATGGTCTAAGTCAGCGTCTCTCCGCTATGCCGGTGCGTTTTGTCTATGAGCGTGAAATGCCGAAAGAGATGCTGGACTTCCTGTGTGGAAAGCTGGCTATCTCTAACTATGACAGCTTGATCCCTGGTGGTCGCTACCATAACTTCAAAGACTTCATTGCCTTCCCAAATGTCGGTCGAGAGTATTTAGAGAATAAGCCCCTTCCACCGATAAAATCGGCCGCATTCGAGAACTACGACAACAGCTTCGATGCTATCCGAGCTGAAGATATCCTGCTCTACTACCCGTATCACACCTTTGATCATGTCTCAGAGTTGGTGCGTCAGGCATCGTTTGATCCCAAGGTCATCAGCATAAAGATCAACATCTATCGAGTAGCGAAAGACTCTAAATTGATGAACTCTCTTATCGATGCGGTAAATAACGGTAAGAACGTAACCGTAGTCGTTGAGCTTCAAGCACGCTTCGATGAAGAAGCAAATATTTCATGGTCCAAACGATTAACCGATGCAGGCGTTCACGTTATATTTGGCGCACCGGGTCTGAAGATCCATGCAAAACTGCTACTTATCAGCCGTCGTGAGAATGATGAAGTAGTTCGTTATGCTCATATCGGAACCGGCAACTTTCATGAAAAAAATGCACGTATCTATACCGACTTCTCGCTTCTAACCGCTAAACCAGAGATCACCGATGAGGTTCGAAGCGTGTTTGGGTACATTGAAAACCCTTATCGTCCTGTAAACTTCCACCAGCTTATTGTCTCTCCTCGCAACTCTCGCAAGCGTCTCTATCGCTTGATTGATACTGAAATCGAGAATGCACAAGCAGGTCTGAAGTCTGGAATTACTCTCAAGGTAAACAATCTAGTGGACAAGGGGCTTATCAATAAACTGTATCAAGCCAACAATGCTGGCGTTCATATTCGCATGATCATCCGAGGAATGTGCTCCTTGGTTCCTGGTGTAAAAGGCATAAGTGAAAACATAAAGATCATCAGTGTAGTGGATCGCTTCCTCGAACATCCAAGAGTCCTAATTACTGAAAACAATGGCGATCCTAATGTGTTTATCTCGTCGGCAGATTGGATGACTCGAAATATTGAACACCGCATCGAGGTCGCCTCTCCTATCAACGACCCACGCTTGAAAAAGCGCGTTATCGAAATCATAGAGCTACAGTTTACTGATACAGTTAAAGCGAGATGGATAGATAAGGAGATGTCGAACAGATACGTTTCGCGAGGTAATCGCCGTAAAGTTCGCTCTCAAATCGCCACCTATGACTACATCAAGCAGACAGAGAAAAAAGCGAGAAAGTTGAGTGAACAACGAACTCAAGCATCCCCAAAACATGCAAACTGATCAGCCTGGAGAGAAAAACATTGCGGCTATCGACCTTGGCTCTAACAGCTTCCACATGGTAGTAGCTAAGGTTGTCGGTCAGGATTTGCAGATCGTGAGTCGTCATAAGCAGAGGGTCAAACTCGCGAGTGGGCTTGATTCACAAAACAATCTCAACAATGCCGCCATGCAGCGTGGTTTAGACTGTTTGCAGATGTTTGCTGAGCGCCTAGAGGGGATCGATGCTGAAAACGTGCGTATCGTAGCGACCCATACATTAAGGGTGGCTAAGAACGCTCGAATCTTTCTAGAGCGCGCTCGAAATGTTCTTCCCTACCCCATTGAAATCATCCCTGGGGAGGAAGAGGCACGTCTGATCTATACAGGCGTTGCTCACACTCAACCTGTCTCGAAAACCAAGCTTGTTATCGATATCGGTGGTGGTAGTACCGAGATGATCATAGGCACTGGATTCGAGCCTAAGCTGGTGAACAGCAAGCAAATGGGCTGTGTCAGCTATGCCAAGCGTTATTTTAGTGACGACAAGCTTAGCAACAAGAACTTCACCAAGGCCTATCTAGCGGCACGCTCTGAGCTTGAGTCCCTTACAAAGCAATATCAGGCCCATGGTTGGGAACTGGCTCTAGGTTCTTCCGGCACTGTGAAAGCGATCCATTTGTGTATGCTGGCATTAGGCTATGAGGATGGCATCATCACTCAAAAGCGTCTGAAGAAATTAGTCCAGCATTTGATGGAGTTTAAGAAGGTCGATAAGATCGCCATCAAGGGCATTCTTGAACAGCGCCTATCCGTGCTTGCTCCTGGCGTCGCTATCTTGCAAGCAATCATGAGCGGATTAAATATCAAGGAGCTTCACTTCTCTCCAAGCGCACTGCGCGAAGGGGTAATGTATGAGGTTGAATCACGCTTCGCCCATTCAGATATCCGTATGCGTACAGCAGAAAACCTAGCCGCTCGTCACCATATTGATGTTGAACAGGCAAATCGCGTTAAGCTGTTTTCCTCTCACTTTATCAAGCAAATAGGCAAAGAGCTCAAGCTCGGTAAAAACAGTGAAGTGACAAAATTGCTAAATTGGGCAGCTCTGCTGCATGAGGTCGGGCTGAGTATTAACTACACTGGCTACCACAGGCACAGCTTTTACCTGCTACAAAATACCAATATGCCTGGATTCAACAGTGAGCAGAAGAAACTGATCGCCACCTTAGCCAGATTCCATCGCAAGACATTAAAGCTAGCTGAGTTGCCTGACTTTAGCCTCTACACCGAAGAGCAGGTCTTAAACCTGATAAAGATTCTGCGACTCTCGGTTACACTCAATGTCTCCAGAAATGACTCAGATCCAGGGCTTTGGAAGCTATGTATCACCGACAGTGGATGGAAGTTAAAACACAAAGACCTAGAGCAGCTTGAACAAAACCGTCTACTGATCACCGACCTTGATCAAGAGCGAAACTACTGGGGCTCAGTGGAGTGGCCACTAGAGTTCAATTTTGAACACCTAATGGAATACAGCGACTAGCAAAAAGGCAGCCTGGCTGCCTTTTGTTTTATAGTTTGAGGCCGACTTTCGCGAGTTCTTGTTTTGCAAGCTGAGTGGAAACTGATATGTAGCCACTGCGACTCACCGCTTCTTGCCCCTCTCGAGAATAGATAAAGCGGATAAACTCTCTTTCACGTCGTGATAGAGAACGATTCGGCGGCTTGTTCACGTACAGATAGAGCTTTCGACTCAAAGGGTACTTACCGCTGATAATATTGCCTCGAGTTGGGAGTTTATAGTCCTCACCGTAGTCATCTAGCGCCACCAGTCGCGCACCTACCACACCTGAGACCACACCCGAATAGCCGATTGTCGAGGGCGTCGATGCCACTGCCTGTACAACTGAAGAAGCACCCAACATCTCATTTACTGAGTTGCTAAAGTCACCGCCACATAGAACCTTGCTTTTAAATACACCATGAGTACCTGACACTGAGTTGCGCCCAAACTTTTGTATCTTCAGTCTTCCCCATGGCTGAGTGACCCCAAGCTCGCTCCAGTTCTGAATGTTCTGCTCAGAACCACAAAAATGGGTGGCAGAGAAGATGGCATCCAACTGCACAAAATTTAGACCTTGAATAGGGTTATCTTGATGAACGAAGATACCTAGGGCATCTAAAGCAACCACTAATGCAGTAGGCTCATACCCGTATTCTTTTTCAAACGCAGCAATTTCACTTGGTTGCATCTCTCGGCTCATAGGGCCGAACTGAGCAGTACCCTCTGTCAAAGCAGGAACCGCTGTGGAACTACCCGCTGCATGCACTTGAACATTTACACTTGGGTAAATAGCAGAAAACTCCTCAGCCCAAGATGTCATAATCCCAGCTAAAGAGTCTGAACCTATTGACGAGATATTACCGCTTAGACCGCTGTATTTGTCATATCTAGGCAGGTTCTCTTCTGCCCGAGCAAAGGCCGAACATAGCAACGCACTTATCAGCAGTAGGGTTCTAATCAAGCAACTTCACCTCGCACTATGAATCGTTTAGGAAGCACAAAAGAGAACTGACTTCCTTTACCCACTTCACTCTGGACCTCAAGCTGAGAGTCGTGGTGACTAAGGGTATGTTTAACAATAGCAAGTCCTAGACCACTGCCACCTGTCTCCCTAGAACGAGCCTTATCCACCCGGTAGAAGCGCTCGGTTAATCTATGTAGATGCTGTGCTTCGATACCCTCACCAGTATCGATAACCTTAAACTCAGCGCCGCTCGGTACTTCTTTCCAACTAATGGTGATCTTACTACCCGCAGGAGTGTACTTAACCGCATTGTAAACAAGGTTAGAGATAGCACTGCGCATCTGATCTTCTTCACCTAGGATCTTCAAGGAATCATCGATATCCAATACTACCTTATGCCCCTTGTCACCACTTAGGGTAATTGCTTCTTTCTCAAGAATATTCAGCATCTTAGGTACATCGATAACATCCTCGCCCCCCATAGGAGCCGCCTCGATCTTAGATAGAGTTAGCAACTGATTAACCAAGCTGTTCATACGATTAAGCTGCTCTGTCATCACCCCGTGTGCCTTTGGCCACATTGGACCGACTAGCATATCTGGATCTGCAGTCATCTCTAGATAACCCTGAAGAACCGTCATTGGAGTTCTAAGCTCATGCGATACGTTCGCAAAAAAGTTACGACGCATACCCTCAAGCTGTTTAAGCTGAGACACGTCACGCACTACCATAAGCTGTTCGCCATCGGTATAAGGCACGATACGAAGCTCAAGGATACGCTCAACATTTAAAGGAGAACGCATCTCTAGAGGCTCAGAGAAGTCGTTTTTGTTTAGGTACTTAATAAAGTCTGGAGACCTTAGAAGGTTAGTAATGGGTAGATCAGAGTCTTCCGGCCAGCGAAAACCCAACAATTGCTGAGCCAATCGGTTACACCAGACGATATTACCCTCTTCGCGAAATACAACTACAGCATCCGGCAGGGATTCGGCACCATTGCGGAAGCGACGGATAAGACCTGTCAGCTCTTTACGTTTACGGCGCTGACGCTGCTGTAAACGATACATACCATTGAACAACGGCTCCCAGTTGCCTGAGCTAGAAGGCGGTGAAAGACGCTTGTCGTTCCACAACCAATTTGAGAAACGCACCTGATTATGAAGGTGCCAACCTAGCTGTAATAAGGTCGCAACCAAGAGCATCCAAGGCATGTAGCCTACGAACCATCCTAGTAATATCCATGGGGTGTAAAAAAAAGCCAGCTCGAGGGCTAGCTTCTTCCAAGTCAACTTTTCTACCATCTAAGGGTATTCTCCAAAGTCCAACTCAAGATTACGCTTTAGTTGAAAAACGGTAACCTGCACCGCGAACGGTTTGGACAAGTTTATGGTGTTCAGTCGCTTCTAAAGCCTTTCTTAATCGGCGGATGTGTACGTCAACGGTACGATCCTCAACATATACATTAGTACCCCAGATATGGTTTAGTAGTTGCTCACGGCTATATACGCGCTCTTGGTGCGTCATAAAGAAGTGCAGCATCTTAAACTCGGTAGGGCCCATGTCTAATGCTTGTTCGTGTGCAGTCACACGGTGAGAAACTGGGTCAAGGCGCAGACCTTGTACATCGATCACTTCCTCTGTAGAGGTAGGAGATGCACGACGAATAACAGCTTTAAGACGAGCTAGCAGCTCTTTCGGGGAGAAAGGCTTAGTGATGTAATCATCAGCACCAACCTCAAGACCTTTAACCTTATCTTCTTCTTCACCACGCGCAGTCAGCATCACAACTGGAATGTTGCGGGTCATCTCTTCACGCTTAAGATGTTTGATAAAATTAATACCTGTGCCGCCTGGTAGCATCCAGTCCAGAAGTACAAGATCAGGGAACGGTTCTTTTAGCAGACTGATCGCAGTGTCATAGTCTTCTGCTTCGATAGTTTCATAGCCTTTCTGCTCCAAAACAAAACAAAGCATTTCGCGAATTGGCGCCTCATCCTCAACAACCAGGATTCTTCTAGACATCTTTTTGATTACCTCGATTAATCTCAAACTCGGCTTATTATCTTGATAAATTATGACACTTTTGTGTCCATTGAAAACAAAAAATCATAATAAATTCATCGCACAACCGATTTTTTGTATTAGGTGAAAGCCACTGCAATGGATTATGATCTCTGCTTTGCAATCCAAAACAGAGTCCAAATATGTGGTTCAAAAACTGTCTTGTTTACCGATTCAATCGTGAAATCGATATCGACCTAGAGAAACTAGAAGCCCAACTGGGTGACTTCAAATTTGCACCTTGTGGCAGCCAAGACAAACAGAAGTTTGGTTGGACCTACGCCATGCCAGGCCAAGACCAGCTTCTAAGCCACCAAGCTGAAGGCAAGATTCTGCTTTGTGCTAAAAAAGAAGAAAAACTACTTCCTGCATCTGTGGTAAATGATGCGGTAGCAAACAAGGTTGACCTTCTTGAAGAGAAAGAAAATCGTCGCCTGAAAAAGACCGAACGCGACACTATCAAAGATGAAGTTTTACTCGATCTACTGCCACGCGCCTTTACCCGTAGCCAACTAACTTTCTTGTTAGTTTCTGTTAATGACGGCGTAATTCTTGTGGATGCTGCAAGTAGTAAGAAAGCAGAAGATGCTCTAGCCCTGCTTCGTAAGACCCTAGGTAGCCTTCCTGTTGTTCCAGCACTACCTGACACACCAGTAGAAACTACGCTTACCGCTTGGGTAGATGCAGACAATGCACCGACTACATTCGAGGTGCTTCAAGAAGCTGAGCTTAAGTCAGCGCTAGAAGACGGCGGTATCATTCGCTGTAAGCAACAAGACCTTCAAAGCGAAGAGATCAAAAACCACATCCAAGCGAACAAGTTTGTGACCAAACTTGCTCTAAACTGGCAAGAGCGCATCGAATTTGTTCTAGCCGATGATGCTAGCCTTAAGCGTCTTAAGTTTGTTGATGAAATCAAAGACCAAAACGATGATATCCCTCGTGAAGACAAGGGCGCACGCTTCGATGCAGACTTCTCACTGATGAGTTCAGAACTTCTTGCACTTGTAGGTGACCTTCATACTGCCCTTGGCGGCCTCGAAGAAGCATAAAATCAGCTAGAATTAGGCTTGTACAAACTTTTTAGTGGCGATTTTTACATCGATACCGTAAAATTCGCCCTCCTTTATATCCCGTCATTTAGTGATGGGATCCTGACTTGAAATCAGAAAGAGTGTACAAGATGTTCAAACCAGAATTACTATCTCCTGCAGGTAGCCTTAAAAACATGCGCTACGCCTTTGCTTATGGTGCAGACGCAGTATATGCAGGCCAACCACGTTACAGCCTTCGTGTAAGAAACAACGAGTTTAACCACGAGAACCTACAGATAGGTATCGATGAAGCACACGCTCAAGGTAAGAAGCTGTACGTTGTTTGTAACATCCAACCACACAACTCTAAGCTAAAAACCTTTATTCGCGACCTTAAGCCGGTAGTTGAAATGGGCCCTGATGCCCTAATCATGTCTGATCCTGGCCTTATCATGATGGTTCGTGAAGCCTTCCCAGAAATGCCAATCCACCTATCTGTTCAAGCAAACGCCGTGAACTGGGCAACGGTTAAGTTCTGGGCTGCCAACGGTGTTGAACGCGTTATCGTTTCTCGTGAGCTATCACTTGAAGAAATCGAAGAGATCCGCGAACACTGCCCTGAGACAGAGCTAGAGGTATTCGTTCACGGTGCTCTGTGCATGGCCTACTCTGGTCGCTGCCTACTGTCTGGTTACATCAACAAGCGTGACCCGAACCAAGGTACTTGCACCAACGCATGTCGTTGGGAATACAAGGTAGAAGAAGGTAAAGAAAACGACGCTGGCGATATCGTTGAGAAGTTTGACCCGACTGAAGCGCAAGCTGTAGAAGTTCAAGACGAGCGTCCTGAAACCACTATCGGTCGCGGCAAGCCAACTGACGAAGTCGTTCTGCTGTCTGAAGCTCACCGTCCAGAAGAAAAAATGGCGGCATTTGAGGATGAGCACGGCACCTATATCATGAACTCTAAGGACCTGCGTGCAGTTCAGCATGTAGAGCGCCTAACCAAGATGGGTGTGCACTCGCTTAAGATCGAAGGTCGTACTAAGTCTTTTTACTACTGTGCTCGTACCGCTCAGGTTTATCGTAAAGCAATCGACGACGCAGTTGCTGGCAAGCCATTTGATGAGACACTACTAGGTACCCTAGAGAGCCTAGCGCACCGTGGCTACACCGAAGGCTTCCTTCGTCGTCACACCCATGATGCATACCAAAACTACGACTACGGCTACTCAGTATCTGACTCTCAGCAGTTTGTTGGTGAGTTCACTGGCAAGCGCCGTGGTGACCTAGCAGAGGTAGAAGTTAAGAACAAATTCATTGTAGGTGACAGCCTTGAGCTAATGACTCCTAAAGGCAATGTTATCTTTAACCTGGAGGCGATGGAAAACCGTAAGTCAGAGCAGATTACCGATGCAAAAGGTAATGGCCACTTCGTGTTTATCCCTGTACCTCAGGACTTGGATCTGGAATACGGTCTTCTGATGCGTAACCTAAACGCAGGTCAGGATACTCGTAATCCAACAGGCAAGTAATCCATGGCATTACTTATCCAAAGCAGTTGCATCAACTGTGATATGTGCGAACCAGAGTGCCCAAACGATGCTATCAGCATGGGTGACTCTATTTATGAGATTGATCCAGACCTTTGCACCGAGTGTAAAGGTCACTACGATGCGCCAACGTGTCAGTCGGTTTGTCCGATTACCAAGTGCATCATTACCGATCCACAGCGCGTTGAAACAGATGAAGAGCTTCTTGAGAAATTCGTTGTAATTCAAGGGCTCGCGTAACTCGCTACTCTATTCAATAATCCGATACTTGTTTCAGGTGTCGGATTTTTTTTCGCTTATTTAGGTGTCGTTTATGTTTGATTTGTGGAGTGCACTGCAATCCATCCGCCAATACAAATATGAGTCCAAACCGGGAGAAAAATCCGTTATGGGTTGGGCCGGTGAAGGGCAAGGCAGTGTCTCTTTGCGCCTAGAGAAGGACACACTTTTCTTCACTGAAACAGGGCAGTTTGTTCTTGCGCAAAATGGCCATAAGGTTGAAACCAATAACGAATTTATCTGGCAAAAACTGACGGATACTCGCATCCGCCTGCTTCATTCACGTTTTGGAAGAGATAAACAGGTTGAGTTATTTGAGCTTATTTATCACTCCGAATCTGATTCGTGGGAAAGCGAACAAGCCCACCTTTGTGGCGATGATATCTATAGCGGCAGGGTCATCAAGGGTGAACAAGGAATAGAGTTCTTTTGGTCCATTACCGGACCACGGAAACAAGAAAATCTAGATTATCGTTATTCGAGGTAATTTTGGGATATTTAATCGTTACGACCATCATGTGGTCACTATCTTTTAGTTTGATTGGTGTTTATCTGGCGGGACAGGTGGATGCCTATGTATCAGTTTGGGTTCGTATCGCACTCGCGGCATTGGTCTTTCTACCATTCCTGCGCCTCAAGGCCGTAACCAAGAAAGAAGCATTTCAGTTAATGGGCATAGGCGGCATCCAATTGGGTTTGATGTATATCTTCTACTATCAGTCGTTCTTGCTACTTACCGTACCCGAAGTACTAATCTTCACCGTATTCACCCCAATCTACGTCACCCTTATCTATGATGCGTTAAAGAAACAGTTTAACCCTTGGTACTTAGTCACTGCTCTTGTAGCTGTAGCCGGTGCAGTGGTAATTCGTTATGACAGTATTACCGAAGACTACCTGATTGGTTTCCTTGTAGTTCAATGCTCTAACCTATGCTTCGCATTCGGTCAGGTGGGATACAAATACTTTAAAGAGTCTCGTCAGGAAATGCGCCAAAGAGATATCTTCGGTTGGTTCTACATTGGTGCATTCGTTGTAGTTAGCATAGCTTGGGCTATCTGGGGCAAAGCTGAAATGCTAAGCGACCCTCTACAACTAGGCATTCTATTGTGGCTTGGTGTCGGTGCTTCAGGATTAGGCTATTTCCTATGGAACCGAGGTGCTAGTCAGGTTGACCCTGGTTATCTCGCAATCATGAACAACGCCCTGATCCCTGCAGGTCTTATCGTAAACGTCACTATATGGAATAGAGATGAAGACCTACTTCGTCTGACTATAGGTGGCGCAATCATACTCTTCGCTCTCTTCCTTCATAGTAAGGTGAAGAAGCGTAGCGCTTAATTCAGAATAAATACAACAAAGGCGAACCTTAGGTTCGCCTTTTTTATTAGTAGTGTTCGCCGTTATCGTAATACTGACTTGGTGAGAGCGCAGTGAAGATAACCGCCACATCAACATCTTTACCCAAACTCTGACGAACTTGCTCGGTAATGGCTTTGGCACAGATATCCTGTTTATCCTGCCCTCTATCGAACCACATCACCTCTACAAATGGATAAGCTGAGCTTACCTCTCCCTCTAAGAAAAACTCAGTCGCAATCAATTCAAAGGTAAAGTCCTCTCGAGGACAATCCATCACAGGCTGTAGTTCATCAATTAAGGTCTTAGAAAGTACCTGAACTGTTTCGCGCTCTACAGCGCGGAATCTAAAATGAGGCATAACAATAATCTCTTAAGTGGGGATACAGGTATAGTAACAACGCCGCGCGGAGACTCAATAGGAGACGGAGCTATCAGCTATCAGCTATCAGCTATCAGCAGAATTAGAAAAGCTTCAAACGTAAAAAGCCCTAGTGTTTCGTCGCGGACGGCTAGTCTGAGATTTTATAAAACCTATAGACGTAAAAAAGCCCTAGTCTTTCGACTAGGGCTTCTCTGTTAGTGGCGGAGTGGCCGGGCTTGCGCTCAAGCGGGACTCGTTTGCTCAAAGAGCAAAAATCAATTCTTCAAATAGCAAAAAACCTCAGCCTTTCGACTGAGGTTTCGCTAATAAGTGGCGGAGTGGACGGGACTCGAACCCGCGACCCCCGGCGTGACAGGCCGGTATTCTAACCAACTGAACTACCACTCCGCACCAATTTGTTACTAAACAAGGTCTTACAATCTGCCTTATTCAGTTTTTGCTTTCAGATTTTTGCTTAAAAATCTGAAAACTTAAAGCAAGCCTGGCGATGTCCTACTCTCACATGGGGAAACCCCACACTACCATCGGCGCTATTGCGTTTCACTTCTGAGTTCGGCATGGAATCAGGTGGGTCCACAACGCTATGGTCGCCAAGCAAATTCTTAAAATTCGGAAAGCTATCTAAAAGTTCATCACACAATCAACGTTCTATCTTTGAGTCCAACTCAAAACCTCTTAGGTGTTGTATGGTTAAGCCTCACGGGCAATTAGTACAGGTTAGCTCAACGCCTCACAACGCTTACACACCCTGCCTATCAACGTTCTAGTCTCGAACAACCCTTCAGGACACTTAAAGTGCCAGGGAAGACTCATCTCAGGGCTCGCTTCCCGCTTAGATGCTTTCAGCGGTTATCGATTCCGAACTTAGCTACCGGGCAATGCCATTGGCATGACAACCCGAACACCAGAGGTTCGTCCACTCCGGTCCTCTCGTACTAGGAGCAGCCCCCTTCAATCTTCCAACGCCCACGGCAGATAGGGACCGAACTGTCTCACGACGTTCTAAACCCAGCTCGCGTACCACTTTAAATGGCGAACAGCCATACCCTTGGGACCGACTTCAGCCCCAGGATGTGATGAGCCGACATCGAGGTGCCAAACACCGCCGTCGATATGAACTCTTGGGCGGTATCAGCCTGTTATCCCCGGAGTACCTTTTATCCGTTGAGCGATGGCCCTTCCATTCAGAACCACCGGATCACTATGACCTGCTTTCGCACCTGCTCGAATTGTCATTCTCGCAGTCAAGCGGGCTTATGCCATTGCACTAACCTCACGATGTCCAACCGTGATTAGCCCACCTTCGTGCTCCTCCGTTACTCTTTGGGAGGAGACCGCCCCAGTCAAACTACCCACCAGGCACTGTCCTCACCCCAGATAATGGGGCTAAGTTAGAACATCAAACATACAAGGGTGGTATTTCAAGGATGGCTCCACCAATACTGGCGTACTGGTTTCAAAGCCTCCCACCTATCCTACACATGTAGGCTCAATGTTCAGTGCCAAGCTGTAGTAAAGGTTCACGGGGTCTTTCCGTCTAGCCGCGGGTACACTGCATCTTCACAGCGATTTCAATTTCACTGAGTCTCGGGTGGAGACAGCGTGGCCATCATTACGCCATTCGTGCAGGTCGGAACTTACCCGACAAGGAATTTCGCTACCTTAGGACCGTTATAGTTACGGCCGCCGTTTACCGGGGCTTCGATCAAGAGCTTCGACTTACGTCTAACCCCATCAATTAACCTTCCGGCACCGGGCAGGCGTCACACCGTATACGTCATCTTACGATTTTGCACAGTGCTGTGTTTTTAATAAACAGTTGCAGCCACCTGGTATCTGCGACTCCCAATAGCTCCATCCGCAAGGGACTTCACCGTCGAGAGCGTACCTTCTCCCGAAGTTACGGTACCATTTTGCCTAGTTCCTTCACCCGAGTTCTCTCAAGCGCCTTGGTATTCTCTACCCGACCACCTGTGTCGGTTTGGGGTACGATTCCTTATAATCTGAAGCTTAGAGGCTTTTCCTGGAAGCATGGCATCAATGACTTCACCGCACGTAGCGGCTCGACATCGTATCTCAGCGTTAAGAAAGTCCGGATTTACCTAAACCTTCCGCCTACATACTTGAACCTGGACGACCGTCGCCAGGCCCACCTAGCCTTCTCCGTCCCCCCATCGCAATTATAAGAAGTACGGGAATATTAACCCGTTTCCCATCGACTACGCCTTTCGGCCTCGCCTTAGGGGTCGACTTACCCTGCCCCGATTAACGTTGGACAGGAACCCTTGGTCTTCCGGCGAGGAGGTTTTTCACCCCCTTTATCGTTACTCATGTCAGCATTCGCACTTCTGATACCTCCAGCAGCCCTTACAGACCACCTTCAACGGCTTACAGAACGCTCCCCTACCCCGCTAATAAAATTAGCAGCCGCAGCTTCGGTGTATAGCTTAGCCCCGTTACATCTTCCGCGCAGGCCGACTCGACCAGTGAGCTATTACGCTTTCTTTAAATGATGGCTGCTTCTAAGCCAACATCCTGGCTGTCTAAGCCTTCCCACATCGTTTCCCACTTAGCTATACTTTGGGACCTTAGCTGGCGGTCTGGGTTGTTTCCCTCTCCACGACGGACGTTAGCACCCGCCGTGTGTCTCCCGGATAGTACTCAATGGTATTCGGAGTTTGCAAAGGGTTGGTAAGTCGGGATGACCCCCTAGCCTTAACAGTGCTCTACCCCCATTGGTATTCGTCCGAGGCTCTACCTAAATAGATTTCGGGGAGAACCAGCTATCTCCAGGTTTGATTGGCCTTTCACCCCTAGCCACAAGTCATCCGCTAATTTTTCAACATTAGTCGGTTCGGTCCTCCAGTTGATGTTACTCAACCTTCAACCTGCCCATGGCTAGATCACCTGGTTTCGGGTCTATATCCAGAGACTGAACGCCCAGTTAAGACTCGGTTTCCCTACGGCTCCCCTAGATGGTTAACCTTGCCACTGAATATAAGTCGCTGACCCATTATACAAAAGGTACGCAGTCACACCACGAAGGTGCTCCTACTGCTTGTACGTACACGGTTTCAGGTTCTATTTCACTCCCCTCACAGGGGTTCTTTTCGCCTTTCCCTCACGGTACTGGTTCACTATCGGTCAGTCAGTAGTATTTAGCCTTGGAGGATGGTCCCCCCATATTCAGACAGGATATCACGTGTCCCGCCCTACTCGATTTCACTGATGATGCGTCGACAACTACGGGACTATCACCCTGTATCGTTGAACTTTCCAGAACATTCGTCTAACGCATTAAAAGCTTAAGGGCTAATCCAATTTCGCTCGCCGCTACTTTCGGAATCTCGGTTGATTTCTTTTCCTCGGGGTACTTAGATGTTTCAGTTCCCCCGGTTCGCCTCTTACACCTATGTATTCAGTGCAAGATAATTGCTTATGCAATTGGGTTTCCCCATTCAGAAATCCCAGACTCAAATGGTTTTTACTACCTAATCTGGGCTTATCGCAAGTTAATACGTCTTTCATCGCCTCTGACTGCCAAGGCATCCACCGTGTACGCTTAGTCACTTAACCATACAACCCAAAGAAGTTTCTTTAAGGTTGACCTATTTGCTTTCACTTTTAAAAAGTGAAGACAAAGGTTAAATCACCAAAGTTGTCTGCAATTATTTAAACATGATGCAGACTCGATTTTGCCGGACTCAAATTCCAAGAACACTTGATTGTGTGTTGGTACCTAAATCATAAAGATTTAGGATTTGAGAACTTTTAATTGAATATTGTTAATCAAACAATATTCGTCAGCTTTCCAAATTGTTAAAGAGCAAAATACTTAATAAAAGCATTTTCTAAAGATTCTTAGGCGACAAAAAATCCAACCAGCATCAATTTCTTGCTCTGGTTTGGAACTTCATAATCCAAAAATGTTTAGAGAATGGTGGGCGATACCGGGCTCGAACCAGTGACCCCCTCCTTGTAAGGGAGGTGCTCTCCCAACTGAGCTAATCGCCCACATTATTTTTAATTCCTGTGGTAGGAATCTCTCATGGTGGAGCTATGCGGGATCGAACCGCAGACCTCCTGCGTGCAAGGCAGGCGCTCTCCCAGCTGAGCTATAGCCCCATGAGAAATGGTGGGTCGTGCAGGATTCGAACCTGCGACCAATTGATTAAAAGTCAACTGCTCTACCAACTGAGCTAACGACCCAATGGTATCCCGTAGGGGAGTCGAACCCCTGTTACCGCCGTGAAAGGGCGGTGTCCTAGGCCTCTAGACGAACGGGACACTAAGTGAGATGTCTTGGGGGACATCTCTAATCTCTTTACTTTCTAAACCGTATCAATCTGTGTGGACACTCATCGTGAGTAATCATCGTATAAGGAGGTGATCCAGCCCCAGGTTCCCCTAGGGCTACCTTGTTACGACTTCACCCCAGTCATGAACCACAAAGTGGTGAGCGTCCTCCCGAAGGTTAAACTACCCACTTCTTTTGCAGCCCACTCCCATGGTGTGACGGGCGGTGTGTACAAGGCCCGGGAACGTATTCACCGTAGCATTCTGATCTACGATTACTAGCGATTCCGACTTCATGGAGTCGAGTTGCAGACTCCAATCCGGACTACGACGCACTTTTTGGGATTCGCTCACTCTCGCGAGTTGGCCGCCCTCTGTATGCGCCATTGTAGCACGTGTGTAGCCCTACTCGTAAGGGCCATGATGACTTGACGTCGTCCCCACCTTCCTCCGGTTTATCACCGGCAGTCTCCCTGGAGTTCCCACCATTACGTGCTGGCAAACAAGGATAAGGGTTGCGCTCGTTGCGGGACTTAACCCAACATTTCACAACACGAGCTGACGACAGCCATGCAGCACCTGTCTCAGAGTTCCCGAAGGCACCAATTCATCTCTGAAAAGTTCTCTGGATGTCAAGAGTAGGTAAGGTTCTTCGCGTTGCATCGAATTAAACCACATGCTCCACCGCTTGTGCGGGCCCCCGTCAATTCATTTGAGTTTTAATCTTGCGACCGTACTCCCCAGGCGGTCTACTTAACGCGTTAGCTCCGAAAGCCACGGCTCAAGGCCACAACCTCCAAGTAGACATCGTTTACGGCGTGGACTACCAGGGTATCTAATCCTGTTTGCTCCCCACGCTTTCGCATCTGAGTGTCAGTATCTGTCCAGGGGGCCGCCTTCGCCACCGGTATTCCTTCAGATCTCTACGCATTTCACCGCTACACCTGAAATTCTACCCCCCTCTACAGTACTCTAGCCTGCCAGTTTCAAATGCGGTTCCGAGGTTGAGCCCCGGGCTTTCACATCTGACTTAACAAACCACCTGCATGCGCTTTACGCCCAGTAATTCCGATTAACGCTCGCACCCTCCGTATTACCGCGGCTGCTGGCACGGAGTTAGCCGGTGCTTCTTCTGCAGCTAACGTCAAATGATGCCGCTATTAACGACACCACCTTCCTCACTGCTGAAAGTGCTTTACAACCCGAAGGCCTTCTTCACACACGCGGCATGGCTGCATCAGGCTTGCGCCCATTGTGCAATATTCCCCACTGCTGCCTCCCGTAGGAGTCTGGACCGTGTCTCAGTTCCAGTGTGGCTGATCATCCTCTCAGACCAGCTAGGGATCGTCGCCTTGGTGAGCCATTACCTCACCAACTAGCTAATCCCACCTGGGCTAATCTTGACGCGAGAGGCCCGAAGGTCCCCCTCTTTGCTCCGAAGAGATTATGCGGTATTAGCCATCGTTTCCAATGGTTATCCCCCACATCAAGGCATATTCCCAGGCATTACTCACCCGTCCGCCGCTCGACGCCCTTAACGTTCCCCGAAGGTTCAGTTAAGTCGTTTCCGCTCGACTTGCATGTGTTAGGCCTGCCGCCAGCGTTCAATCTGAGCCATGATCAAACTCTTCAATTAAAGTTTTGTTGTTCCGAAGAACGGCTCAATGAATACTGACTTCAAAATCACTAAGTAATTTTAAAGCTATTATCGTTCCAACAGAACGATAATGAATTGACTGTGCCAAGTCTTTCGACTCGTTTGGTCACTCAGTTCATTGATAAATCTTTTTGGATTATCATCAACGAGTGCCCACACAGATTGATAGGTTTAAATTGTTAAAGAGCTTGCTTTTTCGAGGCTTACCTCTCAAAGCGGACGGCCTATTCTAATGAGTTAATTTTCAGTGTCAACCACTTTTTTATCAATCAATTCATCTTTTTAGAACCGCTTGTCGTCTGCGATGTTTGTCGTGACAACGGAGGCGCATTATAAGGATCGAGCGCCCCCTGACAACCCCTAAAAAACACTTTTTTTGAAGAAAACTATCGTTTGATTAATTACTGCACATAGCAAACGTTTTCGTGGCATTTCTTCGCGTTTTAAAGGGGTCAATTAGGTGAATTAATTCTGTTTCGCGACGATCTCTTCACCTTCAACCACTAGCTTTATTTCGGCACCGGGTACAAATTTCCCAGCCAATAGAGATTTAGCTAGCGGGTTTTCTATATATTGCTGTATTGCTCGCTTAAGTGGTCTTGCACCATATACTGGGTCAAAACCGATTTGTGCAATCTTATCTAAGGCTTCGGCGCTAACAGATAGTAGATACTCTTTCGACTCTAGGCGCTTGCTTAATGCCTCGAGCTGAATAGCAGCGATATTCTGAATATGCTTTTGGCCCAATGGGTGGAAAACAACACTCTCATCTACACGGTTTAAGAACTCAGGACGGAAATGATTCTTCACCACTTCCATTACTCGCTCTTTCATCTCTGTATAGGTAGCTTCACCAAATCCTTGATGAATTTCTGTAGAGCCTAAGTTAGAGGTCATAATCAAAACCGTATTGCGGAAATCTACCGTACGACCCTGACCGTCGGTTAGACGACCGTCGTCCAACACCTGTAGCAGGATATTGAATACATCCGGATGTGCCTTCTCTACCTCATCCAATAGAATCACAGAATAAGGACGGCGACGCACCGCTTCCGTTAGATAACCACCTTCTTCATAGCCTACGTAACCAGGAGGTGCACCAACAAGGCGAGCTACAGAGTGTTTCTCCATAAACTCAGACATATCGATACGCACCATGGCGTCCTGACTGTCGAATAAGAAGTTCGCTAGGCTCTTACACAGCTCAGTCTTACCTACACCTGTTGGGCCTAAGAATAAGAAGGAACCAATTGGCTTGTTAGGATCAGATAAGCCTGCTCGACTGCGGCGAATTGCATCAGCTACCGCATCCACAGCTTCATTCTGTCCGATGACTCTTTCATGAAGCTCATCTTCCATTCGCAGAAGCTTGCTCTTTTCCGCCTCTAGCATCTTGGCTACTGGAATACCGGTTTGCTTCGATAGAACCTCAGCAATCTCAGCATCGGTGACCTTGTTCTTGAGAAGCGTCATTTCTTGTTGCTCAGCATCTGCCGCAAGCTGAAGTTGTTTCTCAAGCTCTGGGATACGGCCATATTGAAGCTCAGACATTCTATTGAGGTCGCCCGCCCTTCGAGCAAACTCAATATCAAGGCGCGCCTGTTCCAGTTCAGCCTTAATATTCTGTGTTCCAGATAAGGAGGCTTTTTCTGCAGTCCATACCTCATCCAGCTCAGCATACTGGCGTTCTTTTTCTTTCAACTCTTCATTAATTAAAGCCACGCGCTTACGACTAGCATCATCATCCTCTTTACTAAGAGCCTGTTGCTCCATTTTTAGTTGAATGATTTTGCGGTCGAGCTTATCCATCGACTCCGGTTTAGAGTCTATCTGCATACGTATAGAAGAAGCCGCTTCATCGATCAGATCGATGGCTTTATCGGGAAGCTGTCTATCAGAAACGTAACGATGAGATAAAGTGGCTGCCGCTACAATCGCTGGGTCAGTAATATCTACATGGTGGTGAAGCTCATACTTCTCTTTTAGACCACGCAAGATAGCGATGGTATCTTCCACCGTAGGCTCATCCACCAGCACCTTTTGGAATCGGCGCTCTAGAGCTGGATCTTTCTCTATATATTGTCTGTGCTCATCGAGAGTGGTGGCGCCTACGCAGTGCAGTTCACCACGAGCCAGTGCAGGTTTAAGCATATTTCCTGCATCCATCGCGCCCTCACCTTTACCGGCGCCGACCATGGTATGCATCTCATCGATAAAGAGGATGACGTTACCCTCTTCCTGAGCAAGTTCATTTAGAACCGCTTTCAAGCGTTCCTCAAACTCTCCTCTATATTTAGCACCCGCAACCAATGCCCCCATATCGAGGGCAAGTACGCGGCGGCCTTTCAGACCTTCAGGCACCTCATCATTAATGATGCGCTGAGCAAGTCCTTCAACGATAGCGGTTTTACCTACACCAGGTTCACCGATAAGCACAGGGTTATTCTTAGTACGGCGTTGCAATACCTGAACGGTGCGACGGATCTCGTCATCACGGCCAATCACAGGATCGAGCTTGCCCTGCTCGGCACGAGCAGTAAGGTCTATGGTGTATTTCTCTAGTGCTTGACGCTGTTCTTCCGCATTTGGGTCATCGACCTTTTGACCACCAGTGATCTTTTCGATGGCCTCTACGATTTTTTGCTCGGTTAGACCTTGCGCCTTAAGCATTGGGCCAAGTTGGCTATTGTCGTGTATGGCGGCCTGAAGGAATAGCTCTGACGAGATATAGCTGTCGTTGCGCTTCTGGGCGAACTTGTCACATAGATTAAGTAGCTTAGTTAAAGGCTGAGACACCTGAACATCAGCAGACATGCCAGTTACTTTTGGGAATTTATCCAGCTGTTCAGACAGCTGAGCACGCAACTTCACCAAGTCCACTTGAAGCAGGGTCAGCAATGGACGAATACTGCCACCTTCTTGGTTAAGCAGTGAGAATAATAGATGAGTGGGTTCTATATATTGATGGTCTCGGCCTACAGCAAGAGACTGTGCATCCGAGATGGCTGATTGGAATTTACCAGTCAAACGGTCAAAACGCATTTCGAACTCCTATTTGAATACAAACTCATTGTTTACTTTCTATTCAAATGGATGCACAAAATGCATTTTTCAAGGCAAATATATGACTTTATCTAAATTAAGACTCGATCCAGATAAAGCTAGCCTGACGGCCGGTGTTGGACTGTCTTCTGTACGAAAAGAAGTTTTCAGCATCTTTATAGGTGCACAATTCAGACAAAGAAACGTCTGTGCAGCCCGTGCGAGCGAGTCTGTTTTTGGCCAGTAGCGGAAGGTCAGCCATAAACTTACCCGGTTTATGTTGATGAAAAGCTACTGCATCTCCAGCATCTGCATCAACAAATTGCTGACGCACCTCTTCTCCTACCTCAAAAGCATCGATGCTTATTGCAGGACCAATCCAAACACTCACTTCATCAGAGAAATGTTCTAGGGTATTTTCAAGGATGCCACCCGCTAAACCACGCCATCCTGCATGAGCCGATGCCACCTGAGTGCCATCTCTACTAGCAAACAAAACCGGTAGGCAGTCTGCGGTCATTACACTCAATACCACACCTGGCATTGAGGTAACCAAGGCATCGGACTCTGTAGCAACTGCGGTTGATTCAGATACCGAAGCGACAACCGTAGAGTGAGTCTGATTCATCCATACCGGAGCAGATGGCATACCACTCACAGCTTGCAAATGGTCTCGATTCTTCTGCACAACAGCTGCATCATCAGAGACATGCATTCCCAAGTTGAGGCTGGCAAAGTCACCTTGTGAAAAGCCACCCGCTCGAGTCGAGCTGATGGCTTTTACATTCTTAGGCAGAGACCATTTAGGCAGAATGAATCTCATTAATACTCTTCTTCGTGGTTCAGTTGAGCATCTTCTCGAAGGGCTTCAGCCATAGCTACCATGTCATCTGGCACTAGTGCATGGAATTGCATTTCTTCACCGGTACTTGGGTGTTCAAACTTCAGCATTACTGCGTGCAGTGCTTGACGGTCAAAGCTACGAATCATCTGAGTAAGTTCTTCCGATGCGCCACGAGGAATACGCGCACGGCCACCATAAGCCACATCACCAAGAAGCGGGTGTTGTAGATATGACATGTGTACACGGATCTGGTGAGTACGACCTGTCTCTAGACGAAGACGAATACGAGTGTGTTCACGGAAGTGCTCTGCAACTCGATAGTGAGTAATTGCTGGCTTACCTAGCTCGTTTACTGCCATCAAGGTACGCTTAGTTGAGTGACGGCCGATAGGCTTTTCAACCATGCCACCAGCTGTCATCTTACCAATAGCAATCGCTTCATACTCACGGGTAATACGGCGCTTTTGCAGAGCACGAACAAGGCGAGTCTGGGTAGGTACGTTCTTAGCTACCACCATCAAACCCGTGGTGTCCTTATCCAGACGGTGCACGATACCGGCACGAGGAACTTCGGCAATCTGAGGATAATGGAACAGCAAAGCATTCAGCACTGTGCCGTCTGGGGTACCCGCGCCTGGGTGAACAACGAAGTCACGTGGTTTGTTTATAACCAGAAGGTCATCATCTTCATATACCACGTTTAGAGGAATATCTTGCGCTTCCCAACGTTCTTCATCTTCAATCTCGGCAGCAACGACGATCTCTTCACCGCCCATCACTTTGAAGCGAGGCTTAGTAATAACCTGGCCATCAACAGAGATCTTGCCTGCCAATAACCACTCTTTAATGCGTGAACGGGAGAATTCATCAAACAATTCTGCAACCGCTTGGTCTAATCGTTGACCTAATTGGCTTGGGTTAACGGTACTTTTTAATTCTATCTGCTGGGCCATATCGAACTTTTTAAAAAACTGTGGGACTAATGCTTGCGACTATGAAAAAATAGACGTTTTCGTTATTGTATCCGCTAACCGGCCGATTGTAACGGCAACCCAACAAATAAAATTCTCGAGCATGGCTTCTAGTTTTAAAATGAAACATTTCTCTTTAATCGGTCTGCTATCCGTCTTCCTACTGGTAGGTTGCAGTAGTAGCGATGAAATCGTACCGGACGTCCCACCGGCAGATCTGTATGCGGATGCACAATCATCACTGCGTACTGGTGCATGGCCATCTGCTATCGAAAAGCTTGAAGCCCTAGATTCTCGTTATCCGTTTGGCCCTTATTCTGAGCAGGTACAGCTAGACCTTATCTACGCTTACTACAAAAACGATGAACTGCCATTGGCACTTGCGACCATCGAACGTTTTACTCGTTTGAATCCAACGCATCAACGTTCTGACTGGGTTCTATATATGCGCGGTCTTTCGCATATGGCACAGGATAGAAACTTCCTACACGATGTCTTTAATATCGACCGCTCTGACCGTGACCCTGAGCCTGTAAAACTGGCTTTCGCTGACTTCAAACGTCTACTGCAACGCTATCCAAACAGTGCGTATGCGGAAGATGCACAAAAACGCATGGTGGCATTGAAGCACCGTTTGGCGGAATACGACCTAGCAACGGCCGACTTTTATATCCGCCGTGAGGCCTGGATTGCTGCGATTAACCGAGCTCAAGAGATCCAGAAAACCTACCCTGATACAGAGGCTGCACGTAAGTCTTTAGAGCTACAACTTATTGCTTATAAAGAACTTAACCTGCAAGACGCCGTTGAGCGTACTGAAAAACTGATTGAGCTAAATCCTCTATAAGTGTTAAATTTAAGAGACCGGATGTTAACAACTTAACATCCGGTTGCGGACATGGAGTCTGCTTTTTCATCAACCAACAGGGATTGTGGTATGAAAAATCTTATGAAGTGGCTTATCGCCCTCCCCTTAATTTCCTTTTCTGCACTAGGGCTAGAGCTCTCTCCCCTTGAGCGCAACACCTACAAAGGTGACTTCGAACAACTCAAAGAGCGCGGTGTCATTCGTGCCTTAGTCTCTGCAGACCTTGGCTTTTACTATGTGGAAGGGGGTCGTCCTAAAGGCATTATTGCCGAACAATTGCATCACTTCGAAACCAAGATCAAACAAAAAGCCCCACTGATGCGGGTGAAGATCATTCCCGTCGGACGTGACGACTTATTCAAAGCACTGAATGAAGGGTATGGTGATGTGGCCGTTGCCAACCTAACCATTACTGAGCGTCGCGCTAAATTAGTCGACTTTAGCGACCCTATTCTAAAGAACGTTGAAGAGCTGCTGGTTACTCACAAAGATATAGAACCAATCGAAGAGCTAGCTGATGCTGAAGGTCTAGAGGTATGGATTCGCGCCAGCTCTAGCTACTTCGAAAGCGTTCAAGAGATCAACCGCCGACTATCCGACGAAGGCCTGATCCCTATGCGAGTTAACTTCATTCAAGAAACCTTGCAAGATATCGAACTACTAGAAATGGTGGATCAAGGCTTTGTTCCAGCGACCATTATCGACTCACACAAGACCAAACTGTGGGCAAAGGTAATGGAAAATATAGTAGTTCATCACGATTTCCCACTGCGAGAAAATGGCGAGATAGCCTGGGCTATACGCAAAGACAGCCCTAACCTCAAAAAGGAAATCAACGCCTACCTGAAGAAAGCAAAGGGTGGCACCCTGCTAGGGAATGTTATCTATGGCAAGTACATAGATAATACCCGTTGGCTAAACCGCGCCCTGAACCCAGCCAAGATGGCCAAGCTTGAAAACGTGTCTAAGATTTTTGAGCTCTATGGTGATCAATACGATATCGACTGGGTGATGCTTTCGGCACAGGCATTCCAAGAGTCAGGCTTGGATAACAGCAAGGTCTCTCACCGAGGCGCTGTGGGCATAATGCAGGTACTGCCAGCAACCGCTAAAGACCCCTATATCAATATCCCAAACATCAAACCGGTTGAGAATAACATCCACGCGGGAACCAAATATCTAAGGTTTATTCACGACCGCTACTTTGATGATCCTGATATCGACAAAAACGATAAGGTCTATTTCAGTCTCGCTTCCTACAACGCGGGACCTGCAAAGATCAGACGTATGCGTACATTGGCTAGAAAGCAGGGGTACGATCCAAATATTTGGTTTAATAATGTAGAGATAGTGGCGCGTAGGAATATCGGTAGAGAGCCGGTGCAGTATGTGGCTAACATCAATCGCTACTACGTGATTTACAAACAGCTCGGGATTATTCAGAGTCAGCGCGATGGAATCGATATTCCAACCGAGGTCGAGATAGATCCAGTACAACTCATCTTTGAAAGCAATAGAGAGTGATCCTGCTCTAATTCAGCGGCGGTCATTAAGATGCAAAGAGGCGCCAAAAACTCATCATTTTCAGTGCCTCTCTTCATTCAAAAGTGCCACCAAAAACCTAGCCTTGCAAGCCATTTTTTATAAACCTTGGCAGACAATCACAAACCCATATTCAAATACCAACACCACCGACCAAACGTGATCTGTATCACATCATTTAAAGCCAGAAGTCGTATTCTGAATTTAACCCATAAGGGTTTTTACAGAGGAAAAAGCGTATGAAAATGAATATCACCGGTAAAAATATTGAAATCACCTCTGCTATCCGTGCACATATAGAAGCTAAATTTAAGAAGCTAGAAAAGTGGCAAGTAGACATCATTGGTTGCCAAGCAAGCTTCCAAGAAGAGCCAAACAAAAATAAAAAGTTTGAAGCTGTAATCACAGTACCTAAGGGGAAACTAGTAGCATCTGCAGTGCATGAAGATCTGTATGCGGCCGTTAACGAGGTCGAACAAAAACTGGAGCGCCAACTTAATAAGCTAAGACACAAGCCTGAAGCTCGTCGCGCGACCCATTCAGAAGTACCCGTTGCAGAAGAAGAAACACCGGTATAGTTCATCATTCATAAACTCAGTCCAAAGCAGCGCCTCAAGGCGCTGTTTTTGCTTGACCCTCATTCTTGCCTTGCTTATTGTGAGATCACATAAAAGAAGTCTCACTAAAGGAAAAAGTAGTAATGGCAGATACCCCCATCTCTCTGGATGAAATACGCATCAAACTCAATGAACTGGACGATCAACTTCTGAGTCTGTTGTCAGAGCGACGAGCTTTAAGCCTAGAGGTAGCCAAGAGCAAAGTAGAGACTTCTAAACCTGTACGTGATGCCCAGCGCGAACAACAGCTTCTGGTTAAGCTTATCGATAACGGTAAGCAAAAATACCAACTAGATGCTCAATACATCACTAAGGTATTCCACACTATTATCGAAGACTCTGTGCTTCTGCAGCAGTCTTATCTACAAAACCTTGTTAACCCAGCGCAGCAACGCAAACCGCTAGCTCGCGTTGCCTTCCTTGGCTCAAAAGGTTCATACTCACACCTTGCTAGCCGTGACTACTTTAGCCGCCGCAATACAGACCTTATCGAATTGAACTGTGAAGGCTTCAAAGAGGTGGTGAAGACTGTTGAGTCTGGTCACGCTGATTATGGTGTACTTCCAATCGAAAACACCAGCTCAGGCTCCATCAATGAGGTGTATGACCTGCTACAACACACCACGCTCTACATCGTAGGTGAGTTAGCACAGCCAATTGAGCATTGCCTACTAGCAACCTCAGATGTGCGCCTTGAAGAGATCACAACCCTCTACTCTCACCCGCAGCCTCATCAGCAGTGCAGTGATTTCCTAAGCCGTCTTGACGGCGTGAAGCTTGAAACCTGTGTTAGTACTGCTGATGCAATGCAAAAAGTGAAAGAGCTGAATCGCCCAGACGTGGCAGCTATCGGCAATGCTATCAGTGGCAAGCTATACGGCCTGCAGAGCATTAAACAGAACATAGCTAACCAAACTGAAAACCATACTCGCTTTATCGTAGTCGCGAGAAAGCCGGTAAGCGTATCGACTCAGATCCCAGCGAAAACCACACTGATTATGTCTACCTCGCAAGAGGCGGGTTCGCTAGTAGAAAGCCTACTGGTGCTGCAACGCTATGGCATCAACATAACTAAGCTAGAGTCACGTCCTATCATTGGCAACCCTTGGGAAGAGATGTTCTATGTAGACCTTGAAGCGCATCTGGATTCAGAGAACGCACAGCAAGCAATCAATGAACTGCAGAGCATCACCCGCTACTTGAAAGTTCTGGGTTGTTACCCAAGCGAAAACATCAAGCCAACTCAGGTACAGATGCCGTAATGACGATTCAAAAGGTTATTGTAGCCTCACTGAACCCCGCTAAGATCAATGCGGTTAAAAGTGCCTTTACTGAGGTATTTCCTGAGCAGGATTTCAGCTTCGATGGTGTGAGCGTTGCCAGCGAAGTACCAGATCAGCCAATGTCTAATGATGAGACAAAGCAAGGTGCCATAAACCGAGTACGTAATGCAAAATCTGAAGTCACAGACGCCGATTACTATGTGGGGTTAGAAGCCGGCATCGAGGGCAATGCGACCTTTGCCTGGATGGTGATTGAATCACAAAGCCTGCGCGGTGAATCACGCTCATCAAGTCTAATGCTTCCCCCTAAGGTACTAGCTCGAATCGAGCAGGGTGAGGAGCTTGGTGATGCTATGGATGCCGTCTATGGCACCACTAACATCAAACAGAAAGGCGGTGCTATCGGTATCCTAACCAACAACCGTTTGAGCCGCAGTAGCGTCTATCATCAGGCGCTCATTCTGGCCCTGATTCCGTTTGTGAATAGCGACAGTTTCTAGATCTCTAGATAAAGAAAAGGAGCTCAATTGAGCTCCTTTTTTATTGGCATTTCTTTAGCAATTCAGACAAGACTTTGAGTTCATCATCCGTGCGATTCTTCAGCTCATTATTACCTCGAGTCACGGTCGCTATCCCAACACCTAAGTCTTGGCTTATCTGTCTCTGTGAACATTGCTGATTGAGCAACATATCCAAGATCTTGGCTCGGGTAACCAGAGCCTCTCGCTCATCAGCGGTGAGCATAATGGAGAGCAGGGTCTGCTGACTTCCCTCATCTACCGCCTTTTCTATCATCTGTAGAACCTTAGTCCACTCTTCTTCTGACACGCTTAACTTCTTACTTGTTCTGCCTTAGATGTATTAATACTTCATTTCGGTTTCTAAGTCAGATAAAAACGTCCCTTTCTTATCGAGCAGATCACGATAATAGACCTCGAACATCAGCACATTCATGATGTAGCCACGCGTCTCTTTAAACGGAATCGCTTCAATATAAGAGTAGGCATCGACCTTACCACCGGTGCGTTCACGCCACAGTTTCACACGGTGTGGACCGGCATTGTAAGCACCAAAGGCAAATAGGCGATTGCCCTCGTAGGTCTCCATCAAGCTGGACAGATAGCGACTGCCAATCTCGATATTCTTACCCACGACAAACAGCTCTTCTGCACCTTGGTAATCGATATCGTACTTCTTGGCTGTGTAAGAGGCGGTCTTTGGCATGATCTGCATCAGACCACGTGCTCCCACAGGGGATTTCGCATCAGCGTCTAATGCACTCTCTTGACGAGCCAGCGCCATCAAGGTGATAGGGTCAATATCATACTTCTCGGCATAGAAGTTAAACCACCATTGGTGTGCTCTCGGGAAACGCAAGCTCAGGTGATCCCACATCCCCGCTTCAATGGTGGCTGTCACCGTCAGGTTATGCCAATTTCGTTTAGCCGCATATTGAGCCAAAGCGCGTTGCTGTTCATCGTCGGCTCTGGCTAATAACCAGCGCCATTCACGTTTTGCAGCCGTAATCTTGTCCACATCAATAAGCTCCTTGATGCGAGCAAGGCTGGACTCAAACTGAGTTATGGAAGCGCTCTTATCCGCCATTACTGTGGAGTTATAGCGTGCCGGTACCTTAAGATAATCCGCAGCTGCAAGGCTATAAAAATTTCGATAGCCCAAAATCGTCTTCATTCGCGCTTTGCCTTGCTCTACATCGCCTTGAGCTATCTCAGTACGCGCTAGCCAATATTGCCAGCGTTTTGAGTTCCTCGCCTTTTCAGGCATGCGCTCTATCCACAGCTCGAGACTAGCCCAATCTTGATGCTGAATGGCAAGACGAGCACGTCGCTCAAGCCAAGTCTGATTAGTGCTCTTCATCAAAGTAGCGTCACGCCACTTAGCCAACTCTTCATCGTCGGTATTGATCAGGCTGTAAGCGATATAGTCCGCGGTCTGTTGATACTCAGCCTCCGAATATCCCTGAGCCTTTGCTACACCGTCTAGCAGATCTATGGCAAGCTGCGGTTCACCCTCGGTATAGGTAAGCTGACGCAGTGCAGACATAGTGACCTTCTTGTTGTATTCGGTCTGGGGCTGCTCTTCCGCGTAAGCTTTCAAGTGTGAGCGCGACTTATACAACTTATAGATGGCCACTGCGTTCTTTGATGCTTTGTCAGACTCAGTGAGATCTTTTAGATAGTTAACCAAGCGGCCATTGCGAGTAGTAAATGCAAGCTGCATACGTTGCAGAATAAGCTCATCGTTACGCATGCCAGCTTCATCCCACACCTCAAACAGTGGGTCACACTCTTTAGCTATGCTCTTACCACTTAGCCACAGCTCAGAAGCGCCCTCAAAGGCCTCTTCTTTTTTACCCGCTTGATACTTAGCAAAGTAAAAGCTGCACTGATAACTCTGCATTCTTGGCTTAGTGGCCTGAAAACGATAGAAGCCATCCCAGTTTTCCGCTTCCACCAATGCATCTAGGTATTCACCACGCACCGATTGAGAAAAAGGATACTCATGTTGCTGTTTAATGTACTGCTCCACCTCTTGCGGCGTGCGCTTGTCGAGATCGAGCAGAAAGATTCGATAATCAAGATAAGGAGTGAGTGGATAATTATCCAATTGAGCTCGTAGCTTTTGATACTGGTCGAGTTTATTCTCGGTGATCAACTGCTGAGCCTGTTCATAGGTATCTCTTTCCTGTTCAAGCGTCAAAGCCGATACAGAAAGTGAAACCATACTTAGGCCGAAACCTAACCATTTCTTTATTGCTGCCATAACGCTCCCTGAAGCAAAGCAATATACACCTAAGCAACCCTGCCGACCTTTCGTTGAGGCGATCAGAACCACTTGCATCATTTAATAATACGCAACAAATCATGACATTTGTAAGAGGCGTGCAAAGATAAAGTTCAGGTTTGTTCCGTTGCATATTTCACGCCTTGTACCGTAACAAAATGGGCGTGAATGGTATAAAATAGACGTTTCATTCTTTCTACTATCTACAGGATCTAAAGGTAATGGCTGAATACGTCTATACCATGTCTCGGGTGAGCAAAATCGTGCCACCAAAACGTCAAATCCTAAAAGACATCTCTCTAAGCTTCTTCCCTGGCGCTAAGATCGGTGTTTTGGGCCTAAACGGTGCAGGTAAATCTACCCTTCTACGCATCATGGCAGGCATCGACACTGATATCGATGGTGAAGCGCGTCCACAAGCAGGCCTAAACGTAGGTTACCTACCTCAGGAACCTGTGTTAGACGAATCTAAGACCGTTCGTGAAATCGTTGAAGAAGCGGTTTCTGATGTTGCAGGTGCAATGAAGCGTCTTGATGAAGTTTATGCAGCATACGCAGAACCAGATGCAGACTTCGATGCCCTAGCAAAAGAGCAAGGCGAGCTTGAAGCACTTATCCAAGCGAAAGATGGTCATAACCTAGAAAATGCTCTAGAGCGTGCTGCCGATGCACTGCGTCTACCTGAGTGGGACCAGAAGATTGAACACCTTTCAGGTGGTGAGCGCCGCCGTGTTGCTATCTGCCGTCTATTACTAGAGAAGCCAGATATGCTTCTACTAGACGAACCAACCAACCACTTGGATGCAGAGTCAGTAGCTTGGCTAGAGCGTTTCCTAGTGGATTACAACGGCACCGTTGTTGCTATTACCCACGACCGTTATTTCCTTGATAACGCAGCGGGCTGGATCCTAGAGCTTGACCGTGGTGAAGGTATTCCATGGGAAGGTAACTATACTTCATGGCTTGAGCAGAAAGATGCGCGTCTACAACAAGAAGCGTCTCAAGAGAAGGCTCGCCAAAAGACTATCGAGAAAGAGCTTGAGTGGGTTCGTCAAAACCCTAAAGGCCGTCAATCTAAGTCTAAAGCACGTATGGCACGCTTCGAAGAACTGCAAAGTGGCGACCGCCAGAAGCGTAACGAGACCAACGAACTGTTCATCCCACCAGGTGAGCGTCTAGGTGACAAGGTTATCGAGGTAAACAACCTAACCAAGTCATTCGATGGCCGCGTTCTTATCGACGACCTATCTTTCAGCATGCCTAAGGGTGCTATCGTAGGTATCATCGGCGCCAACGGTGCAGGTAAATCTACCCTGTTCAAGATGCTAAGCGGTACTGAACAACCAGATTCAGGCTCTATCGAAATGGGTGAAACCGTTAAGCTAGCGTCTGTTGACCAGTTCCGTGACTCTATGGATGACACTAAGACTGTATTCCAAGAGATCTCTGAAGGCGCTGACATCATCAAGATCAACAACTTTGAAATCCCAGCGCGCGCTTACTGCTCTCGCTTCAACTTCAAAGGCTCTGATCAACAGAAGATCATCGGTGAGCTGTCCGGTGGTGAGCGTAACCGTGTTCACCTAGCTAAGCTACTTAAAGCGGGCGGCAACGTACTGCTACTCGATGAGCCAACCAACGACCTTGACGTTGAAACCCTGCGTGCTCTTGAAGAAGCGCTGCTTGAGTTCCCTGGCTGTGCCATGGTTATCTCGCACGACCGTTGGTTCCTAGACCGTATCGCGACTCACATCATCGACTACCGTGATGAAGGCCAGGTTAACTTCTACGAAGGTAACTACAACGAGTACATGGAATGGCTGAAGAAGACCCTAGGTCCTGAAGCGGCTGAACCACATCGTATTAAGTACAAGCGTGTGACTAAGTAATAACTTAGCTATCAGCTTCAAGCTTTCAGCTGTAAGAAAAAGGGCCGCATATTGCGGCCCTTCGTTTATCTAGTCTCTTTGTATCGAATCATTTGCTTGCTTGAGAAGATTCTGACTCTCAGTCATGAACTGCTTCGAGTAATCACCGAACCAATCTGACACACCATTGAACTGCTCAACGAAGTTGCTCTTATCCTTGTTATCTAGCAAAGAGAGAGCCTCACCGAAGCGTTGATGGAAGCGTTTGATCATCTCTATGTTCTGCTCAGAAGATAGAATGATGTCACCATATAGCTCTGGGTCCTGTGCAAACAGACGACCTACCATAGCCAGTTCCAGTCGGTAGATAGGGGAGCTTAGCTTTAGCAGTGTATCTATATCTGGATTCTCCTGGCTTAGGTGCAGACCATAAGCAAACGAGGTGAAGTGGCGCAGCGCCTGAATCAAGGTCATACCGTTGTCGTGGTGATCAGCATCCATCGGGCAAAGACTTGCGCCCCAGATACCAAACTGATCAAGAAGCCACTGATATTGCTCAGTACCGCGACCTTCACAGTGAACGATAACCTGCTTGGCAAGGCTTGGTACATCTGGACCGAACATAGGGTGCAGACCCACAACCGGACCTTGGTGCACCTTCATCATCGCCTCAAGTGGCTTTTGCTTAATAGAGGTAAGGTCACATAGGATGCAGTCTTGTGGAAGATTCGACAGCTTATCAATCACAGACTCTGTCAGATTGATTGGCACGCTCACTACCACCAACCCAGCGTTCGCAAAAATAGCCTCTGACTGCTCCCAATCTTGACGACCAACCACCTTCACATTGTAGCCAGATAGCTCGAACATCTTGCAGAACAGGCCACCGAGTTGACCACGGCCACCGATAACCACAACATCTTTTAGCTCAGGATTCAAACACTTAAAGCCTGAATCCTTCTCGCTGGCATAAGACTCACGCATGGTACGGCGCAGGATATCCTCGATAAGCTGTGGCGGGATGCCACGCTTCTCAGCTTCAGCGCGACGCGAGGCCAACATAGCCGCCTCACGATCAGGGGCATAGATAGGCAAACCGTGTTCGCTCTTCACTTCCCCTACTTGTTCTACCAAAGCCAAACGCTGTTCCAACAGATCAAGCATCTGCTTGTCCACTTGATCTATCTGGTCGCGTAAATGCAGAAGTTCCTTTGCCATACTCGTCTCTAAATGCCTACTTCAATCGATCTTGTAAAAATGGTACCAGTTCTTGGTGCGCTTTTGTTAGCAATTCCTCGGTGCTATCCCAGTTGATACATGCATCTGTGATAGAAACACCGTAAGCCATCTCATTCAAAGGAATATCAGAGCTTTGGTTGCCTTCGTTGATGTTACTCTCGATCATAAGACCGATGATAGACTTGTTGCCCTCACGGATCTGTTGGATAGCATCTGCTGCCACTAGAGGCTGACGACGGTAATCTTTGCGAGAGTTAGCATGGCTGCAGTCAATCATAAGAGCCGCATCTAGACCTGCTTTACCTAGTTCTTCTTCACACTCACGTACAGATACTGAATCGTAGTTAGTCTGCTTACCACCACGCAGAATCACGTGGCCGTCTGGGTTACCTTTAGTGGTTAGAAGTGCTACCTGACCTTCACGGTTGATACCGATAAAGCGGTGGCTAGAGGATGCTGCTTGCATCGCATTGATAGCAGTAGAAAGGCTACCGTCAGTACCATTCTTGAAGCCAACCGGCATAGAAAGGCCACTTGCCATCTCACGGTGAGTTTGCGACTCAGTAGTACGCGCACCGATTGCTGACCAGCTGAAGGTGTCCGCTAGGTATTGTGGGCTGATTGGATCTAGAGCCTCAGTTGCTAGAGGAATACCCATGTCAGCAAGCTCAACCAGAAGCTCACGAGCTTTGTGCAGGCCGTGCTCGATATCGAAGCTACCATCTAGATGTGGGTCATTGATAAGGCCTTTCCAACCTACAGTTGTACGAGGCTTCTCAAAGTAAACACGCATTACAATATAAAGCTGATCGCTTACCTTCTCAGAAAGCTGTTTTAGACGCTTAGCGTACTCTTTGGCTGCATCTACATCATGAATAGAACAAGGACCACATACTACCAGTAGGCGATGGTCTTTTTTCTTGATGATGTCGGCAATGGTTTGACGAGAGGTCTGGATAAACTGACGAGCCGACTCACTCAAAGGTAACTTCTTCTTAAGCTCCTCTGGAGTGATAAGGATCTGTTCGTCGCTGATATGAATGTTGCTAAGCTCGCTACGTTGCATAAGTCCACCGTAAATAAATTTGTACGCTAAAATTCCAATTCGATAAGCACACAATACCTGACTTAGGTTTCAGATCAAGCACTTTGTACACTTTAAATTACATTTAATGTATACATACATTTACACTTTGGATTTTATATCCTTAAACCATTGAGATAGAAAACCTTTTTATCCATTCATGGGTTGGGGTGTAAACTTAGCTCAACAAGCTAAGAACTGAATTGCCCATGGAACTGATACTCTCCCTTCTACAGCAAATGTGTGTCTACTTAATGGTGGCCTACACCTTGAGCAAAACACCGCTGGTCATCCCTATGCTGAACATGTCCAAACGACGCAGCCATATGTTCATCTGCTATGTGATGTTTTCTCTGTTCTGTATCTTGGGTACCTACTTTGGACTTCAGATAGACGACGCTATCGCTAACACGCGTGCAATCGGCGCCGTTCTGGGTGGTATTTTTGGTGGTCCAATTGTGGGGTTTGCCGTGGGCCTAACCGGTGGCCTGCACAGATACAGCATGGGTGGATTCACCGATCTTGCTTGCGCTATTTCAACCACAGTAGAAGGACTTATCGGTGGCTTAGTTCATCTATATATGATCAAAAACAACCGCCGCGAACAACTATTCAGCCCCATGCTTATCTTCTTCGTTACCTTGTTCGCTGAGATAATTCAGATGGCAATTATCTTGATCGTGGCTAAGCCATTTAGCCAAGCGCTGGCTCTGGTAGAGGCGATAGCACCACCTATGATCTTGGCAAATGCATTGGGAGCAGCCTTCTTTATCAGCATACTGCAGGACAGAAAAGCCATCTTGGAAGAGTACTCTACCGCTTACTCTCGCCGTGCGCTGAAGATTGCGGAGCGCTCCGTGGGTATTCTTACTGAGGGTCTAAACCCTAGTAGCGCGCAGAAGATTGCCACCATTATTCAACAAGAAACTAATGTGGGCGCGGTGGCGATCACCGACAAAGAAAAGATTTTGGCTTTCGAAGGAGTCGGTTCGGATCATCATAAGCCAAATACTCCTATATCCTCCGAATACACCCATACCTCTATCAATGAAAAACGCATCATCTATCTCGATGGTAAAGAGCACCCTTATCAATGCTCCATCGATGACAACTGTAAGCTAGGTTCGGCCCTAGTGATTCCACTTCACTCAGATGATGATGTGATTGGAACCATCAAGCTTTACGAACCACGCCGTAAGCTATTCTCCGAGATCAATATGGCAATGGCTGAAGGCATAGCGCAGCTTCTTTCTAGCCAAATCCTAAATGGCGACTATCAACAGAAAAAGATGTTGCTCTCTCAAGCAGAGATAAAGCTACTGCACGCACAGGTCAACCCGCACTTTCTGTTTAATGCCTTAAACACAATCAGTGCGGTTATACGTCGCGATCCCGACAAAGCACGTGGATTAATCCAGCACCTTTCACAATTCTTTAGAGGTAATCTGAAGAGAAACACCGAATTTGTTACGCTTGAGCAAGAAATCAGGCACGTAGAATCCTACCTCACCATTGAGAAGGCACGCTTTGCCGACCGCTTAGATGTCGAGATCGACATCGACCAACATCTTCTAACGACTCAGATCCCAAGCTTTACCCTGCAACCTCTGGTAGAGAATGCGGTCAAGCATGGTGTGTCCAATCTACTGGACAAGGGGATAGTTAGAATATACGGAAAAGCCACCGAGCAGGGATATCAGGTCACGGTAGAGGACAATGCCGGAAGCTATCAACCTGAACAAAAAGACAAAACTGGCCTAGGAATGCAGATCGTAGCAAAACGCCTCACCAACTACTTCGGTGACTTGGCTGAGCTTAAAGTCACCTGTAAGCCAGATGAATACACACGCATGAGTTTTATAATTCCAACAAGTCCATGAACATAGACAAACTGAAAGCCATAGTTATCGACGACGAACCCTTTGCCCGAGAAGAGCTGGTTGAGCTTCTCGAACAGACAGGGTGCATAGAAGTGCTGGATCAAGCAGGGAATGCCATTCATGGCCTGCAGAAGATCAATGCGCTCAAACCCGATGTGGTTTTTCTCGATATCGAAATGCCTCAAGTCACCGGCATTGAGCTTTTGAGTATGTTGGATCCCGACACCATGCCAGCTGTGGTGTTCGTGACCGCTTATGATCAATATGCGCTACAAGCATTCGAAGACAACGCCTTTGATTATCTGCTAAAGCCAGTGGAACCTACTCGTCTGGATAAAACCGTCTGTCGTTTAGTAAAAGCGTTTAAAAAACAGGAAGTAAATCAGGATTTTTCCGCCATCACGCGTGAGCTAGAGCATGTACCTTGTATCGGTCATAACCGCATCATGCTAGTGCCGATCGCCGATATCGAGGTGGCCTTTAGCGATCTCAGTGGAGTATCCATCCAAACCTCAGAGCGCACCGCCACCAGCCAGTTAACTCTTAAGGTTATTGAGGAGAAAACGCACCTGATACGTTGTCATAGGCAATACTTGGTAAACCCTAAGGCCATCCGTGAGATCAAATTGCTAGAGCAAGGGCTAGCAGAGATAGTAACCCAAAGCGGTCACAATGCGCCGGTGAGCCGGCGCTACCTAAAGGTGCTTAAAGAGAAGCTGGGATTTAGTTAAGCTCCATTCGCGCTAAGGCATCGGTTGCCTGTTTCCACTCAGAGGAAGAGCGTAGCTCATCTAGGCTGAAGCTCTTTTTCTTGGCGAGCAACTTGGCATTGAATACCTGGGTCACCTCTAGATTATCTAGAATCTCTACCGCTCCCTTTCGGTTGTTGCACATCAATACCATATCACAGCCGGCGTTCAGCGATTGCTGCGCACGCTCTGCCGCCCCGCCCATAAAGCTGGCTCCTTCCATATTCAGGTCATCAGAAAATACCAATCCTTGGAAGTTAAGCTGATCGCGAAGCACCTTCTTCAGCCAATACTCCGAACCACTGGCTGGCTGTGAATCATAATGGGGATAGATAATATGCGCTGGCATCATGGCATCCAGCAGACCAGCGTCTATCTGAGCCTTAAAGATAGCCATGTCTCGTTCGAAGATATCTTGACGCTCATCCACTGGCGTCTCTTTGTGTGAGTCAGCCACTATGCCACCATGACCAGGGAAGTGTTTACCCGTGGTCGCCATACCCGCTTGCTTCATACCGTTAATGTAAGCACTGCTGTGTTTGATAACGGTATCCAAATCCTCGCCAAATGCGCGAGAGCCGATAGCAAGGCTTTGATGGCCAGCATCTAGGACAGGAGCAAAGCTAAGGTCGATATCATGGGCGATGATCTCGGTTGCCATTACCCAACCTGCATGCTCAGCTAGCTGCGCGCCATTTTTTTGTGAAGCAAAGCTCTGCGCCGGCGGAATTATGGTAAAGCCCTCCTTAAAGCGCTGAACTCGACCACCTTCTTGGTCTACACCGATCAAGATAGGTCGCTTGGCTGCCTTTCGAATAGATTCGGTTAGCGCTTGAAGCTGACGATTGTCATGATAGTTTCGAGCAAACAGTATTACCCCGCCTACCGATGGATGCTGCAAGATTTCTTTCTCTTCTGCATCTATCTCATAGCCTTCTACATCCAGCCACAAAGGTCCCATAATTCATCCTTATTGTTTTAATGCCGCAACTGCGGATTTGCTTTGTTCAATTAGTTGGTCTGCGCTCTCTTCGAGTTGCGTGAGCGCAATAAACAGCAGGTCAGTTATCAAGAGTTGGCTATCTCGAGCGGTAATGGATGAGCTACGTATATGCTCTTCATCAGCCGCTGTGGTGAGCTTGATATCCGAATACTTGTCGAGAGGCGTTGGGGCCAACTTAGAAATGGTTACCACCTTAGCATGGCGACTCTTAGCCGCGTCAGCGATGCGTAATATCTCTTGGCTTCTTCCAGAATAAGAAAGAGCTACCAGCACATCATTCTCACCAAGCACAGCCGCATTCGCTATTTGGATATGAGCATCATGCTCACAATGAACTGCATGCCCTATCTTCATCAACTTGTAGCTAAGGTCTTTAGCCACCAAGGATGATGCACCAACACCAGCTATTTGGATCTTGTCTGCTAGATGCAACAGGTTTGTCGCTTCCTGAAGCTTATCATCGTCATTGAGCACTATAGTGCGCTCAAGGGAATCTTGTTTGCTGGCCAACAGCTTTGCCATGACCACGGAAGTATCGTCACTGCGAGATATCGAGCCATGAATTGCCTTTCGCGAGCTAGGCTGATAACTAAGCTCTCCTTCATACAGCTTCAGCTTTAATTCAGAAAAGCCAGAAAAGCCCACCTTCTGACTAAATTTAACCACTGCCGACTGACTCACTCCAATCGCCTTAGCCAGTTTTGGTGACGAAAGAGACTTCACCTGCTCAGGGTATTCCAAAAGGAATCGAGCGATCAGACTGTCGGATGGTGAAAGCTGAGGTAACAGCGCCTTGATTCTCTCTATCCCTTTCATTTATCAACCCTTTTTCTCATTCAGCCCAGTTTACCCAAGCTCTTCTCGAGCGAGAATAGTTATTCCTGTATATATCCATACTAGGAATAGATTACCTTGCTTAATGAGATCGGCTTCAAAGAATGGTGGCGGTTACTATTCCATCAAGGAATAGAATTTTGAATCAATTATTCCTAGGTACATACTGCTAAAAAAACAACATACCCTACACACGATTCATGCTATGGAGCTGCTATGAATTCACTCTTTACCACTCTCGATTGGGCAGTATTTGCAGTCTACTTTGCTGTTATTGCCTACACGGGCTGGCACTTTAGCCGTGTCAAAATTACCTCAACTAAGGATTACTTTCTCGGTGGCAACGCTATGCCAATGTGGGTAGTTGCCGTATCAGTGCTAGCAACCTCGCAATCAGCTGCAACCTTTCTCGGTGGCCCTGAATCTAGCTACAGAGGCAACCTCACCTACCTTGCTACCAATATCGGTGCCATCTTAGGCGCTCTGTTTGTGGCCTGGGTGCTTATCCCTCGCTTTTATCAGAACAAGGTCTCTACCGTATATGAGCTGCTAAAGGTACGCTTTGGTGAGAAGACCAAACAAAGAGCGGGTTTTATGTACCTAGTGGGTCGCGTATTTGCTTCAGGCTCTCGCTTGTATATGGCCGCCATCGCAGTCTCTATGATTCTATTTACCAACATAGAGCCATCTAGCGTTATCTCTTCTGTGGTTATCCTGGTTGTAGTGGGACTGGCTTATACCTACATGGGCGGCATTCGCTCAGTCATCTGGAGTGATCTTATTCAGCTTGTGGTCTACGTGGGAGCTGCGGTTGCGGTAATCATCTATCTACTTGGCCAAATCCCAGCGGATATGGGACAGATAGTGCATGCACTGCAAAATCCGGGTAACGAGCAGGTTTCTAAACTGACCCTATTCGATTTCAGCCTAGACTTTTCTCCTGCGGGTACCTTCAGCTTCTGGGCATGCATTACCGGCTTTGTACTGCTGAACATAGGCGCCTTCGGTCTGGATCAAGACATGACACAGCGTGTGTTGACCTGTAAAGACGCCAAGCAAGGCTCCCGCGCAATGATCAACTCCATTATCTTCTCTATCCCTGTGGTGCTTATCTTTATGACCATAGGCCTGCTGCTGTATATCTTTTATCAGCGTCCAGAATTGATGGGAGTAAAAGGGCAAGAGGTAGTGCAGAGCTTTAACGGCGAGAATGTCACCATCTTCATGTACTACGTATTAAACGAAATGCCAGCAGGTCTGCGTGGCCTGGTTACTGTGGGCGTGGTTGCCGCTGCGCTATCTACTCTAAACTCAGGCCTAAACTCCATGTCTTCAGTAGCGATTCAAGACATCTATAAACCATGGAAAGAAGCGCGCCATGGCGAACAAGAAGACTTCCACTACGTGAAAGCTGGTCGCTTTGGTATGGCGGGGGCTGCGATAGCACTAGGTAGCATGGGTATTCTCTGCTTCTACTGGCAGCAATATACAGATATGCCATTACTATCTTTTGCACTGAGCGTGATGGTGTTTGCTTATACTGGTCTGCTTGGCGTGTACTTCACGGCTATCTTCACCGACCGTGGCAGTGAGTCGTCGGTACTAATGGCACTTATCGCGGGCTTCCTCACTACGCTGCTTCTTCAGGCTTACGTTTGGGATGTGGTAATGGGGGTTATCAACCCTGAATGGGTTGGGGTTCGCCTAGCCTTCCCATACCAACTTTGTATCGGTACCTTTGTCTCTCTTGGCGTATGCTTAATGGGTAAGAAACAAACCCAAGAGCAGAGCAAACTGCAAGAAGCCTAATATGATAACCCACCTTCTTGCCATCGACGGGGGCGGCACTAAAACCGCCCTACGTCTAACATCAAAAGAAGCCCATACGGCGGGCCCGTTTATCACCTTAACGTTTGGCCCGTCGTCCCTTACTCAGCAAGGTTTAGATGGAATTGAGACCATCAAGCAAGCAATCTTAGATGTCCTGAATAGCTATGGGCTAAAATCCGAGCAGGTCGCTATTACTGTAGGCGTTGCTGGTGCGGGGAATCCACTGATGAGACAGGAGCTAGAAAGTGCACTAGCCGTATTTCCTTATGCCACAGTGACCACAGATGCCCATATCTCGCTCATTGGGGCAAATCTAGGAAAACCAGTAAATGCCATTGCTATAGGTACAGGTTCCGTTGCAACTAGGTTAGAGGAAAGCGGACACACTCAAGTATTCGGTGGTTGGGGCTTTCCCATTGGCGATGAAGGCGGAGGTGCATGGCTTGGCCAACAAGCAACTCGAGCACTAATAGACTCTATGGATACTGGCATTTGGACACCCATAGGCCAAAAACTCCGTAAGCTGATCGGCGGTGAACGCAGCGCTGTTTTACAATGGCTAAAAACGGCGACTGCTACTGACTTTGCGAGCTTTGCGAGCTTTGCACCCCTGGTCATAGAAAGTGCACAACAGCAATGCTCGGCAAGCCAAGCGATTCTTCTTGAGGCAAAGCAAGAGGTTGATAAGCTAGTTACTAAATGCTGTGCAGACAATGAGTTACCTATCGTGTTCCTTGGTAGCTTGGGACAATATTACCAAACACACCTTGCTTCAGAATGGCAGCAGAGAAGAATTGAACCTAGAGGAGATGCCCTAGACGGCGGGATCCTTCTCGCATTGCAACAGGTAGAAAAAATCTATGAATAAAGAGCTTTATATCGGCGTAATGTCCGGCACTAGCCTCGATGGTGTGGATACCGCTTTGGTGGAGATTGAAGATGGTAAGATTCATCTACTTGAGTCTCATGACCACCCTATTCCAGCGTCACTTAAACAGCGGTTACTGGATATCTGTATCGGTCAGGCAACCAACCTTGTGGAAATTGGTGAGATAGACCACCTGCTCGGAAAGCTTTACGCCGAAGCGGTTAATGCTCTACTAGAAAAGGCTAACTGCACAAAGGAAAGCATTGCGGCTATCGGTAACCATGGCCAGACCGTGTTCCATAAGCCAAGCGGTAACGCGCCATTTACCATGCAGTTGGGTGATGCCAATATCATTGCTACCCTAACAGGCATAGATACCATAGCCGATTTTAGACGTAAGGATATGGCACTCGGGGGGCAAGGTGCACCACTCGTACCTGCGTTTCATCAGTCTATCTTTGAATCAAAACAGTCGAGTGTGGTGGTGCTGAATATTGGTGGTATCTCTAACATCTCGGTATTGCGCCCCAACCAAAAGGTCATCGGCTATGATACTGGTCCAGGCAATATGCTGATGGATGCTTGGTGTCTGCGTCACACTGACCAAGCTTTTGATAAGGATGCTATTTTTGCCATGCAAGGCGAGGTTAACGGACCTCTTCTCGATGAGTTAATGCAAGAGCCATATCTCACCTTGCAAGCACCAAAGAGCACAGGCCGCGAACTGTTTAACCTGCCTTGGCTCGATGCCATTTTGGCCAAGCATGATGCCCCAGAGCAAGACGTGCAACACACCCTTTGCGAATATACAGCGCTGACCATAGCCAATGAAGTCAACAGGTATCAAGTGGGCAGTCAACCTGAGCTACTTGTCTGTGGTGGCGGCGCTTATAACCCCCTCTTGATGCAGCGCCTTTGCCAGTTACTGCCTGATTGGGCGGTAATGCCAACCGATGAGAAAGGCGTCGACAGTAACAATATGGAAGCGATGGCCTTTGCTTGGCTCGCCTATCGCCGCATTCACAACCTGCCAAGCAACCTGCCAGAAGTCACCGGAGCGAGCAAACCCGCGTCGCTCGGTGTGATGTACTTTGCTGAGAAATAAGGACAATTATGAGTAACGATGCGCTTATCACTGCGCTTTCCCACTTGGTTTCAGAGGGGCGTAACCCAGACACTATGGATATCGATCTCCTTCCATCATTAGAGATCGTTAAGCGAATCAATCAACAGGATAAACTCGTTCCGCTAGCGGTAGAGAAGGTACTGCCCGAAATCGCACAAGCGGTCGATAAGATCACCGAGGCCTTCAAGGTCGGTGGTCGACTGGTATATATGGGCGCTGGCACCAGTGGTCGCCTAGGTATCCTAGACGCATCAGAGTGCCCTCCAACCTTCGGTGTATCTAGCGAGATGGTGGTTGGTCTAATAGCAGGTGGCCCTGAAGCTATCCTCAAGGCTAAAGAAGGCGCTGAAGATTCCCCAGAACTTGGTATTGCAGACCTTAAGGCTATCAACTTCTGCGATAAGGACGTCTTGGTAGGTATCGCTGCCAGCGGTCGCACCCCTTATGTCATAGGCGGTCTTGAATATGCCAATCAGATAGGGGCGACTAGCGTGTCTCTATCTTGTAATCCTGACTCTGCCATCGCTGAGGTGGCAAAGATAGCCATCAGCCCAGTGGTAGGCCCTGAAGCACTCACCGGCTCTACTCGCTTGAAGTCAGGTACCGCGCAGAAACTAGTGCTGAACATGCTAACCACCGCCAGCATGATTCGCCTCGGTAAGAGCTATCAAAATCTGATGGTAGATGTTAAAGCCACCAACGAGAAACTGGTGGCACGCGCCGCTCGCATCGTAATGCAGGCGACCGAGTGCGATAAAGAGCTAGCAACCTCTACCCTTGAACAAACGGACTATGATGTGAAATTAGCTATTTTAGTCATACTCACGGGTATGGACGTAGATATGGCAAGAGCTCAGCTAAAGAAGAAACAAGGCTTTCTTCGCCTCGCTGTCGAAGACGCATAAAACCTAAAATATAAACAGCAAAAGGGAGAGCTTAGCTCTCCCTTCTTTTATTCGCGTTCGTTCCAGCCACGTTGCCATTCCATACGAAACTTCTGGGCATCTTCTCGCCCTTCACAGGCACCCTCGTAATATTGGCCAGATAATCCCATCTGATAAGCAAAGTTTGGATTGCAATATTCAGCTACGCCTCGGGTGTAGCCTTGCTCATAGGCCCCCACATTGGCTTCACCCAAATCATTAAGCTTTGAGTAGCTTCTCGGCATGCTACCTTTAACGCCATCTTGATAGCCGATGCTTTCCCAGTCACCCCTTTGTGCAAGCTCTGTATCTGTGCTTGCACATGCCATCAACAAACCGCTCAAAGCCATTACCAACCCTAGTTTTAACTGCCTCATACACACTCCTTCGCTACAAACTTTGACTAGCTTAACACATTTAAAACCATCCGATATGACCACTCAGGACTAGAAAAAACCACTCAGGTTCGATTTCGACCACTTAACTTCCTATTCGACCACTTACTCAGGTTGAGAGGGTATTCCTTGTACAGGTTTCGTACTATTTACTCGATAAATTTCCTAACCAAATCCAAATATAAGAGATCAGAGCTATGATGTGGTTTTTAACTTGTGTAGCAGCCCTAGTTGCCGGCTACTTCATCTATGGCGCAGTGGTAGAAAAGATTTTCGGTATTAACGAAAACCGTCAAACTCCAGCGCACACTAAAGCGGACGGCGTGGACTATGTTCCAATGTCGACCAAAAAAGTTTACCTAGTTCAACTGCTGAACATCGCAGGTGTAGGTCCAATCTTCGGTCCTATCATGGGTGCACTATACGGCCCAGCAGCTATGCTGTGGATCGTACTAGGTTGTATCTTCGCAGGTGCGGTGCACGATTACTTCTCTGGTATGCTTTCAGTGCGTAACGGCGGTGCTTCGGTACCTACACTAACAGGTCGCTACCTGGGCAATGGCGCTAAACACTTTATGAACATCTTTGCCATTGTTCTTCTGCTTCTTGTAGGTGTGGTATTCGTTTCTGCTCCAGCAGGTATGATCACTAACCTAATCAACGACCAGACTGATTTCACTGTAACCATGACGGCTATGGTTGGCATCATCTTTACCTACTACATCATCGCGACTATCGTGCCAGTAGATAAGATCATCGGCCGCTTCTACCCACTATTTGGCGCACTACTGATCTTCATGTCTGTAGGCCTTATCTCAGCGGTAGCATTCTCTGATTCTCACACAGTTATGGGCAACTTCGAAGTGAGCGACATGTTCACTAACATGAACCCTAACGACCTGCCTCTATGGCCTGCCCTATTCATCACTATCGCATGTGGTGCTATCTCTGGCTTCCACGCAACTCAGTCTCCACTAATGGCGCGTTGCATGGAAAACGAGAAAAACGGTCGCTTCGTATTCTACGGCGCAATGATCGGTGAAGGTATCATCGCTCTAATCTGGTGTGCTCTAGCGTTGTCTTTCTTCGGCTCAGTTGAAGCACTAGCAGACGTAGTAGCTAACGGTGGTCCAGGTAAGGTTGTATATGACTCATCATTCGGTCTACTGGGTGTAGCTGGCGGTATCATCGCGTTCCTAGGTGTAGTTATCCTACCTATCACTTCTGGTGACACTGCGTTCCGTTCAAGCCGTCTAATCCTGGCTGAGTACTTCAACCTAGAACAGAAATCTATGCGTAACCGCCTGATGATGGCTCTACCACTGTTCGTTATCGGTGGCATCCTGACTCAAGTAGACTTCGGTGTAATCTGGCGCTACTTCGGCTTCGCTAACCAAACAACTGCTGTAATGATGCTGTGGACTGCATCGGCTTACCTACTACGCCACAACAAGTTCCACTGGATTACTACAGTACCAGCAATGTTCATGACTACAGTATGTATTACCTTCATCCTGAACAACGCAACTCTTGGCTTCGGTCTAAGCATGCCTGTATCTACCATCTCTGGTGTGATTGCGATGCTTCTAATCACTGCAACTGTTATCAAGAAGTCAGCAGGTAAAGGCGAGTCAGAACTGCCAGGTGACGAGCAAGACTCTAAGCCAGCAACTGAAACCGCTTAATCAATAGCTCTTAACTAAAAAGGCTTCCCCCGGGAAGCCTTTTTTATATCTGCGAGTTACGAGTATAAAAAAACCAGAGCTAAGCTCTGGTTTCTTGAATCTAAACTTCTTTGATTTGAAGCTCTTTTGGCACCTCGAAGAACATGTTCTCCTCGCGTCCAAGTACCTCTTCAACCACTGAACCCTCAGAAAAGCTCTTCACTTTATCTAATATGTTGTTTACTAGCTCTTCAGGAGCAGAAGCACCAGCGGTAACACCAACTTTCTTCTTGCCTACTAGCCATTCACCATCGACGGCCTCTGGGCAGTCAGTGAGATACGCAGGAGTACCCAGCTTCTCAGCAAGTTCCTTCAAACGAGTCGAGTTTGAAGAGTTCTTAGAGCCCACTACTATCATCACATCTACTTGGCTTGCCAAAGTACGCACTGCATCTTGACGGTTCTGAGTGGCATAACAGATATCGTCTTTACGTGGCCCTTGGATCTCAGGGAACACCTCACGCAGTTTCTCGATAACATCTGCGGTTTCATCAACCGACAAGGTGGTTTGGCTTACATAGTGAAGATTAGAAGGGTCGTTTACCTCTAGGGTTTCCACATCAGATGGATTTTCCACCAGATACATACCGCCAGTCTCACTAGCGTATTGACCCATGGTGCCTTCCACCTCTGGGTGACCAGCATGACCGATAAGCACGACCTCGATGTTCTTACGGCTGGCACGAGCTACTTCCATATGCACCTTGGTCACTAGAGGACAGGTTGCATCGAAAACAGTCAGGTCACGTTGCTTGGCCTCGGCTCGTACCGCCTGAGATACACCATGGGCAGAGAAGATAACGATGTTGTCATCTGGCACTTCAGACAACTCTTCAACGAACACAGCGCCACGACGCTTAAGTCCTTCAACCACAAAACGGTTGTGCACCACTTCATGTCGAACATAGATAGGTGGCTGATACATCTCTAATGCGCGCTCTACAATGCTGATCGCACGATCAACGCCAGCGCAAAAGCCACGTGGGTTGGCTAGAAGGATTTCCATGGTTATCTCATTATTTACCTGGGTATAAACTGGGCACATTTTAGCGGTAACTGAGTGTTTAACTCAAGTATTCGCTTTAGGCTGTCTCAACCTCTAGGATCTCAACGTCAAATACAACGTCTCGGCCCGCCAAAGGGTGGTTAAAATCAACCGTTACAGAGTCGCCAGCAATCTCTGTGATGATACCGGGGATCTCCATGCCATCTGGGCCACTAAACGCCATGATGGTGCCGACCTCAACCTCAGCATCACCCACAAACTTACTGCGGTCCATATGATGGATGTTATCTGGATTCGGCATACCAAACGCATCCGCTGCTGCTAGAGGAATTGAGCGCGACTGGCCCTTCTCCATACCAATCAGGTGACCTTCAAAGTTTTCACTCAGGCTACCATCACCAATCACCAGTTTGGCTGGTTTGCCCATCTGTTGGGTGCTATCGGCTACTGAGCCGTCTTCTAGTTTGATTGCGAAGTGCAGAGTCACCGCGCTGTTTTTGGCAATTACAGACACAACTTATTCCTTTAAAACAAAAAAGCGGCCGACACCTCGTCGACCGCTTTTCAAGATTACTAGATTCAATGAAACCGATTAAGGCATTTCATCGAATTCTGCGCCTTCCTTCTCAACTTGAGGTGGCATTAGGTGTTCACGAGAAACGCCCAGTTTAAGTGCCAGGTTCGACGCTACGTAGATAGACGAGTACGTACCTACAGTGATACCCAGTAGAAGTGCAGTTGCAAAGCCGTGGATGTTAGCACCACCCTTAGTGAACAGCGCGATAACCACGAACAAGGTAGTACCGGAAGTGATCAAGGTACGGCTCAAAGTCTGAGTGATCGCGCCATTGATAATCTCAACCGAATCGCCTTTACGCATCTTACGGAAGTTCTCACGGATGCGGTCAAATACCACTATGGTATCGTTGAGCGAGTAACCTACTACGGTCAGCAATGCCGCTACGATAGTCAGGTCAACCTCGATCTGCATTATCGAGAAGATACCAAGCGTGATGATTACGTCGTGCGCAAGTGCTAGTACCGCACCTGCCGCTAGACGCCATTCAAATCGCATCGATACGTAGATCAAGATACAGATAAGAGAAACTAGGATAGCTAGACCACCCGCTTCTGCTAGCTCGTCACCCACGTTCGGACCAACGAACTCCACACGACGCATCTCAACATCTTCACCAGTGCCTTGCTCTAAAGCTGCGATGATCTGAGTACCCAGTTGTTCACCTTGTAGGTCATCACGAGGACGCAGACGCACCATTACATCGCGTGCAGAACCGAAGTTCTGAACCGTTGCATCGCCAAAGCCACGCTCATCCAGAGCCGCACGGATCTCTTCAAGGTTTGCTGGGTGTTCGAACCCAACCTCAATCAGAGTACCGCCGGTGAAATCTAGACCCCAGTTCAACCAGTTAGTTGAAAGGGTGTAGATGGACGCAGTAATCATTAATACAGACAACACGACTGCGCCTTTCGACCAGCGCATAAAGTCGATCATCTTGTCAGCTTTCAATATTTGAAACATGCTAATACCTTCAATTAGATCGACAGTTTGTTGATACGTTTGCCGCCATACAGCAGGTTAACCACACAACGAGTACCGATAATTGCAGTAAACATTGAGGTCAAAATACCGATAGACAGAGTAACCGCGAAGCCTTTAATCGCACCTGTACCTACAGCAAATAGGATGATTGCTGTCAGTAGGGTTGTGATGTTGGCATCGGCAATGGTGCTGAATGCGTTGGCATAGCCTTGGTGAATCGCTTGCTGAGGGTTGCGCCCTTCTCGAAGTTCTTCACGTATCCGCTCAAATATAAGAACGTTGGCGTCCACCGCCATACCTACGGTCAGTACGATACCGGCAATACCCGGTAGGGTCATAGTTGCCCCTGGAATCATAGACATTACGCCGATGATAAGCACAAGGTTTGCAATCAGAGCCATGTTGGCGATAAAGCCAAACTTACGGTAGTAGATAAGGGTGAATAGCATTACCGCTACCATGCCCCAGATACACGCCTGAATACCCTTGTCGATGTTCTGCTGACCCATAGATGGACCAATAGTACGCTCTTCAACGATAGAGATAGGAGCAATCAAAGCACCCGCACGCAGTAGAAGTGCTAGGTTGTGCGCTTCTGCTGCAGAGTCGATACCTGTGATACGGAAGCTACGACCAAGAGCCGACTGGATAGTCGCTTGGTTGATAACCTCTTCGTGTTTATCAAGGATTACTTTGCCTTCTGGAGTGCGCTTGCCGCTGTCTTTGTATTCAGCAAACACGGTCGCCATTAGCTTACCGATGTTTTGACGAGAGAAGGCACCCATCTTGCTACCACCTTCGCTATCTAGCGAGATGTTAACCTGAGGACGACCATATTCGTCAGCACTTGAGCTTGCATCCGTGATGCTTGAACCGCCAAGGATTACGCGCTTCTTAAGCACTACAGGGCGACCGTCGCGGTCAAACTTCACTTCGCTTCCAGCAGGAACACGGCCACTTGCCGCAGCTGAAAGGTCAGCTTGCATATCCACTTCACGGAATTCTAGGGTTGCCGTAGCACCTAGGATCTCTTTCGCACGTGCAGTGTCTTGTACACCAGGAAGCTCAACTACGATGCGGCTTGCGCCTTGACGCTGTACCAACGGTTCAGCAACACCCAGTTCGTTTACACGGTTACGAAGGATAGTGATGTTCTGCTCTACCGCGTAGTTGCGGATTTCAGTAAGACGCGCTTCGTTGAAGGTCGCAGTTAGAGTGAAACGACCATTTGAGTCAGAATCAACAAACACCATATCAGGGTGCTTAGACTTCAGCGTCTGCTCCGCTTGAGCTAGCTGCTCAGCGTCGCGAAGAATAACTTCTACAGAATCGCTACCAGCACGGATAGCACGATAACGAATACGCTCTTCACGTAGCTCACTACGGAAGGCTTCTTCTTGCTGGCCGATAAGTTTCTGCATTGCTGCGTCCATATCCACTTCCATCAAGAAGTGCACACCACCACGTAGGTCAAGGCCAAGCTTCATAGGCGCAGCGCCGATGCTTTCAAGCCAAGTTGGAGTAGATGGCGCTAGGTTAAGCGCAACAATAAGGTCTGAATCTAGCGCTTCGCTGATAACGTCACGCGCACTGATCTGGGTGTCGGTATCGTTGAATCGCACCAGGATGGAGCCATTCTCTAGAGCGATAGATTTATGTGATAGGTTCTCTTTTTCAAGAGCTTGGGTGACAGTATCCATGGTTGCCATATCAACGGAGGCACCGCGTGCCCCCGTGACTTGTATGGCTGGATCTTCACCGTACAGGTTTGGAAGTGCATACAGCATCGCCACTAGTAGGGCGAATAGCACCATAAGGTACTTCCATAACGGATAACGGTTTAACACAGCGAGGATCCTTAAGCTGTTTTTATAGAGATTTCAGCGTACCCTTTGGTAGCACTGCAGTAACGAATTCTTTCTTGATTACAACTTCGTTATTTTGGTTTAGCTCGATCGCAACAAAATCGTTCTCTTCAGAGATGTTAGTGATCTTACCCACTAGGCCACCGCTAGTTAGGATTTCGTCACCCTTAGACATAGAAGCGATAAGGTTCTTATGCTCTTTAACGCGCTTAGATTGTGGACGGTAAATCATGAAGTAGAAAATTACCGCGAACATACCTAGCATGATTAGCATTTCAAAACCGCCACCTTGTGGTGCGCCTTCAGCTGCAGCATGAGCTTGAGAAATGAATAAACTCATTACAAAAAATCCCCTTTCAAAAGAATCAAAAAATAAAGTTATAGTAATACATGAGGCTTTTCCCTTGGTTTTTCAAGGGGAAAAGCCAAATACTAATAGGGCAAATGCAACAATTTGTTGAAGCATTTGCCCTATGAAATGATTATTGTGCGTCACCCTTCATTAGAGGCGGCACTTCACGATTTCGGCGTGCATAGAACTCTTCTACAAACGTATCGAAGCGGTCCTCGTCGATCGCCTTACGAATACTCTCCATCAAACGCTGATAGTAGCGCAGGTTGTGGATAGTATTCAGACGAGCACCCAAGATCTCGTTGCAGCGATCAAGGTGGTGCAGATACGATTTAGAATAGTTGCGGCAAGTGTAACAGTCGCACTCTGGATCTAGTGGAGAAGTATCGGTTTTATGTTTCGCGTTTCGGATCTTGATCACACCTCCGGTCACAAATAGGTGGCCGTTACGTGCATTTCGAGTTGGCATAACGCAGTCGAACATATCAATACCGCGACGAACACCTTCAACCAAGTCTTCAGGTTTACCTACGCCCATTAGGTAACGAGGCTTATCGATTGGCAGTTGAGGACAGGTGTGCTCAAGTACGCGGTGCATGTCTTCTTTAGGCTCACCTACTGCAAGACCACCTACTGCATAACCGTCAAAACCGATGTCGGTTAAGCCCTTTACAGAGACATCACGCAGGTCTTCGTAAACACCACCTTGAACGATACCGAATAGTGCATTCGGGTTCTCTAGTTTGTTAAAGTGGTCACGAGAGCGCTGAGCCCAACGTAGAGACATTTCCATAGATTTCTTAGCTTCGTCGTGTGTCGCAGGATATGGCGTACACTCATCGAAGATCATTACCACGTCTGAACCCAAGTCGTATTGGATTTCCATAGACTTTTCAGCATCCATGAAGATTTTGTCGCCGTTTACAGGGTTACGGAAGTGAACACCCTCTTCAGTGATCTTACGGATATCACCAAGGCTGAATACCTGGAAGCCGCCTGAATCAGTCAGGATAGGACCCTGCCAGTTCATGAAGTCATGTAGATCGCCGTGCATCTTCATTACTTCTTGGCCTGGACGTAGCCATAGGTGAAAAGTGTTACCTAGTAGGATTTCAGCACCGGTACCTTTCACCTCTTCAGGGGTCATACCCTTAACTGTGCCATAAGTACCTACTGGCATAAATGCTGGGGTTTCAACCGAACCACGGTCGAACTGTAATTGACCGCGACGCGCGACGCCGTCGGTTTTCTTGAGTTCAAATTTCACGAAGTACTCCAATATGCCAGAGAAACAATCTGACGGTTAGTTTAGGACATATCCAGAGTGGATAAAGTTCCTAATTAAGAGTGTCCCATTACGGGCACGAAAAATTGGTGAGAGTATACCGCCCTCACCCTGACTAGCCGAATGTTAATCCGACCAGACTTTGCATTCTAAAATTGCGCTTATAGACCCTTACGAGTCACAAACATTGCATCGCCGTAGCTAAAGAAACGATACTTCTGCTCTACTGCATGCTTGTAGGCATTCATTACATTATCGTAACCTGCAAACGCGCTCACTAGCATGATCAGGGTAGATTCAGGCAGGTGGAAGTTGGTTAACAGGCCATCGATAAGTTGGAACTCATAGCCTGGGTAGATAAAGATGTCGGTATCACCAAAGAATGGCTTAAGCTCAGTGCCTTTCTTAACAGCATCTTGCGCGGCACTCTCTAAAGAGCGAACTGAGGTCGTCCCTACAGCAATAACACGACCGCCGTTTTTCTTGGTCTCAAGGATGGTGTTTACCACCTCTTCAGTTACCTCAACATACTCAGCATGCATGTGGTGCTCGAGGATGTTATCAACGCGCACTGGTTGGAAGGTGCCGGCACCCACGTGCAAGGTAACAAAGGCAAGCTTAGCGCCCTTAGCCTGAATCTTTTCTAGGATAGCTTCATCGAAGTGCAGACCAGCCGTTGGCGCAGCAACAGCGCCTGGTTTTTCGTTATAAACCGTTTGGTAGCGCTCTTGGTCTGAATCTTCATCAGGACGGTCGATATAAGGAGGAAGAGGCATGTGTCCCACTTCTTCTAGGATCTGCAGCACGGCTTTGTCAGAGGTAAACTTAAGCTCAAACAGTGCGTCGTGGCGTGCCACCATCTCGGCTTCATACTGGTCGTTCTCACCAAGGAACAGCTGTGCACCCGGCTTAGGCGCCTTTGAAGAACGAACATGAGCAAGGATAGAGTGCTCATCAAGCATACGCTCAACCAGAACCTCAATCTTACCGCCACTGGCCTTGCGACCGAAAACGCGTGCTGGGATCACTCGGGTATTGTTAAATACCAACAAGTCACCCTCTTGAATAGAGTCCAGAATATCGGTGAACCCCTTGTCTTGGATCTGACCAGAATTACCGTCTAATTTAAGCAGACGACTGGCGGTACGCTCCTCCATCGGGTAGCGTGCGATCAACTCATCAGGGAGTTCAAAATTGAAATCAGAAACTTGCATGGGCTCAACGATCCTAGGCTAAATTTTTTGCAGTGCGCTAGTATAGATTGCCACCATATAAGGTCAAGGAAAGTTCTACACTCCCCTTGTTTATCGGGTTCTTTGAGCAGGCTCAGGCAAGTAAAATAATCGTTAAATTTTTGCGTGTTTTTTGGGGTTAAATCAAAGTTTCGATCAAGGCCTCTATCTATAGTTAAGTCAGATGGACCTAACAGGAGATCGCTATGATTAAAATCGCTGAGCTGATGACTCGAACCCCTTACACTCTGTTGCGCTCCAATACCCTAGCCGATGCCAAAAAGTTGATGGCTGAGCACGATATTCGTCATGTTCCTGTTGTGGACACCGAAGACAAGTTGCTTGGTTTGGTTACTCAAAGAGACATATTGGCGGCCCAGGACTCAAGCCTGCAACTGAATCCAAACAGTGAATGCTACACCTTAGAAACTCCACTGAATCTCGCCATGCGTAAGGATGTTCTCACCGTATCACCAAGAGCAGGCCTTCGCGAAAGCGCCATGATGATGCAAAAGCGCAAGGTAGGCTGTTTACCTGTGATATCCAATCAAACCTTAGTGGGTATTATCACTGACAGCGATTTTGTTGCGGTTGCCATCAACCTTCTCGAGCTTCAGGAAGAAGTTGAACCGGTAGAAGTTGACGCATAAAAAAACGCCACCTAATCAGGTGGCGTTTTCGATTCAGTTAATCGCTATTACTGCTGCGGACGCATTGCAGGGAATAGGATTACATCACGGATGGTGTGCGTGTTAGTGAACAGCATAGCTAGACGGTCGATACCGATACCTTGGCCTGCTGTTGGCGGTAGGCCGTGCTCTAGCGCTGTGATGTAGTCAGCGTCGTAGTACATAGCTTCGTCGTCACCTGCATCTTTCGCATCTACCTGCGCCTTGAAGCGTGCATCTTGGTCTTCTGCATCGTTAAGCTCTGAGAAGCCGTTTGCTACTTCGCGACCACCGATGAAGAACTCAAAGCGGTCAGTGAAGAACGGGTTGTCATCGCTACGACGAGCCAGTGGCGAGATGTCCGCTGGGTAGCCAGTGATGAAGGTTGGTTGAATTAGCTGAGGCTCAGCCGTTTCACCAAAGATCTCTTCAAGAAGCTGTCCGCAAGTCCAGAAGCTTTCTACTTCAACGTGTACAGATTTCGCGATAGAAACCATCTTCTCACGGTCAGTTAGGTCTGCTTCCGTTAGCGCTTGGATCTCAACGTGGTCAGGGTTGTAGTGCTTGATAGCTTCGAACATGCTCATGCGAGCGTAAGTGCCGCCAAACTCAACTGTCTCTTCACCGTAAGGCATAGAGGTTGAACCTAGAACGTCCATCGCCACTGTGCTTAGCATCTCTTCAGTCAGATCCATCAGATCCTTGTAGTCAGCGTAAGCTTGGTAGAATTCCATCATAGTGAATTCTGGGTTGTGACGAGGAGACAGACCTTCGTTACGGAAGTTACGGTTGATCTCGAATACGCGGTCAAAACCACCTACTACTAGACGCTTCAGGTAAAGCTCTGGAGCAACACGTAGGTACATATCGATGTCTAGTGCGTTGTGGTGAGTGATGAATGGGCGAGCCGTTGCACCACCTGGGATCACGTGCATCATAGGGGTTTCTACTTCTAGGTAACCCTTAGAACTCATGAAGTTGCGGATAGATGAAACCAGCTTAGAGCGGATGATGAATGCTTCACGAGAATCTTCGTTAACGATAAGGTCAACGTAGCGCTGACGGTAACGCATCTCTTGGTCAGTCAGACCGTGGAACTTCTCAGGAAGTGGGCGCAGAGCCTTAGTTAGTAGCTCGTACTCTTCCATGTTCACGTAAAGGTCGCCTTTACCTGACTTATGAAGCGCACCTTTAACACCAATGATGTCACCGATATCTAGGCCTTGATATTGCTCTTTAAGCTGCTTTTGAACATCTTTTGCTGCATATGCTTGGATACGGCCAGATGTTTCTTGAATAGCTAGGAAAGGACCACGCTTCGCCATTACACGACCAGCGATCGCTACGATGTGGTTAAGCTCTTCTAGCTCTTCCTTAGTCTTTTCACCGAATTCTGCTTGAAGGTCGCCAGCTAGGTGCTCACGACGGAAGTCATTTGGGTGGCCGTTTGCTTTGCAGCTCTTGCGGATATGATCCAGCTTGCTACGACGCTCAGCAATCAGCTTATTCTCTTCTTGTTGGTTCTCGTTTTGAACAGCATCAGTCATTTTCGATGTATCCTGTTTTATTCTTTTTCGGTGAAAAGCTTATAAACCTGATTTCAGGCTAGCTTCAATAAATTTGTCTAGGTCGCCATCAAGAACGGCTTGTGTGTTGCGGTTTTCAACGCCAGTACGCAGGTCTTTAATGCGTGAGTCATCCAATACGTAAGAACGGATCTGGCTACCCCAACCGATGTCAGACTTAGCGTCTTCGTTTGCTTGCTTCTCAGCGTTTTGCTTCTGAAGCTCAAACTCGAATAGCTTCGCACGAAGCTGTTTCATCGCTTGGTCTTTGTTCTTATGTTGAGAACGGTCGTTCTGACACTGCACCACAATGTTGGTTGGAACGTGAGTAATACGTACCGCAGATTCGGTGGTGTTTACGTGCTGACCACCAGCGCCCGATGCACGATATACGTCGATACGTAGATCAGCTGGGTTAATGTCGATCTCAATGTTGTCATCAATCTCAGGATACACAAACGCAGACGCAAATGAGGTGTGACGACGGCCGCTAGAGTCAAATGGAGACTTACGAACCAAACGGTGTACACCGGTTTCAGTACGTAGCCAGCCATAGGCATACTCACCAGAGATCTTAACCGTTGCGCCTTTAAGGCCAGCAACTTCACCCTCAGAAACCTCGATAACCTCGGTCTTGAAGCCTTTAGACTCAGCCCAACGCAGATACATGCGAAGCATCATGTTGGTCCAATCTTGCGCCTCTGTGCCGCCAGAACCTGATTGCAGGTCGATATAGCAGTCAGACTCGTCGTGGTCACCAGCGAACATACGACGGAACTCAAGCTTCTCAAGCTTAGCTTCAAGCTCAGCTAGCTCAGGTTCAATCTCATCAAAGGTCTCTTGGTCTTCTTCTTCAACCGCTAGCTCAAGCAAGCCCTCAACGTCTTCGCCGCCTTGGTCAAGTTGGTCTATGGTCTCAACAACCGCTTCTAGTGATGCACGCTCTTTACCTAGGGCTTGCGCTCGCTCAGGCTCGTTCCATACATCCGGCTGTTCTAGTTCTGCGTTTACCTCTTCTAGACGCTCTTTCTTAGCGTCATAGTCAAAGGTACCCCCTCAGGACACTAGTGCGTTCAGACACGTCCTGTAGGCGGTTTTTGACTGGATTGATTTCAAACATCTTTCGCCAATAATTTGAGTAGAAAATAACCGCAGAATTTTACTCAAAAATGTGACCAAGATACAGAAAAATTTACTAAATCCTTACGCTTTACGCGCCTTCGATATGCTCAACCATGAGTTGCATACTCTGGTTGCCACGAAACTCGTTGATATCGAGGCGGTAAGCTAGACGAACCTTGGTGGTTGCCGGGTCAGGCCAGCGTCTTAGGTCCACATTAAAGGCAATAGCATCTACCATGATATTGGTTGGGTGCGAGCGGTGTAGTGGCTCTAGCATAAGCTTGAGGTGCTTCTCGCCCACGAGTTTCTGGTGCAGCACCTTAAACTCGCCATCGAAAATAGGCTCTGGGAAGGCCTGCCCCCAAGGACCGCCCTGGCGGATCTCTTGGGCAGTATGCATGTTAAACTCCTCAGGAGAGAGTTCACCATCGGACAGAACAATACCTTTCAGAGCATGGTCTTCTAGCTGTTCACGCACCGACTCATCAAATAGCTTAGAAAAGCGCTCAAAGTCTTTTTCGCGAATAGTGAGGCCAGCGGCCATAGCATGGCCACCAAACTTCAAGATAAGGTCTGGGTTTTGCACGTCTATTTTGTCTAGCGTATCTCGCATGTGCAGGCCCACGATAGAGCGACAAGAACCCTTGATAAGGCCATCACCACCATCGGCAAAGGCGATCACAGGGCGGTGGAACTGCTCCTTGATGCGAGAGGCGAGAATCCCAATTACGCCTTGGTGCCAGTCGCGCTGGAACAGTGCCAAGCCATAGGGCATCTCTTTATCTGAGCTAAACTGAAGCCTCTCACAAAAAGCCATAGCCTCTTGCTTCATGCCCTCTTCAATCTCTTTTCGGGTTTGGTTCAGCGAATCTAGCTCCGAGGCCATACGGCGCGCCGCATGTATGTTTTGGCTCATCAACAGTTCAACGCCGAACGACATATCATCCAAGCGCCCCGCCGCATTGATGCGCGGTCCAAGGGCAAAGCCAAAGTCAGAGGCCACCAAACGGTTTGAGTTCTTCTTGGCTACCTCAATCAGCGCCTGTATTCCGGGTCTACCCTTACCCGCTCGAATGCGTTGCAAGCCCTGATGCACCAAGATGCGGTTGTTTTCATCCAGCGGTACAACGTCAGCGACTGTGCCTAGAGCCACAAGGTCTAGAAGCACGGAAAGATTAGGCTCAGGAATACCGCGCTCAGCAAAACTGTTCTTTTGACGAAGCTTGGCGCGCACCGCAGCCATCAGATAAAAGGCAACTCCCACCCCGGCCAGCGCTTTTGAAGGGAAATCACACTCATGCAAATTTGGGTTAACCATGGCATCAGCTTCTGGCAAAACATGACCCGGCAAGTGGTGATCGGTTACCAGTACCTTGATATTGTTTTGCTTAGCATATTTCACGCCCTCGATAGAAGAGACGCCATTGTCCACCGTCATGATCAGCTCAGCCCCCATGGTGATGGCTTGGTCAACCACCTCTGGGCTCAAGCCGTAACCGTCCTCGAAGCGATTTGGCACTAGATAGTCCACATTGCTTGAGCCGAGCATACGAAGCGCTAACACCGAAAGAGCGGAACTGGTCGCGCCATCGGCATCAAAGTCCCCTACCACGATAATTCGCTGGCTACTCTCAATGGCTTCAATCAAAAGATCAGCAGCAGGACCAATGCCATACAACTGACCAGGCGAGAGCAAGCCCTTGGCACCTCGGTTGAGTTGGCTTTCGCTGTTAACCCCCCTCGAAGCGTATACACGACGCATCAAAGGAGAGAGAGAATCAGGAAGATGCGAGATATCGCAGGCAGGACGACGTTGGATTTCTATCATGGTGACAACACAGATTTGAGAGGAAAAAAAGCGCGGTCAAGCCGCGCTCATTACAAAGCTAGATTAGCTTTTTTCAGCTTGCAGGCGTTGCAGTAGCGCCTCTGGAGAAAGATAGCCACCTACGTTAACGCCGTTTGGTGTGTAAACCGCTGGGGTACCCGTTACACCGATAGCTCGACCCAGTTGATGCTGCTTCACCACTAAGTCTTGGCACTGTTTAATCTTGTCAGCAGAAGCCGATACACTCTGACCACGCAGTTTGGCATCGTTCATTGCCGCTTGCGGGTCGTCACTACACCAGATGTTTGCCATCTGCGTACCGATATCGCTAGTCGCACCGGCACGTGGGAAGGCAAGATAGCGGATAGTAATACCAAGGTCGTTGTAGGCTTTCATATCGCGATGAAGCTTCAAGCAGTAACCACAAGAGATATCGGTGAATACGGTAACCACGTATTTCTCATCTTTTGCCTTGTAGACGATCATCTCGTCTTGCATCTCATTGAACATCTTGATGAATTTTGGACCGTTACGCTTTGCAACTACGTCTTCAAACTTACCGTTTTCGTCGAGAGAGTACAGCTTACCAGGGATAAAAAAGTCGCCCTTAGGTGAGGCATAAAAGGTGCCCTGGTCTGTAGTCAGCTCTAAAATGCCATCCATCTCTGATGGCTCAGCTTGCAGTATGGTTACGCCAATCTTGGCGAATCGTTCTTTTAATTGCGCTTGGTCTATATCGGCCGCACTGGCTTTGAACACAAACAGCGAGCAGAGAATTAAGCCAAGGGTGCGAGATAAGTGCTTCATATTGTTTCCTTTGCAGAACCGAATTAGGCTCTTGGATGGTGTTGCTGATGGATCAGCTTTAATCGTTCTTTTGCTACATGAGTATAAATTTGCGTTGTCGATAAGTCACTATGTCCAAGTAGCATCTGTACGACCCTGAGATCTGCCCCGTAGTTCAATAAATGTGTGGCGAAGGCATGGCGCAACACGTGTGGAGAGAGCGAATCGCTATCTATTCCAGCAAGGGTCGCGTAGTGCTTAATACGATGCCAGAAGGTTTGACGAGTCATCTGGCGAGCACGCTTGCTAGGAAACACCACATCTGACGAGGTTTCACCTAGTAGCTCTGGTCGTCCTTTATTCATAAAGCGCTCTATCCAATCGATAGCATTCTCACCCATGGGAACCAGTCGCTCTTTGCCACCCTTACCCACAACACGCACCACGCCTTGGCGTAAACTGATGTTCTCTGTGGTCAAGCCCACCAACTCAGTCACACGCAGACCTGTCGCATACAAGAGTTCAAGCATGGCCTTGTCTCTAAGCTCTATGGTGTCTTCGATATTGGGGGCGGCCAGCAAAGCATCGACTTGGGCTTCACTGATGTCTTTAGGCAATCGCTTGGGCAGTTTAGGGCGAATCAACAGCGCTGAGGGATCATCATCACGCATTCGTTCCCGATGGAAATATTGAAAGATGCGACGCATCGCCGACAGCATACGTGCACGGCTAGACTGAGCAAACCCCTGCTCTGCTAGCCAGGTTTGATAATCAAGAAGTTGCTCATGTGAAACGCTAAGGAGCTCCGCATCTATACTTTGTAGCCAGTTGTCTAATTTACTGAGATCCAATCGATAGGAAGCGAGTGTGTTTTCGGATAACCCTTTTTCCATCCAAGCAGCATCGAGAAACTGCTCAATAAGGTGTTGATTTGACAAGTGATAACGCCCAATTACCTCTGTTATATCAGCCAAGTATACCCGATAAGCGCTGACACTAACTGCAAAGCTGGAAAAATAAAGGTAAAATCCCTGCACCCCGATCAAGTAGTACACGAATAGCATGAAAATAGGACTGTTTTACGGCTCAACCACCTGTTACACCGAGATGGCAGCAGAGAAGATCCGCGACATCATAGGTGAAGAGATTGTCGACCTGCACAACGTAAAGGATGCCCCACTAAGTCTGATCAATGACTATGACTTTCTGGTCCTTGGTATCTCCACCTGGGACTTTGGCGAGTTGCAAGAGGATTGGAATGAGATTTGGGACAAGCTAGGTGATATTCAAATCTCAGGTAAACACGTCGCGCTATTCGGTCTTGGGGACCAAGAAGGTTATGGCGAATGGTTTCTAGATGCTATGGGCCTTCTGCATGAGCAACTGGTGCCACATCAGCCTAAATTCATCGGCTACTGGCCCGTGGAGGGCTATGAATTCACCGGTTCAAAGGCGCTGACTGAGGATAAGACCCAATTCTTAGGCTTGGCACTAGATGAGGACTCACAGTACGATCTTACCGACGAACGCCTCGCCACCTGGTGTGAACAGATCCTAACGGAATACGCTGATTCTCTCTAAAACAAACATTAAAAAAGCGTCCATTGGACGCTTTTTTGCTTTTATGAGTACTGCTCTATCTGAGCCTTGTTGCCGCCATCAAGCACTACCATTGAGATAATGATGGCAAGCGTTGGCAACAGCCAGCCTAGCCCAAGGCTAAACATAGGCACAAAATCAAAGCTGCTCACATCAACGCCCGCTACATTTAGCGCATCTAAAATAGCGAACAAGAAGGCCACCACCAGCACAGTGCGATAAACGCGCGCAGGATTAGCCAAACGCGAACGAAGGAAGGTCAAAGCCACCAATGCAATAGCTACTGGATACAGCGCAAACAACACAGGGATAGAAAGCGCGATAAGCTGAGATAGTCCCACATTCGCAACCAGAGCACATACAGAGCCGTTGATAACCACAAAGGCTTTATAAGAGAGCTTGGTGTGCTTACTAAAGAAGTCTGAACAAGCAGAGATCAAACCCACTGCCGTAGTCAAACAGGCAATCACGACAATGCCCGACAATACCCACTGCCCTTTCACACCAAACAGCGCTTGAACATAGTGAGCTAAGATAGCCCCGCCGTTAGTCAGACCTGCTGCAATACCATTACTGGTAGCACCCAGATAGAAAAGAGACATATACACCAGGCACAGACCGAAGGCTGCAATAAAGCCAGCTAAGATAAGGTAACGAGCGACGTCTTTAGTTTCTGACACGCCTTTGCTGTTTAGTGCTTGAACCAAAAGTATGCCGAACATCAATGCGCCAAAGGTATCCATGGTCAGATAGCCTTCAAGAAGACCGGTCACAAACGCCTGATCTACATAATCACCTTGAGGATGAATAATCGGACTTTGCGGATTGATCACTACCATTACCGACAGCACCAATAGACCAACAAACATCAGCGGCGTTAGCACCTTACCTATGGTGTCTAGCAGGCTACCTTGAGACCAAGCCAACACCATAGCAACAGCAAAAAAGACAATAGAGAATAGTGCGAGTGTCATTGCATCAGGTGTCGCTAAGAAAGGACGTAAACCTATCTCATAGGCAACCAATCCTGCACGAGGGGCAGCGAAAGCTGGGCCAATAATGATAAAGATCAGAGCGGCCATTAGGATAGCAACACGCTTTGGTAGGTCACGAGTCAGATGATCCCAAGTGCCACCAGCGATTGCGACTGCAACCACAGTAATAAGAGGCAGGCCTGCTGCTGTAACTAGAAAGCCACCCATAGCTGGCATCAGATTAGTGCCTGCAAGTTGACCTGCTAGAGGTGGGAAAATAATGTTGCCCGCACCCAAGAAAAACGCGAACAGCATAAAGCCAAGCGCTACTATGTCTAAAAAAGAAAGTTTGTTGTTCAAATCCCGCCCCAGAACAGACTGTGGTGTAGTTTATGCGTTACACTCTGCTGTGATAAATTTCAGGCAAGCATCTTGAACGGTGACGAATGCGCACTCAAGCGCATAGAGAAAAAACACTAGTTACTGCCAGTAATTTTATCAATTACCAGTATTATCCACTAGATATTGACTTTAAATCTAGAATTTAATGTCAAACAGACAGCCAACAAACTCAAACAAAGCAATAACAAACAGATTGCATGCACCATAGATGCATACAAACTCACAACCTTCTTGATACTAATGAACCAAACCACTAAAGATTTTGAATTTAAGCGCTTCACCATAATCGGTGGAAAAAGCGGAATGCCGGTAAGCACCGATGGGGTACTACTGGGCGCTTGGGCAGATATAAAAATGGTAGGTTCCATCTTAGATATAGGAACAGGTACCGGACTGTTGGCCCTGATGAGTGCTCAGAGAAATCCAAACGCCGATATTCTAGCTATCGATATCGACGCAGATGCCATTGAAGCCGCTCGGCACAACGCCGCTTCGTGCCCTTGGTCATCTCGCATACAGGTGTCTATGACGGATGTGACCAAGATGCCCATCAAGGATCAGTTTGAACGCATCATCTGCAACCCTCCTTATTTCAATTCTGGAGAGCAGAGTCAGCGAGAGCAGAGAGCTAAGGCAAGACACACGGATACGCTGGCACACAAAGATCTATTGAAGGCATGCGCGGATCTTCTGTCTCTTGAGGGAAGCGCTAGTTTCATTCTTCCCAAGGTCGAGGGAGATGGTTTTATCCAACTGGCAAAGACTAGCGGCTGGCACCTTTCACGCCTATGCGAAATCAAGACCACAGCTAAAAAACCGATTTCTCGCTACCTGATTGAATTAAGAAGAGTTCAGGTAGAAATGCAGACAACTAGCCTGCAGATCCATCAAGGTACCGAGTACAGCCAAGATTTCATCGCCTTAACGCGGGATTTCTACTTAAAAATGTGAACTTAGTCCAAGCTTACGTTTATACTACACCCTTTAAGACCCACCCAATTGCGGATTGAAACTGTGATTAGAACCTTTGCTGATTTAGACTTAGACGAAACATTAATCAAGGCCATTGAACAGATAGGCTATGAGCGCCCAACTAAGGTGCAGAGTGAAGCCATCCCATATGCGCTAGACGGCAGAGACATTCTTGCTTCCGCACCAACAGGTACAGGTAAAACCGCAGCCTTTGTTCTGCCTGCGCTTCAGTACCTATTGGACTTCCCTCGTAAAAAGGGTGGCCCAGCACGTGTACTTATCCTAACTCCGACTCGTGAACTGGCGATGCAGATCACCGAGCAGGCTAAGGCACTGGCTAAACATACCAGACTTAACATCTTCACCATTACCGGTGGTGTAACCTATCAAGAGCACGCTGATATCCTAGCAACCACCCAAGATATAGTGGTAGCAACGCCTGGTCGCCTGCTTGAGTACATCGAGGCAGAGCGCTTCGATTGCCGTGCTATCGAATGGCTAGTGCTAGATGAAGCAGACCGCATGCTAGATATGGGTTTTGGTCCTACGGTAGACCGATTGTCTGCAGAGTGTCGCTGGCGTAAACAAACACTACTGTTCTCGGCAACCCTAGAGGGTCGTGGCGTTGAAGGCTTTACTGCAGATCTTCTAAAAGAACCAGCTGAAGTAAACTCTACTCCACCAACTAAAGAGCGCAAAAAGATCCAACAGTGGTATCACCGCGCCGATGATGCTCTGCACAAGCTAGAGCTTCTAAAGCGCATCATAGGTGAGCAGGCCGAGCGCAGTATCGTATTCTTGAAGACCCGCGAACGTTTAGGCGAACTTCGCCAGCATCTGGACAGCGCTCAGATCCCTTGCGCTTGGATCCAAGGCGAGATGCCTCAGGACCGTCGTAACAATGCAATCCGTCGCTTTAAAGATGGTGAGGTGAGCGTGCTTCTTGCTACCGACGTAGCCGCTCGCGGTATCGACATCCCGGATGTGAGCCATGTAATCAACTATGATCTGCCACGCACCGCAGATGTCTACCTACACCGCATCGGTCGTACTGGTCGTGCTGGTAAGAAGGGTTCGGCTATTTCTTTGGTTGAAGCTCATGATCAGCCGATGATGGAGCGTGTTCAGCGCTACACCAAGGAAGCAATCAAAGAGCGCTTTATCGATGGTCTTCGCCCTAAACACAAGAAACCTGTGTTCAAGAAGAAGAACAAAAAGAAAGACGCTAAGAAAACTGCCAAGAAAAGCGTGAAAAAGAAGAAGTAATAAATGAGGAGAGCCTAGGCTCTCCTTTAATTTATCTTCAATTCTAGGATCAGCATGTCCTGATGTTGGATACCATTTTCATAAATGGGCTCAGGATAATTATCGACAAAGTAGTTCTTCACTACCCTCTCCACTCTAAATCCTTGCCTTTGATAAAAGCTCAGCTGATGGCCAAAGGTGCCAGTCTTAAGCCATATTTTGTCTAATCTGGTCACTGACTCTGAGGTTAGCACTCCCTCAAGAAGCACTGAGCCGAGGCCCAGTTTTTGTTTATCAGGCCAGATAGCAATGTTCATCAACTCAGCTGAATTGCCATCACTTTCTTGCCTAAGCAAACAAGCGCCAGCGACCTTATCTTCCTCAATAAGCACGAAGGCCAAACAAGACTCGAGATAAGACAAAACCATAGCCTCATCTGGATCCGCCTCAAGCAATAGAGACATAGGGATATCGGAGGGTTTTACTTGTTTGACTTTAACCATGCTTGCCTTGAGATATGATATAGACAGTGCCAACTCAAGGGTGAGTCAGGCTCTAGTCTTGGATGTTGAAAATCTTGGTTAAGGTTGTGCATGCCGATCTTTTGCATCACACGCTGCGATGGCAGGTTACACAGTGCGGTAAGGCTGTACACAGAGTCTAGCCCTAGCTCAGTGAAAGAGAACTTGAGCACCTCTGACGCTGCCTCTGGTGCGTAGCCTTTACCCCATGCACTCTTACTCAAACGCCAAACTATCTCGACAAAGTCGTCCTCCAGTATGCCATCGCTGGCCTTGCGAGGTTGAAGACCGACCATACCGATAAATTCACCATCAGCCTTTAGCTCAACCGCCCACATCCCCCAGCCCTGATGAAATAGCTGCTGGGCAGCATGACGCGCCAGTTCAATGCTCTGTAATGGTGTTAGTGGGCTTGGAAAAAAGCGCATCACCTCTGAGTCAGTGTTTAGCTTAACGAAGGCGTCAAAATCCACCGCTTTCCAGCGGCGGAGTATGAGTCGTTCAGTTTCCAAAGTGCCTATCGGACTGATTACTGTTCCTCGCGCTTGAACACTAGCTCTTTATCATTGGACTCAGCTTCACAGAAGTAATAGCCCGCTACGTCAAACTCTTTCAGTGCCTCAACAGACTCAATACGGTTCTGAATGATGTATTTCGCCATCATGCCGCGCGCTTTCTTAGCGAAGAAGCTAATAACCTTGTAGTTACCCTTCTTGCAGTCTTTGAACACTGGCGTAATGATCTGACCTTCAACTTTCTTCGGCTTCACCGATTTGAAGTACTCGTTTGAAGCGAGGTTAATCAGGAGATCGTCACCTTGAGCAGCAAGAGCCTCATTCACCTTATCGGTGATCTTCTCACCCCAGAATTGATACAGGTTAGTGCCCTTAGGGTTAGCAAGCTTAGTACCCATCTCTAGACGATACGGCTGCATAAGATCTAGCGGCTTTAGTAATCCATAGAGACCTGACAACATACGGAAGTGAGACTGTGCATAATCGAAGTCCTCTTCGCTAAAGCTCTCCGCCTCAAGGCCGGTATACACATCGCCTTTAAAGGCCAGGATAGCCTGACGTGCATTGTCTGGAGTAAAGGTGGTGGACCACTGCTCAAAACGAGCGGCATTTAGACCAGCAATCTTATCGCTTACCTTCATCAGGCCCGCAATATCAGCAGGAGTCAACTCACGACAGACCTCAATAAGCTCGGCTGATTCAGGGATAAATTCAGGCTGAGTGTAGCGCTCTGTAGCCAATGGAGATTCAAAATCTAGGGTTTTAGCTGGAGAAACAATAACCAACATAGCGGTCTTCCTTTACATATCTTGATATGCACAGGGTATAAAAAAAGCCGTGCTATGTCAGCACGGCTCTTTCAATCAGTGTCATAGGTGAGAGCGATTACGACTTTTTCGCTTCTTCAGCCTGGTCCCAGATACCTTCTTCTAGCTGAGACTGAAGCTCAGGGAAGTCGTTAGCATCAAAGGTTGGCACCTTGCCCGCTTTAAGCTGCTTGTTGTAGTCCTTAGCGAGCTTAACCACGATACCTGATAGCAACAGGATAGCCACCATGTTCACGATAGCCATAAGGCCCATCGACACGTCTGCCATTGCCCATACCGTTGGTAGGGACGAAACAGCACCGAACAGAACCATGCCTAGCACGATTACGCGGAAGATGTTTAGACCCGCCTTGTGGTTGTGCTCAAGGAAGATAAGGTTAGTTTCTGCGTACGAGTAGTTTGCGATGATAGAGGTAAACGCAAAGAAGAAGATAGCTACAGCAACAAAGATACCACCCCAGCTGCCCACTTCAGCACTTAGCGCGCGCTGTGTCAGCTCGATACCTGTGATTTCACCGTGAGGAACATACTCACCAGAAACAAGGATGATAGCGACAGTCGCAGTACAGATAACGATAGTATCAGTGAAAACACCTAGCATCTGAACATAACCCTGTGATGCAGGGTGCGGCGGATATGGCGTCGCCGATGCTGCTGCGTTTGGCGCAGAACCCATACCAGCTTCGTTCGAGAATAGTCCACGTTTGATACCGTTAATCAGCGCTTGAGCGATAGCGTAACCTGCACCACCAGCGGCTGCTTCTTGCAGACCGAACGCACTCTTGAAGATAAGAGAGATAATTTCTGGCACTTTCTCGATGTTTGAGAACATTACGTAGAAAGCCAGCACTAGGTAAGCTAGTGCCATTACAGGAACGATTAGCTCCGCAGTACGTGCAATCTTACGGATGCCACCAAAGATAACGAATGCAGAAAGTACTGCTACTGCAACACCAGCAACCCATGGCTCAATGCCAAATGCGGTGTTCATTGCACTTGCGATAGAGTTTGCTTGTACTGAGTTAAATACCAGACCGAATGCGATGATCAGGAAGATAGAGAACAATACGCCCATCCAGCGCATGCCTAGACCTTTCTCCATATAGTAAGCTGGACCACCACGGTAGTTGCCATCTTCATCTTTGGTTTTGTATAGCTGAGCTAGGGTACTCTCGGCAAAAGAGGTTGCCATACCTAGCATAGCGATCAGCCACATCCAGAAGATAGCGCCAGGGCCACCTAGGGTAAGTGCTACCGCAACACCAGCCATGTTACCAGTACCTACACGTGCCGCTAGACTGGTACAAAGTGCTTGGAAAGAAGAGATACCAGCTTTGTCCGCTTTACGGCTGTTCTTTAGTACGCTGAACATGTGGCCGAAGTGGCGGAACTGGATAAAGCCCAAACGTACGGTGAAATAAATACCACCGCCTACTAGAAGATAAATAAGGATTGATCCCCACAGGAGATCGTTCATTAAGTTGATAATGTCTGTCACAACTAGCCTCTTTATTTTTATTAAACCTCACTAAGTGAGGTGTATGGAGGGTGCAACCTCAGTGCTTTTATTTTTGGATGCTTAACCGAAGAAGTGGGTTACAACATTGGAAAATATGCGATGCACAACTTTCCTAATATCGAAACTCAAACTGGGGTAGTGCTAAGCATATAGTGCTGAGATTTGTCCTTGGGCAAACGATTCCCCTACACCAAATCTGCGCGCATCATGCCGATAGAAACCTTAAAATGCAAATTTCACCAGTAGTCATGCTCACTATTTAAACAAACCTGTTATCAGTTAGTGTGAAACAAACCTCATACTCCACAAAACATTCACAATTTAGAAATAAATGAGAAATAGTTCAAAGATAATTTAATCTGGTTCGTGGTAATACTGATGCCGAGTCGTCGAGAGATTCAAGGTTAGGAGTTCGAGACGACCGACCTATGTTCAACGCCCGCATGAAGTAAAAGGAATAGCTTATGGACATGCAACTAGACGACTTTTTTGAAACCGAAGAGCCACGCAGAGCTCGTGGTGGTGGCCGCTCTAAACCTGTAAAGCGCAAATGGAGAGAAATAGAAGCGATTAAGGATCGCCAGCGCTTGCAAAAAGAACTGATGGATCTGGATGTTTGCGCCGATTACGCGCTAGAAGATATCGACCTCTAATAGACATAAAAAAGGATGGCCTCTGCCATCCTTTTTGCTTTTACACATACTCTTTTTCGGTCTGTTTGACCCGCTCGGCAAGCTGCTTGTAGCGGTCGGCTATGGTTTCGCCAAACACAGGGTCCTCTTCTTGTGTGCCCCACTCTTGCTCTAGGTGTTGCCAATCTGAGATATCAAAGGTCTGCTTAATCAGCGGAATAATGTCTTGCTCTTCCAGATCTAGGTGTCGCTTCTGCTGCTGAATGAAATTCTCTAGTTGGCTTGAGAAGAGATCTGAAGGCACCACGGCATCTTGTAAAATCATATCCACTACATCCAAGAACTCATGCGTGAGTTTAGATAGCTCAACATGCTCCTTCTCTAGGTTCTGTATCTGCTTCTGCTCACCATACTTTTCGATGAAGTAGTGATAGATAAGATCCTCTTTTGGGTGATGAGTGCGCTCAGAGTGATCGCAAAGATAATCCACTATCTCTTTGACCAGTGAATAGTTAATCGGCTCCTCGTCACGAAGACGAATTAGCTTCTTCCTAAGTATCGCCAGCAATCGCACCATATAACCATGCTCACGATGGATCCTTTCTAGCATCATATTCCATCCCTCCATATCATCCGTTGCATTAAGTTTAAGCAATTATTTGCATGCATGTTTTGAGGGAGGACTAAAAAAGCACACTTTTTATGTGGATTTTACTCTTTCTCAACCTAGTTCAGCGGGAAGATGCCAATTGATTGGCTGTTTTCCTATATTTTCCAGATACTTATTCGCTTTAGAAAAATGCTGACATCCCAAAAAGCCTCTGCGGGCACTCAAAGGTGATGGGTGTACCGAGCTAAGAACCAAATGCTTATCCGCATCGATGTTAACCCCTTTCTTTTGTGCATGAGCACCCCACAACATAAACACAAGCCCTTGCTTTTGTTTGGAAAGAAGTTCAATAGCCGCTTCAGTAAAAGTTTCCCAACCACATTTAGCGTGAGAGTGCGCCTGACCTTGCTCAACAGTAAGTACGGTATTAAGAAGCAGCACGCCTTGCTCTGCCCAGTGAGCGAGATAACCGTGAGAAGGGATCTCGAACCCCTCTATGTCTGTATTTAGCTCTTTATAGATGTTGCGCAGTGATGGTGGGATCTTGTTGCCCGGCAGTACAGAGAAGCTCAGACCATGAGCCTGGTTAGGGCCGTGATAGGGATCTTGCCCTAGGATCACTACTTTCACTTTATCGAGAGGCGTTGAATCAAAGGCCGAAAAGACCTGGTCTTGAGGAGGATAAACAGTTTTGCCCAAGCTTCTTTGCTCAGACACAAACTGCTCAATTTTGTCAAAGTAAGGAAGCTGTCGCTGCTCTTGTATAAATCCTTGCCAGTTCATATACCACACCAATTAATAGAGAGTGTGGCAAGGATAACGCTAACGACAGCGCCGATAAATTATTTCTTAGCTGGGGCGTGCAGTGGTGCGCGCTGTGGAGTTCGAAAATGTCCTTGTCCACGTTGAACAGGACGAGCTTGAGGGATGATTGAAACTGCTTTAAACATGGCACACTCCTTGTACTTTGTGACTCCTGTCACATTAAGTAATGAAAGATGCGTGCCAAAAGATCAATGTCAGCGCTTAAATATTACCCGAAAGGGTTAGGTAACCCCTTGTTCAAAGGCTCTCAGCGCCTGAATTTCCTCTGCCCATATCTCCGGCTCAATGGTTTCAAGGATTAGCGGGATCTTATCGAAACGCGGATCTTGAGCGATAAATTTGAAACAGTCCCAACCAATCTCACCCGCACCTAAAGAATGGTGGCGATCCACCTTACCACCTAGGGCGATCTTTGAGTCATTAATGTGCATTGCACGCAAATAGTGCATCCCGACCACACGATCAAACTCAGCGAAGGTCGCTTCACAAGCCTCAAAAGTACGAAGGTCATAACCGGCAGCAAAGGTATGACAGGTATCGATGCACACACCTACACGCGATTTATCTTCTACCTGATCGATAATCTCAGCCAGATGCTCGAAGCGCCAACCTAAGTTCGTCCCCTGCCCTGCGGTATTCTCAATAACCGCAATCACATCTGGTACCGCCTTATGAGCAATATTGATAGATTCAGAAATTAAACGAAGACACTCAGACTCAGAGACCTTCTTGAGATGACTACCAGGGTGGAAATTGAGTAGCGTTAGGCCAAGTTGATGACAGCGCTCCATCTCATCGATAAAAGCAGCACGAGATTTCTCTAACTTCTCCGCCTCTGGAGCCCCTAAATTAATCAGATAAGAGTCGTGTGGCAGAATCTGCTCTGTTTTAAATCCAAGCGCAGTACAGTTCTTTTTAAACGAATCTATGCTCTTTTGAGTGAGAGGTTTTGCCACCCATTGACGCTGATTCTTGGTGAATAAAGCGAACGCATTTGCACCAATTTCCTTGGCTCTTAACGGGGCGTTCTCAACCCCTCCAGCAGCAGAGACATGAGCGCCTAAAAACTTGTTTGTTGTCATCAAATCTTCTCTTTAAATGGCTAATTTAGCCCTATATTCCGAACACTAAGTGCATCGAATTTCGTTTAAATGTTGTTAAATAACACCATTTATTGTGGCATTTGTTCCGATTGTGTAAAAACAGCCTTTATAACACCATGTTTTAATTATAACTTGATCATAATCATGGAAAACACCCCAAAAAAAATATGGTTTTTAGTTGTTTTTTGACGTAAATCAATATAAATTAGCAAACATAAAGTGAACGGGAATGCTCAAGGTTCCGACCCCAAAAGATTTATCCATATTACAAACAATTAATTTTTGAAGCTGAGGAGAAAGTTATGATCCAAGGAATCCAAATTACTAAAGCAGCAAACGATGAGCTACTTAACTCAATCTGGCTACTAGATTCTGAGAAAAACGAAGCACGTTGTGTAGTTTCAGCTGCGGGTTACGAAGCAGATCAAGTTATTCCTGCATCTGACCTAGGTGAATACGAAAGCCGCGAAATTGCAGTAGAGAAAGCACCTAAGATCGAAGGTGGTCAGCACCTAAACGTTAACGTTCTTAAGCGCGACACTCTAGAAGACGCAGTTAAGCACCCAGAGAACTACCCACAGCTAACTATCCGTGTATCTGGCTACGCTGTACGTTTCAACTCTCTGACTCCAGAGCAGCAGCGCGACGTTATCGCTCGTACCTTTACTGAGTCTCTATAATAGAGACCCGTAAATCGCTAACTCCGGTTTAGAAAAAATTCAAAGCCCAGCTATCTAGCTGGGCTTTTTCGTAAGCTACAAATATAAAAAAAGCGACAATCTATTGTCGCTTTTTCATTTTAAGTCAGAGGCTTACTGCACTTTCTTCAATAGAACCTTAAGCTGTTCAAAATCATTGTTCAGCTCTTCTGATAGAAGCTCCATAGCAGCATGCTTAGCCAAAGGACCTGGCAGCTCGATATCTGTATCTAGGATCTCGTCTACTACCTCTTTGAACTTAGCCGGATGGGCAGTACATAGGAAAAGACCTGTTTCGCCTTCGTTTAGCTGCTCTTGAAGCACACGATACGCGATTGCACCGTGAGGCTCACACAGGTAGCCCAAGTCATTCAGTTCTTTCACACTCTCTGCACTCTCTGCATCAGTCACTGCACCGCTACCTAGGGTATCCAATCCCCAACCTTTGCGCTGACAAAGCTCTTCGATACGAGGCCAGTTGTTTGGCTGGCTTACGTCCATTGCATTCGAGGTGGTTGCCACGGTTGGCTTTGGATCCCACTCACCTGTAGTCAGGTAACGTGGCACGGTATCGTTCGCGTTAGTCGCAGCGATAAAGCGTTTGATAGGAAGACCTAGCGCTTTTGCTAGAAGGCCTGCGGTTAGGTTACCAAAGTTACCGCTTGGTACAGAAACCACTAGGTTCTCACGCTCTTCCTTGCTTAGCTGAGCTGCAGCTTCGAAGTAGTAGCAGATCTGAGCCATCAAACGACTGATGTTGATAGAGTTCGCTGAGTTTAGGCCGATCTCTTCACGTAGCTCTGCATCATCAAATGCCGTTTTTACTAGTGTTTGGCAATCATCGAAATCACCATTGATAGCAACAGTGTGGATATTCTTACCTAAAGTACAGAAAAGCTTCTCTTGTAGCGGGCTGATCTTTCCTTTCGGATACAGGATCACTACGTTGATGTCTTCCATACCATAGAAGGCATGAGCAACAGCCGCACCAGTGTCACCTGAGGTTGCTGTAAGGATGGTGATCTTGCCACCGTCAGAGACAGTCGCTAGAGATTGAGCCATAAAACGGCCACCAAAGTCTTTAAAGGCTAAGGTTGGACCGTGGAATAACTCAAGGGCATAAGTGCCATCTTTAACTTGCTTAATCGGTGCTGGGAATTGAAAGGCATTATCTACCAACTCAGCTACTTTAGCGCTTTCTAGCTCGTCACCGATCAGAGCAGATAGGATCTTACTGCTACGGCTAACAAAGTCTTCCGCTAGAAGAGCATCGATATCACCCATATCCGGAATATCGCTTGGGAAAAATAGACCTTGATTACGTCCTAGTCCCTGACGAACGGCTTGAGAGAATGAGACTTGCTCGTCGTCGTGTTTGATGTTGTACAGCTTCATAAATTGCTTCCTGTAATTTTCGAGCCTTTTTGGTCTATCTGACAAATATGCACGAAACCGTCGTCATTTTGAACATAATTTGTAGCCAGCCACGCCTTAACGCGCTCTGCTACTTCTAAACTATCGCAGATGGTAAATAGGGTTGGACCACTGCCTGAGATACCTGTGGTCAATGCACCTGCGGTTGCTGCGTAGTCTCGCGCTTCGGGGAAGCCCGGAAGCAATCGCTGACGATACGGCTCAGCCACTACATCGCGAATCATCTTGGCCGCCAGCTGCGGCTGATTCGAGTAACTTGCATGGATAAAACCAGCAAGATGACGGCCGTGGGCGATAACGTCTTGGCGACGGTATTGCGCTGGCAATATCTCACGCGCGGCAGCGGTAGAGACATTAATACCCGGATAGGCCATTACCCAATACCAGTTTTCAAAGCTAGGGATAGACTGACTAATGATATCCAGCTCTTCGACCATAAGCTGCACGCCACCTAGATAACAAGGGGCAACGTTGTCATAGTGAATACCACCAGAGATCTGTCCTTCCATCTCACCCATAAGGGCAAGAAGCTCAGTTTCACTTAAAGGATTAGTGTGGAACTGGTTTAGCGCATCTAGCGCTGCCACGATGGAGCAAGCACTCGAGCCAAGACCAGAGCCGATTGGCATATTTTTCTGTAGTGTCATAGCTACTGGCAGTAGCTCAGAGCCCTTATTTTTCAGCTCACGAGCAAACACTTTCCAGCAGTCATACACTATGTTCTGCTTAGGGTCTGATGGCAGTTTGGCAACAAAATTACCCTCTGCCTTCAAGGTAAAGTCTGAATGTCCAAGGGCAACGGTGACCTTATCCCCCAAAAGAGTGCCATCCACAGGAGAAACCGCCGCGCCCAACACGTCAAAACCAACGCTCACATTACCAATAGAAGCAGGAGCGTATACAGTTACACTTCTCGACATAAGTTACACCCCAAGCTTCCAACCAAGAGTACGCATCACATCAGAGAATACACCTGCTGCTGTAACCTCAGTGCCCGCACCATAACCACGCATCACAAGCGGAATTGGCTGATAGTAACGGCTGTAGAATGCTAGGGCATTCTCACCATCTTTAACCTTAAATAGCGGGTCGTTTTCATCAACAGCGGCGATAGTCACGCGACATTTACCTTCGTTGATCTCACCCACATAACGAAGCACTTTACCTTCTTCAGCCGCTTTAGCTGATAGCTCGCTAAAGTATGCATCCGCTTCAGGAAGACGCTCTAGGAACTCCTCGATGCTACCTGAGTCATCAAAGCCTGGTGGCAGGGCCTGGTCTACAACTACATCTTCAAGCTCGATAGACATACCAGTTTCACGAGCAAGGATAAGTAGCTTGCGTGCCACATCCATACCAGATAGGTCATCACGTGGGTCAGGTTCAGTGAAGCCGTTTTCCATAGCTACTTGGGTCGCCTGGCTTAGGGTCATCCCCTCGTCTAGCTTACCGAAGATGAATGACAATGAGCCCGATAGGATACCGTTGAATTTCTCTAGTTCGTCACCAGCAGAGATAAGGTTTTGCAAGTTCTCGATAACCGGCAGACCGGCACCTACCGTTGTCTCATACATCAACTTGCGACGAGAACTACGCGCAACTTGGCGAAGCTGGTGATAATAAGCCATGCTCGCCGTGTTCGCTTTCTTATTAGGGGTTACCACGTGGAAGCCCGCAGCCAAGAAATCGGCGTATTGATCGGCGATAAACTCGCTCGAAGTACAGTCAACCAATACTGGGTTGATGATGTGATTACGCTGAACCACAGAGCTTAGGGAGGTTAGGCTGAATTGCTCAGAGGCGTTGTTCATGCGATCGCGCCAGTGTTCTAGTGGCAGACCTTCAGGATCCAATAGCATGCCCTTACTGTTGGCAAGGCCGCAGATACGGATAACGATCCCCTGTTTAGCCAGTTTTTGTTGCTGACGACGAACCTGATCCACAAGCTCACCACCAACGCCACCCACACCTACTACGAATAGATCTAGGAAGTACTTAGAATTAAATAGATTTTCATGACAGGCTTTGATCGCCTCGGAGATCTTATCTTCTGGGATCACTGCTGAAATAGCTCGCTCTGATGATCCTTGGGCGATGGCAACAATGTTTACATTAACCTCAGCCAAGGATAGGAAGAAGCGAGATGCCACTCCTTTAGAGGTGCGCATACCATCGCCTACAAGGGTCACGATAGCCACATCATCGATGAAATCCACTGGCTCTAATAGGCCATCTTTCAATTCAAGCTCAAACGCTTCATCCAGTACTGTTTTCGCACGAGCGCGGTCTTGTGCTTCAATACAGAAGCTGATGCTGTACTCAGATGAAGACTGAGTGATAAGTACGATAGAGATACCAGCAGATGACATAGCGCCAAACACGCGGCTAGCCATGCCCACCATTCCCTTCATACCTGGGCCTGACACGTTAACCATAGTCAGGTCGTTCAGGGTTGTGATGCCCTTTATTTCCAGATTGTCTTCGCCTGTATCTAGGCCGATCAATGTACCAGCCCCTTGAGGGTTGAAACTGTTCTTGATAAGACATGGGATATGGAATTGAGCGATTGGAGCGATAGTTTTAGGGTGCAGAACCGAGGCGCCGAAGTAAGAAAGCTCCATCGCCTCTTGATAGCTAAGAGATTTAAGCAGGCGAGCATCTTCTACAAGGCGAGGGTCGCAGTTGTAAACGCCGTCTACGTCCGTCCAGATCTCACAGCAATCTGCACGAAGACAGGCTGCTAGCACTGCAGCTGAGTAATCAGAGCCGTTACGGCCAAGGGTTACTAGCTCACCTTTATCATTGCCAGCGGTAAAGCCCGGCATGATATGAACCTTGCCCTTAGCAAGTGGAGCGGCTTGGAAGTTGAGTGTAGATAGCTCTACATCGACCATAGCTTCTAAGTGATCGCCGCGAGCAAAAAGATAATGAACAGGGTCGATAAGTGCTGCGGCTTGGCCTTTCGCTTCAAGTACAGCCTTCATTAGCTGGATTGAAACCTTTTCGCCTTTACTGATGATGCGAGCATTTACATGGGATGGGCAGGTTCCAAGTAGTTGGATACCTTGAATAAAATCTTCTAGATTGCCTAGTGATTCTTCAACCTGAGCTTCGAACTCTTCCAGCTGAAGGTTTGGTAGCGCGGCTTGAATCTCAGAAGCCAGTTCAGCAAAAGCGACTCTGAGCTCTTTTACATTATGCTCGGTGTCCTGACCTTCTAGCGCCGCTTCTATAATCGCAACCAGCTTGTTAGTGGTTTTTCCCGGTGCTGACAGAACTACTGCCAACTCTTCCTGATCCGCATTGTTGGCTATGATGTTCGCCGCTCGCATAAATCGTTCTGCGTCAGCTAACGAAGATCCCCCAAACTTAAGTACTCGCATTCCATTCTCCCTGAACAAAATTGAAAAAAAAGGCCTGTATCTGGTGGGGATACAGGCCTTTTTTTAAAGATTCTTTCTCTCAGCAGCCTGCCCCAACACAACCGGTGTCGGTAATAATGATTCGGGTAATCAGGCCATTCATAAACATATAGATAAAAACTTTTCTAACTCGTTTTCTTTACTGTCTCTAGCAATACCTATTTTTCGTAAAACAGTCAACGCCAAATTAACAATAGAGAATAATTTTTCATTTATGGTGACCAGCATTTAAGCACTCACCTGACCAAAAATTGAGCTTAAGATCACAGAATATTGACCTAGTAAGTTGGCAACTTACTCAGCAAGTTCCATACTTGTTTCTCTTTCAAGGATGAAATTAGGAGATGCGATGAAAAGCAAGATCATTCCAGCCTGCATAGCTATCGCCTCCTTGTCATACCTACCAAGCGCGTTATGCTCAGAGCAGAATCAAGTGGATAGCCAGCCTTGGCTTAAACCTGAAACCTCCCCTCACAAGGTGTTTATGACTGCTGACTCAAGTTCAGGTGAACAGTTTGATGTGTGGCAGATGGACACTGGTTACGCTTACTCGGTCATGGATAACGTCGACCTTTACGTAGCAACTCGTATTTCGAATGCCGGCGACAACACGCCCAGTCGTGGCTTTCTAAGTGGCGTAAACTACCACTTCAGCGAAAAGCTCAGTGTTAATAGTGCTATCTACACAGCACCAAGCAATTCTGAAGGTAGCAAACTTAATGAGGGTGTTAGCGCCGAGGTCTCAGGTAAATACATGCTGACAGATACCCTAAACCTCAAAGCAACCCTAGAACATGAAGAGTGGCAAAGCGGAATCGAGGTTAAACTCGGCTTTAGCTTCTAATTCATCTCACCTATGAATACGCAACCCATTTAACAAAACAGTTGCAAGCAAATGTAAATGCACTCATTTTTTGACCGTTTACCGTATGGCTTCATTCCGATGAAAAACTGCGCTACATCACGGTTTTGCAATCTATTGCAGAGGTTTTGTTAAAATTTAAGGATTGATTTAAATCAATAAAGTGAAAAATATTAACAGAGTTAGATTGTTATAAAGCTGTTAAGTGGGTATGATGCTGTCCAAAATTGGCTAAGAATGAAAAATTTTTACGGATTTGAAATTATCTTAGATAAGTTCCATGGAGGGGAGCATTTAGGTGAACTGAAATCATAATTTACAGCATTTGTTGTAAACAATTTCATTACCTTAATGTTATTTTTTTGCCTAGTATTTAAATAGTTATAGTTAATTAAGCACAGTTTAGGTAGAGCAATGCAAACCCCTAACATTCTTATTGTTGAAGACGAACAAGTTACCCGCAGCACCCTTAAAAGCATTTTCGAAGCGGAAGGCTACAATGTTTTTGAAGCGGTTGATGGTGACACCATGCATCAAACCATCTCCGAGCACTCAGTAAACCTAGTTATCATGGATATAAATCTTCCTGGTAAAAACGGTTTGCTTCTAGCACGTGAGCTTCGTGAGCAAGCTAACGTTGCACTTATGTTCCTTACCGGTCGTGACAACGAAGTAGACAAGATCCTTGGTCTTGAAATCGGCGCTGACGACTACATCACCAAGCCTTTCAATCCACGTGAGCTAACCATCCGTGCTCGTAACCTTCTAGCTCGTTCAATGAACGCAGCTCAAGCAGGTGACGAAGAGAGCAAGAACGTTGAGAAGTACACCTTCAATGGTTGGGTGCTGGACATCAACAGCCGTTCACTGGTTAACCCAAATGGTGACTCTTACAAGCTACCGCGCTCTGAGTTCCGTGCCCTACTTCACTTCTGTGAAAACCCAGGCAAGATCCAGACACGTGCAGAGCTACTTAAGAAGATGACTGGTCGTGAGCTTAAGCCACATGACCGTACGGTTGACGTAACTATCCGTCGTATCCGTAAGCACTTCGAGTCAGTTGCTGGCACTCCAGAGATCATCGCGACTATCCACGGTGAAGGCTACCGCTTTTGTGGTGACCTAGACTAAGTTTTACTTAGTTCAGATACATAAAAACCCAGCATTTGCTGGGTTTTTTAATATCTAAAATCGGAGTTCTAGAAAACTAAGTCGACCTTCACACCTTGCTCAGCAAGCCACACCTTCTTCTGCTCATTTTCCATCAGAATGGCAATGTCCACAGAGTCCACTTCTTCTTCAAAATGCTCGGTTTGTTTGAAGGAGATCTTCCATTGGTTTTCGTTAACCGCCTCAACCTCGAAGTTATCTTCGCTGATTTCGACCGATTCATCATTATGGCGAAGCCAAATACTGACCACACCAAGATCGGCAGGAATGTCTTGGTCGGCTGACAAAATGATACTGCCATGCAGAGGGATTGATGCCTCTTCGCCTATCATAGGCATCTTATTAAGCCACATACGACTCTCAAGATTGATATTAGTGTTCTCTACCATTGCGGAAGATTCTTTCTGCCACTGAACAACTTCGCTAGACGCGCACCCAATCAAAAGTGATGCACACACAAGTGCACCCGCTGCAGCTTTAAGTTTCATTGTTATTCGCTCCGCTTCGAGAAAACTTAACTGTCAAAATTTTTGTCGACCCAGTTTAACAGCATCCCAATATCATTTAAGTAATTGTTTTTAATTTCATCTACCCAATCGTGGATATTTTCCCACCAAGCGGGTAATTCTGGTGATTGAGCCTGCTGAGCAACCGATTGAATACGCTTAAGACCCACAGAGCCGGCCGCTCCCTTAATCTTATGCGCCTCAGAGGCAATCGCCTTTTGATCCTTAGCAACTAGATTTGAATCTAGAATAGAGACGTAATCTGGCATCATCTCAGTAAACAGCTGAATACTGTCTACCACAGGCTTCTTGCCCACTATCTCTATATAGGAAGTGAGCATCTCGGTATCCACGATATCCTCGAGTCGTACCTCAGGATTCACATCCTCTAGCACCGCCTTGGTTGCATGGGTTTTCACCTCGACTACATCGGTATCGAGGTCGCAAAGCTTGTTCATCACCTTGCGAAGTGCCTTAGCCGATAGTGGCTTGCTAATAGCATCCTGCATGCCTGCATCTCGATACTGAGTCTTATCCTTAACCAGATTTGCCGTCAGCGCCACGATTGGTGGCAGCTCACTATAGGTTTGCTGAAGCTCACGTGCGATATCGAAGCCAGTCATATCCGGAAGTTGGATATCTAGGAGCACGAGATCATATCGGCTTGGATCGAACGCCCTCAATGCTTCTTTACCTGACATAGCCACTTCTACTCTATGCCCAAGGCTTTCGATTAGGGAGCGAGCAACAGTAATGTTGAGCTCTATATCCTCAACCATAAAGATAGATAGGCTGGTCTGATTCTCTTGTTTGGCTTCTTCCGTGTCTGCAGCTTTTTCACCTAGAGGAACGGTGATCTCAACATAGAAGGTACTGCCGTGACCAAGGTCACTGGTGGCGTATAGTTCGCCCCCCATCTTCTCAATCAAAGAGCGGGAAACTGCCAGGCCGATACCTGTACCCACGGCATGTAGGTTTCCTTCTTCCGATTTCACCTGGTAATACATGGCGAAGATCTTCTCTAGCTCATGCTCAGGAATGCCCACACCGGTATCTTCAATCTCAAAGCGCAGCGCTACCTGATTATCGTCAACAGGATCAGCACTCACATTCACGTTAACCCCACCCTCTTGGGTGAACTTCATCGCATTGCTGATAAGGTTCCACAGCACCTGACGCAAGCGAGTAGCATCCACCACTACGCTATCGGGCATCTCTGTCAATCTATCCAGTTCGAAGTTAAGGCCTTTCTGCTCTGCCATTAGGCGTGACAAACTATCTAGCTCGGTAACAAACTCCTCAAAGCTAAGCTCAGACGGCACCAACTCCAATTTACTGCGGTCAAACTTATCCATATCGATAATGTCATTGAAGATATGGCCCAGCGTTATGGCACTCACGTTGATAGTCTGCATATGCTGACGCTGTTCTTTGCTAAGCGAGGTATCCAAAAGCATTCGGCTCAAACCAACAATGCCGTTTAACGGGGTGCGAAGCTCGTGGCTGATAGTAGAGATAAAGGTGGTCTTATCTCGGCTAGCTTTTTCTAGGGATTCTTCGTGATGCTTACGCTCAGTGATATCACGGCCAAAACCCACCAGACCAAGGTGTTTGCCTTGTTTATCGAAGAAAGGCACCTTTCTCAGCTCAAAGAAGGCTTTGCGACCGTCAGGATACTCTAGCCATTGTTCATAGATAAGCTCTTGATTCTTTTCAAAAACCACCTGATCAGTTTCTACAATTTGCTGAGCTATCTCCTTCTTGTAGACCTCCCAAGGAGTCAACCCCACCAGCTCTCTCTCAGTCTTACCGGTAAGCTTTTCAACGGCCTTGTTACAGCCCGAAAAGACGCCATCGGCGCTGCGATAGTAAAAAAGATCTGGGGAGGCATCGATGAAAGATCGCAGTAGAGCCGTGCGTTCTGACAATGCAATCTGGGTGACTTCGCGCTGATACACCTCATGTTCGAGGTCTGCCATTGCCTGCTCACGAGACTCCTCAGCCGCCAATCTCTCTTTTATCTCTACATTGAGTTTTTCGATGTTCTGCCTAAGTTGATGATTGAGTTCTAGGTCGCGCTCTCGCATTTCGTTGAGCTTGGATACGAGTTTAGAAAGGCGCCTGCGCGACTCTTCTAACTGCTCAACTATGGTAGAAACAAAATATACAGCCCAAGGGGTCATGATAAGGCCGAACGCTAACGAACGTAGCATGTGCCGAGTATCAAAGGATTCGTTGAGATAAAAAGCGATAGCAAAGTGTACCAATACGGCGAGAGCAATCAGTACAACAGCAATAAGAATAGAGAATCGAAAGATGCCTAGGCGGATAAGCCAATCGACATAATACTGGGAAAAACGTTTCATTGGGCGCATCAAGCAGTCCTTGTATCAAGTGCTACCTGAAGTCTATCGCGCCCTAATCAAAATGTAACCCAAGCGTAGCGGGTTCAGTGACTTAGATTTAAACCTGAGCGGTGAGTACCGGTTTTTGATACACAAAAGGCTGCTCGAGCAGTGCCCCCTGCGCACCATCTCGGTCCAGCGCCCGGCCTATCTCTGTCATCGCAAGCCAGCGGTTCTCACACCAAAGTGGCGAAAGTAAGGTTGGACGACGTGCCGAAGATGATACTCGGTGATACACCACCTCGGGTGGCGTCATTCGAATCAAGGTTGATGCGATATCCACATAGTCCTCTAGAGATGGTGCCTCTAGCTTACCCGCCTTCCAAGCCTTAGCCATGGTGCTGCCCTCAACGATATGCAAGCCGTGAAGCTTGATACCATCGGTACCCACCTCAAGCACCTTGTTCAAGGTATCGATATTGTCTTGCTTGGTCTCTTTAGGTAGCCCAACAATCAGATGCGTGCACACCTTAATGCCGTTCGCGCGCGCCTTCTTGGTGATCTCGGCATAGCATTCGAAGTCATGACCTCGGTTGATGCGCTTTAGGGTATCGTTGCGGGCAGTCTGCAGACCAAGCTCGAGCCAGATCTCATAACCTTTCTCTTTATATTCCACCAGCAGATCCATTACCGCATCCGGAACACAATCTGGGCGCGTGCCGACACATAGACCAACGATGTCAGACGAGCGAAGCGCCTGCTCGTACATGTTTCTTAAAACCTGCACCTCAGCGAAGGTGTTGGTGTACGCCTGAAAGTAAGCAAAGTACTTCTTGGCGCGCTTCACCTCACCAGAACGGTCGTTAAGCTGAACTTGTATAGACTGAGACTGAGTAGATTCATCAACAAAAGAAGAGACGTTACAAAAGGTGCAACCACCTCGACCGATAGTGCCATCTCGGTTAGGGCAACTAAAGCCACCGTGTAGGGTCAATTTATGAACCTTTTCTCCATAGCGACGCTGAAGATCTTGTCCAAGTGTATTTACCAGTTCGTGTAGCTGCATCCGATGATGACCCATTATTCAAAGTGACTATTTATCCTTGTGAAACTTAATTACATCCTTGCAAGTTAGTTCCGCTATTTTACCATGCACGCCGTTCTAATTCGACGCTCAATTTATAGGCAGAAAATCTCTGCAAACCTTTGCTTGTGAATCAAAACGCACATTTGTTGATATTTTGTGACCAATTATTGGTCATCAAAAATCCATTTTGGTGCAAGTTTCGTTGGAATTTGCCTAAACAAAATTGTAGGATAGTTTCACTTGTCTCTAAAATACGCTGAGATTTATTCAGTTTTTTTAGATGATTAGTCGGTCAAATTCTACACCTACCTATAAGATTCACTGCTTCTCAGTGACACTACATAAGAATTGACCAAGGGAATGTTTTACTCGCGAATTTTTCAGCGAGAGACGGAATGGATGCTCGCTAGCTTTCCTCAAAGTTAGCTCATAAAAGACAACTACAAGGATTGACCCAGGATCACTGCGGTCAAATTAGATTGGAAGGATTATCTATGTTGGATAGAGAGCAATCAGCGCAAGGTCTATATACTCCAGAACTGGAGCATGACGCTTGTGGTATCGGTTTTGTTGCTCACCTCAAAAACCGAAAGTCTCATGAAGTCGTTACACAGGCTCTAGACATGCTAGCTCGTATGGAGCACCGTGGCGGTCAGGGTTGTGACCCAGCTTCAGGTGACGGCGCCGGTATTTTGTTGCAAAAACCGCACGAATTCCTGTTGGAAGAGACAGTTAAACTTGGCATTCGCCTACCATCTTTCGAAAAGTATGGTGTGGGTGTAGTACTATTCCCTCGTGACGAGTACAAGCGCGCACAATGTCGCGACATCCTAGAGCGAAATGCACAACGCCTTGACCTAGAAGTTCTAGGCTACCGCGTACTGCCTACCGACAACTCTATGCTAGGCGCAGACCCGCTGAGCACTGAGCCACAGTTTGAACACGTATTTATTACCGGTGGTCCAAGCACCACACCTGAAGAGCTAGAGCGTAAGCTATATGTTCTGCGTAACTACACTGTACGTGTTTGCCTAGAAAGCGTATCCAACATAGGTGACGACTTCTATATCAACTCTCTTTCTTACAAGACGTTGGTATATAAAGGTCAGCTAACTACCGAGCAAGTACCGCAGTACTTCCTAGACCTGCAGAATCCAACCATGGTGACTGCACTAGCACTGGTACACTCTCGTTTCTCAACTAACACCTTCCCGCGTTGGCGTCTGGCTCAGCCTTTCCGCTACATCGCACACAATGGTGAGATCAACACAGTTCGCGGTAACCTGAACTGGATGAAGGCACGTGAAGCCATTATCGAATCAGACCTGTTTACTCAGGCTGAGATCGATATGCTGTTGCCTATTTGCCAAGAAGGTAGCTCAGATTCAGCTAACTTCGATATGGCGCTAGAACTGCTTGTTCTATCTGGTCGTAGCCTACCACACGCTCTTATGATGCTTATCCCTGAAGCGTGGCAAGAAAACAAGAACATGGATCCTAAGCGTCGTGCCTTCTATCAGTACCACGCTAACATCATGGAACCATGGGACGGCCCTGCTTCTGTTTGTTTCACTGATGGTGTTCAAGTAGGTGCAACCCTAGACCGTAACGGTCTGCGTCCATCTCGCTACACAGTGACTAAAGACGACTTCCTAGTCATGGCATCTGAGTCGGGCGTAGTAGAAATCGAGCCAGAGAACGTTGAGTTCCGTGGCCGCCTACAACCAGGTCGTATCTTCGTTGCTGACCTAGAGCAAGGTCGCATCATCTCTGATGAAGAAGTTAAAGACTCTATCGCTACCGCTCAGCCTTATGAGAAATGGGTAGAAGAGAATCTACTGAGCCTGAAGAAACTGCCAGATGCAGAGAACGAATTCAGCCAGCCATCTCCAGAGAAACTACTGCACAAGCAGCAAGCCTTCGGTGTGAGCTCAGAAGAAGTTAACGAAATCATTGTGCCTATGGCTAAAGATGGCAAAGAGCCACTTTCTGCTATGGGTGCCGACTGGCCGCTAGCCGTGCTATCGCACCAGTCACAACACCTATCAAACTACTTTAAGCAACTGTTCGCTCAGGTAACGAACCCGCCGATCGACCCGATTCGTGAGCGCATGGTTATGTCCCTGAATACCTACCTAGGTAAGGACCAAAACCTGCTTACCGAGACCCCAGAGCACTGCCAAAAGGTTGAGCTTGAATCTCCGGTACTGTCTAACTCTGAGCTTGAAAAACTGCGTGCCATCGATAACGAACACCTGCAGGCGAAGACGCTAGATATCGTATTCCAAGCAAGCGAAGAAGAAGGCAAACTAGAGCGTGCTCTGAAGCGTATCTGCCAATATGCAGAGGATGCGGTCATTGACGGCTACTCTATCATCTTGCTGACTGACCGTGCGGTGAACTCGAACCACGCCGCTATCCCAGCGATGCTGGCGGTAGGCGCCGTGCACCACCACCTAATACGCAAAGGTCTGCGTGCTAAGTGTGACATCGTTGTTGAAACCGCAGATGCACGTGAAACGCACCACTTTGCAACCCTAGTAGGCTATGGTGCAAACGCGGTTAACCCATACTTGGTTATCGAAACCATGGTTGACCTTCAGCGCACTAAGAAGCTAGGCCCAGAGACCAGCATCAAGGACCTATTCGAGAACTATCGTAAGTCTATCAACGGCGGCCTGCTGAAGATCTTCTCTAAGATGGGTATCTCTACGCTACAGTCTTACCACGGCGCTCAGATCTTTGAAGCCCTAGGCATTAGCAAGTCTGTAGTAGACAAGTACTTCACCGGCACCGTTTCTCGTATCCAAGGTCTGACTATTGATGATATCGCTAAAGAGGTATTGGTGCGTCACCGCATCGGTTACCCAACACGCGAGATCCCAGTTCAGGTACTAGATGTGGGTGGTGTATATCAGTGGAAACAGCGTGGTGAAAAACACCTGTTCAACCCAGAGACCATCTCTCTACTGCAACAATCTACTCGTAACAAAGACTTTACTCAGTTTAAGCAATACGCGAAAGAGGTAGATGACCAAGGCGATAACGCAGCAACACTGCGTAGCCAGCTAGACTTTGTTAAGAACCCTGCAGGCTCTATCCCCCTAGCAGAAGTTGAGCCAATCGAGAGCATCCTAAAACGCTTTGCAACCGGTGCAATGTCGTTCGGTTCTATCTCGTACGAGGCACACTCTACCCTAGCGGTGGCGATGAACCGCATCGGCGCGAAATCTAACTCAGGCGAAGGTGGTGAAGACCCAACTCGTTTCGAGCGCAAAGAGAACGGCGATTGGGAACGCTCAGCTATCAAGCAGGTAGCATCTGGTCGCTTCGGTGTTACCTCATACTACCTAACCAACTCTGATGAAATTCAGATCAAGATGGCACAGGGTGCTAAGCCTGGTGAGGGCGGTCAGCTTCCTGGCGATAAGGTAGATGACTGGATCGGTGCTACTCGTCACTCGACTCCGGGTGTCGGTCTTATCTCACCACCGCCACACCACGATATCTACTCTATCGAGGACTTGGCTCAGCTTATCTATGACCTGAAGAACGCAAACCGCTCGGGCCGTGTAAACGTGAAGCTAGTGTCTGAGGCAGGCGTTGGTACTATCGCATCGGGCGTTGCTAAGGCAAAAGCGGATGTTGTACTTATCGCAGGCTTTGATGGCGGTACAGGTGCATCACCTATGTCGTCTATTCGTCACACAGGTCTGCCATGGGAACTAGGTCTAGCTGAAACCCATCAGACTCTACTGAAGAACGGCCTACGTAACCGTATCGTGGTTCAATCAGACGGTCAGATGAAGACCCCTCGCGACCTTGCAGTAGCAACTCTACTAGGTGCCGAGGAATGGGGCGTAGCAACTGCAGCGCTTGTGGTTGAAGGCTGTATCATGATGCGTAAGTGTCATAAGAACACCTGCCCTGTAGGTATCGCAACCCAGAATAAGACCCTACGTGAGCGCTTCGACGGTCGCGTGGAAGACGTAGTAACCTTCTTCCAATACATGGCTGAAGGCCTACGTGAAATCATGGCTGAGCTTGGCTTCCGTACTATCGATGAGATGGTAGGTCAATCCCAGAAGCTTAAGGTTCGTGAAGATATCGCTCACTGGAAATATAAGAACCTAGACCTATCTCCTGTGCTTCATATTGAAGAAGCGCGTGAGGCAGATGGCGTTTACAACCAAACTGAGCAGAACCACAACCTAGAAGAGGTTCTGGACCGCAAGCTTATCCAAGCAGCAATTCCGGCTCTTGAGAAAGGTGAAGCAGTTAAGGCTGAGTTCCCTATCATCAACACCGACCGCTCTGCAGGTACCATGCTGTCGAACGAGATTTCCAAGGTTTACAAAGACCAAGGTCTACCACAGCCGATGGAAGTGAAGTTCAATGGTTCAGCAGGTCAGTCATTCGGTGCATTCCTAGCTAAGGGCGTGAAGTTCGAGGTTGAGGGTGACGCGAACGACTACTGGGGTAAAGGACTATCTGGCGGTACGCTAGTACTGTACCCAGATGCGAAGTCCAACATCGTACCTGAAGACAACATCGTTGTAGGTAACGTGTGCTTCTACGGCGCGACCTCAGGTGAGTCATACATCCGCGGTCTTGCAGGCGAGCGCTTCTGCGTACGTAACTCAGGTGCCAAGGTTGTAGTTGAAGGTGTCGGCGACCACGGCTGTGAATATATGACAGGTGGTGTTGCGGTTATCCTAGGCTCAACGGGTCGTAACTTTGCTGCGGGCATGAGTGGCGGTGTCGCTTATGTATGGGACAAGTCTGGTGACTTTGAAAGCAAACTAAACCCAGAGCTTGTAGACCTAGACCCAATCGAAGCAGAAGACAAAGCACTCCTAAAAGAGATGCTAACCAAACATGTAGAGTTCACAGGAAGTGAAGTTGCAAAGTCTTTCCTAGACAACTTTGAAGCTAGCCTAGCCACCATGGTTAAGGTAATGCCGCGCGATTACAAAGCGGTACTTCAAAAGCGTAAAGCTGAGTCTGAGCAATCAAAAGAAGTGGAGGCAGTATAATGGGCAAGCCTACTGGATTTTTAGAGCATGGTCGTGAGCTTCCACAAAAGCTCGACCCTGCGGTTCGTATCGAAGACAACAAAGAGTTTGTGCTAAACGAAGAGTTTGGTGACAAGATCAACACTCAGGCATCACGTTGCATGGATTGTGGCGTACCTTTCTGCCACAGCGGTTGTCCGATCGGTAACATCATTCCTGAGTTTAATGACGCGGTATACCGTGACAGCTGGGAAGAGGCGTGGAACATCCTAAGTTCTACCAACAACTTCCCTGAGTTCACCGGTCGCGTGTGTCCTTCTCCTTGTGAGAGTGCATGTGTATTGGGTATCAACCAAGACCCAATCACCATCTGTAACATCGAAAAGACCATAGTTGAGCGTGCCTACAAAGACGGCTATGCCAAGCCTAAGACACCTCGCTCTCGCACAGGTAAAACCGTTGCCATTATCGGTAGCGGCCCTGCAGGTCTTGCAGCGGCAGAGCAGCTCAACAGCGCAGGTCATACAGTGACAGTGTTTGAACGTGACGAAAAAGTAGGTGGTCTACTGCGCTTTGGTATCCCTGACTTTAAACTAGGCATGGACATCATCGACCGTAAGGTAAACCTAATGGCAGAGGCTGGCGTTAACTTCGTTGTTAACGCACACGTGGGTGTTGATGTAAACGCACAGCAACTTCGCCAAGATTTTGATGTGGTTCTGCTAACTGGTGGCTCTACCGTACCACGCGATCTGCCTATCCCAGGCCGCGAGCTAAAAGGCGTGCACTTTGCCATGGAGTTCCTTGGTCAAAACAACCGCCGTGCTAACGACATGGACCTGAAAGGTGAAGAGATTCACGCTAAAGATAAGCACGTTGTGGTTATCGGTGGTGGTGACACTGGCTCTGACTGTGTGGGTACCTCTAGCCGTCACAAGGCGAAGAGCATCACGCAGGTTGAGATCATGCCTATCCCACCAGAGAAGCGTCCTGCAAACATGCCTTGGCCTCAATATCCAATGATCATGAAGACCACTACCTCTCATGAAGAAGGCTGTGAGCGTCATTGGAATATCCTGACCAAAGAGTTTATCGGTAATGATAAGGGTGAGCTTGAAGGTTTGCGTATCGCTGACATCGTTTGGCAAGACGCTAAACCTGGTGAGCGCCCGAGCTTTGAAGAAGTAGCGGGTAGCGAGCGTGTTATCCCATGTGAGATGGCGTTCCTAGCGATGGGCTTCCTCCACCCAGAGCCAACGGGTGTGCTAGCTCAGCTAGACATCAAGCTGGATGACCGTGGCAACGTAGCAACCGAAGGCTTTGCTACCAACCAGAAAGGTGTATTCGCAGCTGGCGACATGCGCACTGGTCAATCTCTAGTGGTTCGCTGTATCAATGAAGGCCGCGAGTGCGCTATCGCAATCGACAAATTCTTGATGAACAGCTCTAACCTAGAGGCAAAAGCAGACTCGCTGATGCTATCTGCATAATTATTACATCCACTCACCCCTTTGGTGAGATTTTAAAACTCCAATCTTGGCCAGCAGTAAAATGCTGGCCTTTTTTATATCTGTTCACTACTGCCCACCCTGTCTCTTATAACCTTGACCTTTGACGCGTAAAGTTTTAAGTTGTCAAATTCGTGCAAACTATTTATGTCGTAATTGTTATCAAATAGTGAGTCACTCTGCGTTATATCAAGGACCCAAGACCAACCTGAGCTCGACTACATAAAACGACATTTTGCTTGCTTACAAATTCAAGTAACGGTGAACAAAAGGAGTATGGCAATGGCCTTGTATGACCCGAACTTAGAAAAGGATAACTGTGGATTTGGTTTGATCGCCCATATGGAAGGGGAAACCAGCCACAAATTGGTTCGCACAGCTATTTCAGCTCTAGATCGAATGACCCACCGTGGTGGTATCAACTCGGACGGAAAGACCGGTGATGGTTGTGGCCTACTGCTACAAAAACCCGACTCTTACTTCCGATTGATAGCCGAAGAGCAAGGCTGGAATCTAGGCAAACAATACGCTGTGGGCATGTTCTTCTTTAGCCAGGACCCTATCTTGGCCGAGCAGAGCAAAACCATTATTGAAAAAGAGCTGGGTAAAGAGACCCTATCTGTTGAGGGGTGGCGCGAAACGCCGACCAATCCAGATGTGCTAGGTCCTATCGCTACCGAGTCTCTTCCTGCAATCGAGCAGGTCTTCATCTCAGCTCCGGCCGGCTGGGGAAGCCGAGATATTGAAAGACGTCTATACATAGCAAGGCGTCGCATCGAGAAGGCACTAACCGACCAGAAGAACTTCTACATCTGTAGCCTTTCCACCCAGGTTATCGTCTACAAGGGGCTATGTATGCCCGCAGACCTGCCAAGGTTCTATCTCGACCTTGCAGATCTGAGATTGGAATCGGCCATCTGTCTGTTCCACCAGCGCTTCTCTACTAATACCCAGCCGAAATGGCCACTGGCACAACCCTTTAGATACCTAGCGCACAATGGTGAGATCAACACCATTCAAGGTAACCGCCAGTGGGCGAAGGCTCGCGCGTACAAGTTCTCATCACCACTTCTGCCAGATCTACAATCTGCGGCACCATTTGTGAATGAAACAGGTTCAGATTCCTCGAGTCTGGATAACATGCTAGACCTATTCCTAGCCGGTGGCATGGATATCTTCCGTGCAATGCGCATGCTAGTTCCGCCTGCGTGGCAAAACCACCCAGATATGGATCCAGATCTGCGCGCTTTCTACGACTTCAACTCCAAACACATGGAACCTTGGGATGGCCCTGCAGGTATCGTTCTGTCTGATGGTCGTTATGCAGCCTGTAACCTAGACAGAAACGGTTTACGCCCTGCTCGCTACGTGATTACCAAGGATAAGCTGATTACCCTCGCTTCCGAGGTCGGCATCTGGGATTACGCACCGGATGAGGTATCTGAAAAAGGCCGTGTTGGCCCCGGTGAGCTTTTGGTTGTGGACACCAAAGAAGGTAAGCTTTGGCACTCTGATGAGATAGACAACGACCTTAAGAGCCGTCACCCATACCGCGAATGGATGGAGAATAACGTTCACAAACTGACCCCGTTCGAACAGCTCAGCGGTGAGGCGATTGGCCAGCGCAGCTTTAGTGAAGATGAGCTAAAGACCTATCAGAAGCAGTTTGCCCTGAACCGTGAAGAACGTGAGCAGGTCATCAATGTTCTGGGCGACATGGGCCAAGAAGCCGTCGGCTCAATGGGCGATGACACCCCAATGGCGGTGCTTTCATCAAAAGAGCGACTAGTAACCGACTACTTCCGTCAAAAATTCGCTCAGGTAACCAACCCGCCTATCGACCCATTGCGCGAGAAACACGTTATGTCTCTTGCCACCAGCGTCGGTCAAGAGATGAATGTGTTTAATGAGACCGATGGGCACGCCTATCGTGTCACATTCGACTCGCCAGTACTTCTCTACTCAGATATGCGACAACTGATGGAGCTTAGCCAAAAGCACTATAAGCACGAGTACTTTGACCTTAATTTCGACCCGCAAGAGCAAGACCTAGAGCATGCCATTGTTGAACTATGTAACAAGGTTGAGAAATCTGTAGAGGAAGGCTTGGTATTAGTGGTCCTATCGGACAGAAATATACAAACAGGCAAACTTCCTATCCCTGCGGCCATGGCCGTGGGTGCTGTGCAAAATCGTTTGGTTGAGGCTCAACTGCGCTGTGATACCAACATCATAGTAGAAACAGCCACAGCCCGAGACCCTCACCAGTTTGCAGTCCTATTTGGCTTCGGTGCAACCGCGGTATACCCATATCTGGCTTATGAAACCTTGGGTGAACAGATAGACAATGGTGGTATCGATAGCAACTACGCCACTGTGATGCTCAAATACCGCAAGGGTATCGATAAAGGTCTATTTAAGATCATGTCCAAGATGGGCATCTCGACTATCGCTTCCTATCGCTGTTCCCAGTTGTTTGAAGCAGTTGGCCTGCATCAGGATATTATCGAGCTCTGCTTTAAGGGTGTGAGTAGTCGTATCCAGGGGGCACACTTTAGTGACTTCCAGCAAGATCTGTTTAACCTGTCACGCAAAGCCTGGACTAAACGCAAAGACATCGAGCACGGTGGCTTGCTGAAATACGTCCACGGCGGCGAGTACCACACCTACAATCCAGATGTAGTACAGCAGCTACAAACAGCAGTGAAAACCGGTGAGCATCACGACTATCAATCTTTTGCTAAGCAGGTCAATGACCGTCCAGTTTCCACACTGCGCGATTTGATGAAGCTTAAACCTGCACAAACCCCTACACCACTTGAGCAGGTAGAGCCGAGCAAGGACCTATTTACTCGCTTTGACTCAGCAGCCATGTCTATTGGCGCCTTGAGCCCAGAAGCGCACCAAGCACTGGCTCAAGCTATGAACCACCTTGGTGGTTACTCAAATTCAGGTGAAGGGGGGGAAGACCCAGCTCGTTTCGGCACCAATCGTAACTCACGTATCAAACAGGTAGCTTCAGGACGCTTTGGCGTTACCCCACACTATCTGACCAATGCTGATGTGCTTCAGATCAAGGTGGCCCAAGGGGCGAAGCCTGGTGAAGGTGGTCAGCTACCGGGGCACAAAGTTACCGCCGAGATTGCTCGTCTGCGTCACTCAGTACAAGGGGTTACCCTTATCAGTCCACCGCCACACCACGATATCTACTCTATCGAGGATTTGGCTCAGCTTATCTTTGACCTTAAGCAGGTCAACCCAAGTGCCATGGTGTCGGTAAAACTGGTTTCTGAGCCTGGCGTTGGCACCATAGCCACCGGTGTGGCTAAAGCCTATGCTGACCTTATTACCATCTCTGGTTATGACGGTGGTACTGCTGCGAGCCCGTTAACTTCGGTGAAATACGCAGGTAGCCCTTGGGAACTTGGTCTTGCGGAAACCCAGCAAGCTCTGGTTGCTAACAACCTACGCCATAAAATTCGCCTACAGGTTGATGGTGGCCTGAAAACCGGCCTAGACGTAGTCAAAGGCGCTATCTTGGGTGCTGAAAGCTTTGGCTTTGGTACGGCGCCTATGGTGGCAATGGGATGTAAATTCCTGCGTATCTGTCACCTCAACAACTGCGCAACCGGTGTAGCGACTCAGGATGAGACATTACGCCGCGAATACTTTAAAGGCTTGCCTGAGATGGTGATTAACTACTTCACTGGCCTAGCCGAAGAAGTACGTGGCTATCTGGCAGAGCTTGGCGTCGAGAAGCTTACCGACCTTATCGGTCGTACCGATCTTTTAGAAACGGTTGAAGGCTTTACTGCTAAGCAAAGCAAGCTAGACCTGTCTGATATCTTGGAAGCGCCAGTATCACCAATGGGTCATCCATTGTTCTGGAGCGAGCCAAACAAGCCGTTTGATGGCGCTGAGCTCAACCAGCATATCGTTACTGATGCACTGCAAGCGGTGATCAATCGCGACAGCCTCAACCTTTACTATGACGTGAAAAACACTGACCGCTCCATCGGCGCTAGCCTATCTGGAGAGATAGCTAAACGCTACGGTAATGGCGGTATGGCAGCGAGCCCAATCACACTGAATCTAAACGGCACAGCAGGTCAGTCCCTTGGGGTTTGGAATGCTGGCGGGGTGAACATCAACCTTACTGGTGATGCCAACGACTATGTGGGCAAAGGTATGGCTGGCGGTTCTATCTGTATTAAGCCACACGTGGGTAGCGCATTTGAATCGCAAGAAGGCGCCATTATTGGTAACACCTGCTTGTATGGTGCAACTGGCGGTAAGTTGTTTGCTGCAGGCCGTGCGGGTGAGCGCTTTGCCGTGCGTAACTCAGGCACGATCGCCGTTATCGAAGGCGCGGGTGACAACGCCTGTGAATACATGACTGGCGGTATCGTAGCCATCCTGGGCGCAACTGGGGTGAACTTCGGCGCGGGCATGACTGGCGGCTTCGCTTATGTGTTCGACCACAATGAAGACTTCCAGGGACGAGTAAACGAGGAGTCCGTTGAGGCGATCTCCCTTGAAGACCTAGTGATCCACCAAGAACATCTACGCGGTTTGATCGCGGAACACTTAGATCAGACGGGATCGAGCCACGCAGAGTCGATCTTAGCTAACTTCGATCAGTGGATCCCTCGCTTCTATCTGGTAAAACCAAAAGCAGCCGATCTCAATACCTTGCTCGGTCATCAAAGCCGTAGCGCCGCTGAACTTAGAGTTCAAGCTCAATAATTGTGGGTAAGGAAACGAAATTATGAGTCAGAATGTTTATCAGTTTATCGACGTTAATCGTGTCGACCCGGCAAAGAAGCCGCTTAATATCCGCAAGATAGAGTTCGTAGAAATCTACGAACCCTTCACTAAACAACAGGCGAGCGCTCAAGCTGACCGCTGCCTAGATTGTGGTAACCCATATTGCGAATGGAAGTGCCCCGTACACAACTACATCCCTCAATGGCTAAAACTGGCCAATGAGGGACGCATCATAGAGGCGGCTGAGCTGTCTCACCAAACCAACTCACTGCCGGAAGTGTGTGGTCGCGTTTGCCCACAAGACAGGTTGTGTGAGGGATCTTGTACCCTAAGTGATGACTTCGGTGCGGTAACCATAGGCAATATTGAAAAGTACATTACAGACAAGGCCTTCGAGATGGGCTGGCGCCCAGATATGTCTAAGGTAGTATGGACAGATAAAAAGGTCGCCATTATTGGCGCAGGACCAGCAGGCTTAGCCGCTGCAGACATCCTAGTGCGCAATGGCGTTAAAGCCGTGGTCTTCGACCGTTACCCTGAAATTGGCGGCCTACTCACCTTCGGTATTCCATCGTTCAAACTTGAGAAAGAGGTGATTCAAAACCGTCGCGAGATCTTTACTGAGATGGGGGTTGAGTTCCGCCTCAACACCGAAGTAGGTAGCGACGTGACTATGGAATCGCTTATCGAAGAGTACGATGCCGTATTCCTAGGTGTAGGCACCTATAAGAATATCCGAGCAGGCCTTGCCAACGAAGATGCACTGGGTGTGTATGATGCCCTGCCGTTTCTTGTCTCCAATACCTACAACGTAATGGGACTAGATTCGAAAGAGCCTCTAGTGAGTATGGAAGGTAAACGTGTAGTGGTTCTCGGTGGTGGTGATACCGCGATGGATTGCGTACGTACCTCTATCCGTCAAAATGCGAAAAACGTTATCTGTGCTTATCGCCGTGATGAAAAGAACATGCCGGGCTCACGTCGTGAGGTGAAAAATGCTCGTGAAGAGGGCGTGGACTTTCAATTCAACCTTCAGCCTTTAGGTGTCGAGGTCGATTCACATGGCAAGGTATCTGGAGTTAAGGTAGTGAAAACAACCTTAGGAGAGCCAGATGAAGCAGGTAGACGCCGCCCAGTTGAAGTTGCTGGAAGTGAACACGTTATCCCTGCAGATGCGGTAATCATGGCATTTGGCTTCCAGCCTCATAAAATGGATTGGCTAGCACCTCATGGGGTGGACCTAGATGATTGGGGTCGCATCAAGGCACCCGCGCAACAAGAGTTCACCTTCCAAACCACTAATCCGAAGATCTTTGCTGGTGGTGATGCGGTTCGAGGATCTGATCTAGTGGTGACTGCTATAGATGAAGGCCGCAAGGCTGCCGACGGTATCCTTGATTATCTACAGGTATAGTTGAATGAAGAAAGCCTTAACAATCGCTAGCTTGGCCGTGCTCAGCACGGCCTGCAGTAGTGGAGATATCCAGATGCAAGACAGATCCCTTAACCCATGTGGCGATAAACCTAATTGTGTCTCTACTCAAGATGACAGAGAGAAACATTCGCTGGCTCCATATTCCCTCACCAAAGAGTCGAGTATCGATGGTATCGAACAGGCTGCGCTGAGTTTAGGACGCGCTAAAACCGCGGTAAAAGAGAGTGACTATCTGCGCATTGAATACACCAGTCGCATCTTTAGGTTCGTCGATGATCTCGAGCTCAGGATCCAAGATGGTAAGCTTATCGTGCGCTCGGAATCTCGCACTGGACACTCGGATTTTGGGGTGAATCGAGAACGTGCGGACAAGCTCAGAAAAGCACTGCTAGAAGCCAACCAAATTAACCCATAAACCTCTTGTATATTTTTTAGCTGTATGCGAATCTCGCTCAAAATTATCTATCTAGAGCGAGATTTGCATGAAAGTCGGAATTATCGGCGCGATGGAGCAAGAGGTTTCCATCCTAAAACAGTCTATTTCCAACCTTGTTGAACAACAAAAAGGTGGCTGCACCTTTTTCACCGGCCAGATCAATGGCGTTGAGGTTGTCCTTCTGCAATCGGGTATCGGCAAGGTAGCCGCCTCTGTAGGTACCACACTTCTTATCAGTGATTTCCAACCTGATGTTGTGATCAACACTGGCTCTGCAGGTGGCTTCGATTCTAGCTTGAACCTAGGTGATGTAATCATCTCTACTGAAGTTCGCCATCATGATGCTGAAGTAACTGCATTTGGTTATGAAATTGGTCAAATGGCAGGTCAACCAGCGGCCTTCATTGCTGATAAAGAACTTATCGAATTGGCAGAGAAAGCACTGACTGGTCAACACGCAGTTCGCGGTCTTATCTGTACTGGCGATACCTTTGTATGTACTCCAGAAGCACAGGCCCGTATCCGTCGCGACTTCCCAAGCGTTATCGCTGTTGAGATGGAAGCATCGGCTATCGCGCAGACTTGTCACCAGTTCAAGGTACCTTTCGTAGTAGTACGTGCTATCTCTGATGTGGCAGATAAAGAATCACCAATGAGCTTTGAAGAGTTCCTTCCACTGGCAGCAAAAAGCTCATCGGAGATGGTATTTAACATGCTTGATCTGATTGCTAAACGATGAGCCTACTCTATTTTATAGACCTTTTTGGTACAGCCATCTTTGCCATCTCAGGGGTACTGCTTGCAGGACGCCTGAGAATGGACCCGTTTGGCGTGCTAGTGCTTGCCTCGGTAACTGCTATCGGTGGCGGCACCATTCGCGACATGATGATAGGCGCGACACCTGTTTTTTGGATAGGTGATACCAGCTATATCTGGGTGATCATACTCACTAGCTTGGCTACCATGCTGATCGTTCGTCGACCTAAGCGCATCCCTTGGTATGTCCTGCCAGTGTGCGATGCTATCGGTCTTGCGGCCTTTGTGGGGATTGGTGTGGAGAAGGCTCTCACCTATCAAGACTCTTATCTTATCGCGGTGATGATGGGCGTATTAACCGGTTGTGGTGGCGGTATCATACGTGACATCCTAGCTCGAGAGATCCCTATGGTACTTCGAAGTGAGGTATATGCGACTGCCTGTATCGCAGGTGGTGTTGTGCATACATCTCTGCTATCTCTAGGCCTTGGCACCAACAATGCCATGCTCGGCGGTATATTCGTAACCCTAACTATCAGGCTAGCAGCGATACGTTGGCACCTCTCATTGCCAACCTTTGCACCCAAGAAAACATAGCTAGAAAGGCATCCTCGGATGCCTTTTCTTTTGCCTCGAGATCATCTAACTTGAGAGAACTGATTCCTAAATTTCATACCTACTATGCTACTGGAAGGCATCGAAACCCTAATCGTTCTTAGCAAGCATAAGACCATGAGTAAGGCAGGCTCGCAACTCTACATCAGTCAATCTGCGGTGAGTAAGCGTATCTCGAACCTTGAAAAGCGTCTTAACAAAAAGTTAGTTGAACCCGATGGTAGGCAGATCAAACTCACTGCCGATGCGGAGCGTTTGATAGAGAACATAGGCCCTAGCTTTCTTGAGTTACAAGGGAGGATATTTGATCAACAGAACATCTCAGAACACACACCTATCACTATGGACTGCTCTGAAACCCTGATAGCTGGTTATCTGAGTGAAAAAATCACTGAGCTTAAGCAGGTGGAAAGCAGCTTTACCATCAGCACCAACCACACTCCACGCATAGTAGAGAATGTGCAATCAGGAAGAGCGACTATAGGTCTGTGTGCCGGCTTTCTGCCTGCGCACCATGGTTTGAAAGTCTATCATCTACTAGATGAACCCTTCTATGTGGTTAGCAAAGAAAAGCTAGATACACTGCCCGACACCCTTATCTGCAATGACCTTTCTAACCCAGCCAATAGCTATCAAAGACCACAACTGAGCAAGATAGGTATTGCGCCCGCTATGGAGATGGACTCCTACACTGCAGCCGCTCAGCTTGCCCTTGGCGGACTCGCCCCTGCTCTGGTTCCCTACTCAATTGTCAAAGCTCTCTCTATATCAGAAGACTATGCCTATCGATTCGAAGAACTGAATCACCTGTACAGACCTATCTATGTCTGTGTTCGAGTGAGTAGCGAAAAGAGCGAACGGGTCAGAAGAATGATACAAACCATTGCTGATGTTGTTCCCAAAGCAGCTTACCTGCCATCACCATAGACATCACAATCACCATAGGGCGAATCCATTTTTGCCCTTTGCTTATCACCACTTTCGCCCCTAATCTAGCGCCAATAAAGCCGCCGACAGCCATCACTAAACCTATCTCCCAGATAGGCAGACCTGCGATGATAAAAAAGGTCAGCGCTGCAAAGTTGGAAGTGAAGTTCAGCACCTTGGTACGCGCGGTTGCATCCACCAGTGAGAAATGTCCAATCGCCACAAAGCAAACGGTAAAGATAGAGCCAGTGCCAGGGCCGAAGAAGCCATCATAGAAGCCAACACTTCCACCTACAGTGAGCGCAAACATGGCATCTGAGATCTTCTGTTTGCCGTGAGAAGACTCACGCGTTGGTGGTGCAAGCAAGAAATACAGAGAGATCAGGATTAGCAGTACTGGGATCAGACTAGTCAATATAGAGGCGTCGATAAACTGTACCGCCTCAGCACCTATTGCAGCTCCGATAAAGGTGAAGAATATCGCAAGGCGCATCTCTTTCAGGCTGACTAGACCATTACGAATAAAGTACAAACTCGCTGAAAAACTGCCGAATGAGCTCTGCAGTTTATTGGTCGCAAGGGCTTGTGTAGGAGGTACACCCGCCGCCAACAATGCAGGAACCGTCAACAGACCACCACCGCCCGCCATAGCGTCAATAAAACCCGCTAGGCTTGCGACAAAGAATAAAAAGGTGAGCACCTCGAGACTAAACTCCAAACTTGTACTTCCTGTGTGCAATAAAACCAAATAAGAGGGCGAACAATAGCACCCCTATAGGTGTGGCTAAAGGGAAAGCTTGGATATTAACCTATTCCATATTTTCATCAGTTACATTTGGCTTTCTTCAGACGAAAAAAAGCCCGCTAACATAGCGGGCAATGAGGTTGTCTATGTGGAGCAAGTTGCTCCACTAGTTATTATTTTTTTAAAAGTTGTACCAGTGAATTAAGCTAGGCTTGATTTCACTTTTGCGTGCAGCTCTTGAACTGAAGTCACGCTGCTTTTCGCATCAGCAGTATGAGACATACAAGCTGCAAACGCTGCGTTTAGCGTTGTGGTGTAGTTCACCTTCTCACCCAGTGCACCGCGACGAAGAACTTTAGAGTCTTCAATCGCTTGACGACCAGCAGCCGTGTTTACGATGTAGGTGTACTCGTTGTTCTTGATACGGTCAAGGATATGAGGACGACCCTCGTGTACCTTGTTTACTAGACGTGGGTTAATGCCTGCTTCACCTAGGATTACCGCAGTGCCGTGAGTAGCGTCTAGCTGATAACCAAGCTTGATCATCTTAGATGCTAGGTCCACAACGCGTTGCTTGTCGCCTTCACGAACAGATAAAAGTGCACGGCCACCTTCTGGGTAGATCTTGCCACAACCAAGCTCAGCTTTAGCGAATGCTTCAGCGAAGGTTGCACCTACACCCATAACCTCACCTGTTGAGCGCATTTCAGGGCCCAATAGTGGGTCAACACCAGGGAACTTGTTGAATGGTAGAACAACTTCTTTCACTGAATAGTAAGGTGGGATGATCTCTTTAGTGAAGCCTTGAGACTCAAGAGATTGACCCGCCATTACGCGTGCAGCGATTTTCGCAAGTGGTGCACCTGTTGCCTTAGATACGAAAGGCACAGTACGTGCAGCACGTGGGTTAACCTCGATTAGGTAAACCTCGTTGTCTTTAACTGCGAACTGAGTATTCATTAGACCGCGAACACCTAGTTCAAACGCTAGCTTTTCTACTTGCTCACGCATGGTGTCTTGGATCTCTTGACTTAGGGTGTAAGCCGGTAGAGAACACGCTGAGTCACCTGAGTGAACACCCGCTTGCTCGATGTGCTCCATGATGCCGCCGATTACTACGCGCTCACCGTCACAGATAGCATCGATATCAACCTCAGTTGCGTCATCTAGGAAGCGGTCCAGAAGAACTGGAGATTCATTAGATACGCTTACTGCTTCGTTGAAGTAGCGGCGTAGGTCTTGCTCGTCGTATACGATTTCCATCGCACGACCACCAAGTACGTATGAAGGACGAACAACCAGTGGGAAGCCAATTTCTTTAGACTTCTCAACCGCTTGGTCCATAGTGGTTACAGTTGCGTTCTCTGGCTGAAGTAGGCCAAGACGGTCAACAGCAACCTGAAAACGCTCACGGTCTTCTGCACGGTCGATTGCATCTGGGCTAGTACCGATGATTGGCACGCCTGCTGCTTCAAGTGCACGAGCTAGTTTAAGTGGAGTCTGACCACCGTACTGAACGATAACGCCTTTTGGCTTCTCAACGCGAACGATTGAAAGCACGTCTTCTAGGGTTACAGGCTCAAAGTACAGACGATCTGATGTGTCGTAGTCAGTAGAAACCGTTTCAGGGTTACAGTTAACCATGATGGTTTCATAGCCGTCTTCACGTAGCGCTAGAGATGCGTGAACACAGCAGTAGTCGAACTCGATACCTTGACCGATACGGTTTGGACCGCCGCCAAGAACCATGATCTTGTCTTTGTCAGTCGGGTTAGCTTCACACTCTTCATCGTAAGACGAGTACATGTAAGCCGTGTCTGAAGAGAACTCAGCAGCACAGGTATCAACACGCTTGTAAACAGGGTGGATATCGTACTGGTCGCGTAGGCGACGGATTTCGCTTTCAGAAACACCTAGTAGGTCAGATAGACGAGCATCAGAGAAGCCTTTGCGCTTCATGATGCGCAATGTGTCTTGGTTAAGGCCTGCGAAACCGCCAGCTTTAACCTGCTCCTCAAGCTTAATTAGCTCTTCGATTTGAACTAGGAACCAGCGGTCGATAGCAGTTAGATTGAATACGCCATCTACAGACATACCTGCACGGAATGCATCCGCGATGTACCAGATACGCTCTGCACCCGCGTCTTTCAGCTCGTGACGGATCTTAGTAAGTGCGTCTGGAGCGTCTAGGTCAACCATAGGATCGAAGCCGTTAGCACCAACTTCTAAACCACGTAGCGCTTTTTGTAGCGATTCTTGTTGGTTACGACCGATAGCCATAACCTCACCAACAGACTTCATCTGAGTAGTCAGACGGTCGTTAGCACCTGCAAACTTCTCAAAGTTGAAGCGAGGGATCTTAGTTACTACGTAGTCGATAGTAGGTTCGAACGATGCTGGAGTTGCGCCGCCAGTGATGTCGTTTTGTAGCTCATCTAGGGTAAAGCCTACCGCTAGTTTCGCTGCAATCTTAGCGATTGGGAAACCAGTTGCTTTAGAAGCCAGAGCAGAAGAACGAGATACACGTGGGTTCATCTCGATGATAACCATACGGCCATCTTTCGGGTTGATACCAAACTGTACGTTTGAACCACCTGTTTCTACACCGATCTCACGCAGTACCGCTAGAGATGCGTTACGCATTAGCTGGTACTCTTTGTCTGTTAGCGTCTGTGCAGGCGCTACAGTGATTGAGTCACCAGTGTGGATACCCATAGGGTCGAAGTTTTCGATAGAACATACGATGATGCAGTTATCCGCTTTGTCGCGAACTACTTCCATCTCGTACTCTTTCCAACCGATCAGTGATTCATCGATTAGAAGCTCGTTAGTTGGAGACAGGTCCAGACCACGGCGACAGATCTCTTCGAACTCTTCTTTGTTATACGCGATACCGCCACCGGTACCACCCATAGTAAATGAAGGACGGATGATACATGGGAAGCCAACCATATCTAGTACAGCGTATGCTTCTTCCATTGTTTTAGCTGTGTCAGCGCGTGGACACTCAAGTCCGATTGACTTCATCGCCTTATCGAAGCGAGAACGGTCTTCTGCTTTATCGATAGCATCTGCAGTTGCACCGATCATTTCTACGCCGAACTCTTCAAGCACGCCGTGCTTCTCTAGGTCCAGAGCACAGTTAAGTGCAGTCTGACCACCCATAGTAGGTAGTACTGCATCGGGACGCTCTTTCTCAATGATTTTGCGAACTACTTCCCAGTGGATTGGCTCGATGTATGTTGCATCAGCCATTTCTGGGTCAGTCATGATAGTCGCTGGGTTTGAGTTAACCAGGATTACTCGGTAGCCTTCTTCGCGAAGTGCTTTACACGCTTGCGCACCAGAGTAGTCAAACTCACACGCCTGACCGATAACGATCGGGCCAGCACCTAGAATTAGAATGCTTTTTAAGTCATTACGTTTTGGCATTTCTCTGCTACTCCAATTACGCTTTGTGTTCTTTAATCAGTTCGATGAAGTGGTCAAATAGAGGTGCTGCATCGTGCGGACCAGGGCTTGCTTCAGGGTGACCCTGGAAGCTGAATGCAGGCTTATCTGTGCGATGGATACCTTGAAGTGAACCGTCGAATAGTGACTTGTGCGTAGCACGTAGGTTCTCTGGTAGAGAGTCTTCGTCAGCGGCGAAACCGTGGTTCTGAGAAGTAATCATTACTACGTCGCGGTCTAGGTCTTTAACCGGGTGGTTAGCACCGTGGTGACCGAACTTCATCTTCACAGTCTTAGCGCCAGACGCTAGAGCTAGAATTTGGTGACCTAGGCAGATACCAAAGATTGGTAGGCCTTTATCTAGGAAGGTCTTAGTTGCTTCAATAGCATAAGTACATGGTTCTGGGTCACCAGGGCCATTCGATAGGAATACGCCGTCTGGGTTTAGAGCCAATACTTCTTCAGCTGAGGTTTCAGCTGGAACAACCGTTAGGCGGCAACCGCGGTCAACTAGCATGCGCAGGATGTTACGCTTAGCACCGAAGTCATACGCTACAACATGGAATGGCAGTTCTGAATCATCTTTCGCTTCTGGAAGGCCGCCGGTTAGCGTCCAAGAACCTTGTTTCCAAGGGTAAGCTTCTTTAGTGGTTACAACCTTAGCTAGGTCCATACCTTTAAGACCAGGGAACTCTTTCGCTTGAGATAGCGCTAGTGCTTCGTCTAGGTTGTTACCTGCAACGATACAACCGTTCTGAGCACCTTTTTCACGCAGTACGCGAGTAAGCTTACGCGTATCGATATCAGCGATACCAACGATGTTTTGCGATTTTAGATAATCAGAAAGGGATTGTTCATTACGGAAGTTAGAAGCGATTAGAGGGAGATCGCGAATCACAAGGCCTTGTGCGTGGATTGAAGTAGATTCTTCGTCTTCGGAATTGGTTCCGGTATTGCCTATGTGAGGGTAAGTAAGAGTAACGATTTGCTGAGAGTAAGAAGGATCAGTAAGAATTTCTTGGTACCCCGTCATCGAGGTATTGAAAACAACTTCTCCGACTGCAGAGCCATCAGCTCCAATCGACACCCCACGAAACACAGTCCCGTCTTCTAGGACTAATAGTGCTGGCTTGTTCAAGACAACCTCCAAAAAATATAAATATGCGAAATTATTAAATTAAATTTCAAAATCTGCGTCATCAATAGAGGCAGATCACATTTGCTGAATTCAGACAAATTGGCGGCATTTTAGAGATGCACACCGACGTTGTCAACAAAATGACATAAACTTTTGCCGCAAATAAAGTCAATTTTATCTGAAGCCCCTAAAACATCGTATTTAGGCAGTTTTTCCATCCCCTAAAACTGGTCAGTGATGGAAATATAGTCCATTTATCTTTCACTTGTAGCGAAATCGCAGCTTGTCAAAAAAGCAAACGTTAACCATTAGACTTTAATGCCGATTAACCAAGCTTCAGGCCAATAACCAGTTAAAACACTTAAAACTAGCATTTAACTTAATAGATATTGGATAAATAGCCCTACTAAATTCCAGGTAAAAAAAACGCCAGCATTGCTGGCGTCGTTTATTCATCAAATATTGTTCAAATCGAGAACATCGGTCATTGTGTATAGACCTTGTGGCTTGTCATTCAGCCAAAGTGCCGCTCTGATCGCGCCATTTGCAAAGGTCATGCGGTCCGTAGCCTTATGAGTAATCTCAACACGCTCACCGATGTCGGCAAACATTGCAGTATGCTCACCCACGATGTCACCCGCACGAATAGTTGCAAAGCCGATCTCATCGCGAGTACGCTCACCAGTAATGCCCTCACGAGCATAAACAGCCACATCAGATAACTTATTGCCCATAGCACCAGCGATCGCTTCACCCATACCGATAGCGGTACCCGATGGTGCATCTACCTTATGACGGTGGTGTGCTTCAACGATCTCGATATCTGTATAGTCACCCATTACCTTGGCTGCCTTCTCTAGTAATTTGAATACTAGGTTTACGCCAACACTGAAGTTAGGTGCCATAACGATAGAAACCTCTTTCGAATATGCCTCTATCTGTTGCTTTTCTTCTTCTGTAAAGCCGGTAGTACCGATAACGATAGACTTACCCTGTTGCTTGCAAAGCTCTAAGTTCTTTAAAGTGTTACTTGGTGCTGTAAAGTCAACAATCACGTCGAAGTCTTCGACCGCTTTGCTGAAATCATCTACCAAGGCCACATTCAGTTTGCCTTCGCCGCTAAGCTCACCGGCATCGACACCGATTAAAGAAGACTCAGGACGCTCATTCGCTGCACCTAATGTCGCATTTTCCATAGCGTTGGTTGCTTTAACCAGATTACGCCCCATACGACCTGCCGCACCGGCAACTGCAATTCTAACCACTTAGAGATTCTCCATATCCATAGGCAAATTTTTTCTTCAAATAATGTATCTGAATCACACTTTAGAATCCAGAAGATTACCTATTTCGATACAAATTGACGCATAACCGCCTCAACTACCGGCTGATTCGCTTCCGGGAAGGCATACTCATTCAACTTATCAATAGAAACCCATCTACCCAACTGTCCTTCCTTACCATAGGGTTCACCTTTAAAGCCCTCAATAAGAAAGAAATCAAAGCTCAATGACTTGTCGCTGTAGTCAAAGTCGAAGCTTTGGAAAAGGGTCTGCTGTAGATGAGAAATGCCAATCTCTTCATTCAGTTCCCTTTCCATTGCATCCGTAGCAAGCTCATCGTTTTCAACCTTTCCACCCGGAAACTCCCAAAATCCGCCTTTATGGGCATTGTCTGGACGCTTGGTGATGAAAATTTCACGCTTGTTTGAATTCAAAATGATTCCAGCGACGATATGGATACGCTTCATCTCACTTCCTGTAAATAGCTAAAAAAAGAGTCGCGATATACGCGACTCTTTCTATTTCAAATTGAATAGTTAAGCAATCTTACCACAGCACTGCTTGTACTTCTTACCTGAACCACATGGGCAAGGCTCGTTACGACCCACCTTTTGAACATTACGTACAGGTTGCTGACCTTGAGCCTGCTCTTCTTCACCGTCCGCTAGCTGACTCTCAGCCTGCTGGTGATTAGCTTGAGCCATGCGAGCAGCAGCTTCTGCTTGAGCTTGTCGCTGAGCTTCTGCTTGCTCTACTTGTTCTGGTTGTTGAACTCGAACCTTACTTAGAATCTGGATAACGTCAGACTTCAGGGTATCAAGTAGGCCTTCGAATAGCTCAAACGACTCGCGCTTGTACTCTTGTTTCGGGTTCTTCTGAGCATAACCACGTAAGTGAATACCTTGACGAAGGTGATCCATCGCTGCTAGGTGTTCTTTCCACAAACCATCTAGAGACTGAAGCATAACCGACTTCTCAAAGTTACGAAGCACGGTCTCACCCACTGCCTCTTCCTTCTGCTTGTACACAGCAACCGCTTCAGCAAGGATCTTCTCGCGTAACGCTTCTTCGTATAACTTATCGTCTTCATCTAGCCAGGTTTGGATAGCTAGGTCTAGGTCATATTCAGCCTTAAGATGCTCTTGCAGACCTGGAACGTCCCACATCTCTTCAATAGATTGTGGCGGGATGTACTGATCGATAGAGGCAGTAATTACATCTTCACGGTTCTGTTCGATCATCTCGCTGATGTCGTCAGTAGCCATTAGCTCATCACGCAGCTCGTAAACTACCTTACGCTGGTCGTTTGCAACATCATCGTACTCAAGAAGCTGCTTACGGATATCGAAGTTACGGCCCTCAACCTTACGCTGTGCCTTTTCGATAGAGCGAGAAAGCATCTTACTCTCGATAGCTTCGCCCTCTTCCATACCAGACTGGATAAGACCAGCCATACGGTCAGATGTAAAGATACGCAGTAGGCTATCTTCCATAGATAGGTAGAAACGAGAAGAACCAGCATCACCCTGACGGCCAGAACGACCACGTAGCTGGTTATCGATACGACGAGATTCGTGACGCTCGGTACCAATGATGTGCAGACCACCTGCTTCTAGCACTGCATCGTGAACTTTCTGCCACTCAGCCTTAGCCTTTTCCATCTCAGCTTGGTTTGGCTCAGCCTGGTTTTCAAACTTAGCCTTCCAGTTACCACCTAGAACGATATCGGTACCACGACCCGCCATGTTGGTTGCAATAGTTACTGCACCCGGTAGACCTGCGTTTGCAACGATATCCGCTTCTTTTTCGTGGAACTTAGCGTTAAGTACGTTGTGTTTGATCTTCGATTTCTTCAGAGCGTTAGATAGAAGCTCTGATTTCTCGATAGATACAGTACCAACTAGAGATGGCTGACCCTTTTCAACACGCTCTTTAATGTCTTCAATGATAGCGTTGAACTTTTCAGTTTCAGTACGGTACACCACATCAGGCATATCGTTACGAATCATCGGCTTGTTGGTTGGGATAACTACGGTTTCTAGGCCATAGATAGATTGGAATTCGAATGCTTCTGTATCTGCAGTACCTGTCATACCTGACAGCTTCTCATACAGACGGAAATAATTCTGGAAGGTAATAGATGCCAGAGTTTGGTTTTCGTTCTGGATCTTAACACCTTCTTTCGCTTCCACCGCTTGGTGCAGACCTTCAGACCAACGACGACCCGGCATAGTACGACCAGTGTGCTCATCAACGATAACCACTTCGCCTTCTTCAGTTACGATGTAGTCTACATTGCGCTCAAACAGCACGTGTGCACGAAGTGCTGCATTCACGTGATGAAGCAGGCTGATGTTGGCTGGGGAGTAAAGGGTATCACCCTCTTCCATTAAGCCGTTCTTAGTCAGCAGTTCTTCTACGAACTCTTGACCGTTTTCAGTAAGGTGTACCTGCTTAGATTTCTCATCCAAGGTGTAGTGACCGTCACCGCGATACTCTTCACTATCCTCTTTATCCTGCTTCTCAAGATGAGGGATAAGTGTGTTTACACGAGTGTATAGTTCAGAGCTGTCTTCTGCAGGGCCTGAAATGATAAGCGGGGTACGCGCTTCATCGATAAGGATGGAGTCCACCTCATCCACGATAGCGAAATAGCGTTCACGCTGAACTCGGTCTTCAGCACGGAAAGCCATGTTGTCACGAAGGTAGTCGAAGCCAAATTCGTTGTTTGTACCGTACAGGATGTCAGCTTGGTAGGCTTCTTTCTTCGCTTGTGGTGGCATGTTTGGCACGTTTACGCCAACAGTCATACCTAGGAATTCAAATAGAGGGCGGTTGGTTTCGGCGTCACGACTGGCTAGGTAGTCGTTCACTGTAACTACGTGTACACCTTTACCAGTCAGGGCGTTTAGATAGGCTGGTAGGGTTGCAGTAAGGGTTTTACCTTCACCAGTACGCATCTCAGCGATCTGGCTGTTGTTTAGCACCATACCACCGATAAGCTGAACGTCGAAGTGACGCATGCCGAACACACGCTTAGAAGCTTCGCGTACAGTTGCGAATGCGTGTGGAAGGACTTGTTCTACGGTTTCACCCTGCTCTAAGCGCTGACGAAATTCTGCAGTTTTTGCTTTTAGTTCTTCATCACTTAATTTTTCGTAATCTGGCTCGTAGCTATTGATCTCTTTTACGATCTTGCGAAGTCGACGTAGAGTCCTGTCGTTTCGACTGCCAATTACCTTTGTCAGTAGCTTAGTTATCATGATTGTATCTTTCTCGTGTTGTGGACCCTTTGATCCAAAATTTTGCTCAGCTTGCAGTTATGCACAAGATATTGAGTTTAAAGCACGTAAATTCAAGCTTTAGTGTGCTCTAGTTTATGAAATTTTGAAGTCCGCCACCAATGGAAAGCGAGATTTGTTTGAGCAAACTTCTGTTTTTGTCAGACTAATGCGCAAACATAGAGCGATTCAAGGCTCAACACGTGGTAAAATTGCAAATATAGTTTCGAAAACAAGAGCCACTGCGTGCGCGACCATCGACCCACTCTAACCGAAGATATCATCAGCAAATCTAAGCTTGCTGAGATTCAGCAGCACGCGGCACAAATACACCAACTTAATCAAACCGTTCTGGAACTCCTTCCGCAAGATATTCGTCGCTACTGTCGCGTTGCAAACTGCCGAGGTAGTCAGCTCATTCTAGAAGTGGCCAATGCCGCGATAAAGATGAAGCTCAGCTATGACAGACTGCACCTGCTTTCTCAACTTCGTCAGAAAGGCTTTGCTCGTCTGATCAATATCGACATCAACGTAAGACCTGAGCTCTACACCAATGAGCCTGATAGGGTTGAAGAGAAAAAACTAGAGCGACCGCCACTTTCTCAAGCTACGGCAGATAATCTCAATATGCTGGCAGAAATGGCTCCAGATAAGATCAAAAAGCGCTTACAGAATATCGCCAAGCTCGCTGATAAAAGTTAGACCCATAAATTACAGACACAAAAAAAGCAGGCTAAGCCTGCTTTTTCTTTAATTCTATTTTTACGCTAGAACCATGTTTGGTTCTGCAAACGCTACTGGTGAGCCTACTTCTTCTTCGAAGGTTACCCACTCCCAAGCTTCTTGGTTAGCAAGTACAGCGCGTAGCAACTGGTTGTTTAGACCGTGGCCCGATTTAAATGCACGAAGCTCACCAACGATTGGAGAACCACACATGTACATATCACCGATTGCGTCCAATACCTTGTGAGTAACGAACTCGTTATCAAAGCGAAGACCGTCTTCGTTAAGGATACGATAGTCATCCAGAACGATAGCGTTATCGAAGCTACCACCCAGAACTAGGTTCTGCGACTGTAGGTATTCGATGTCGCGCATGAAACCAAAGGTACGAGCGCGAGAGATGTCTTTCACAAACGAGCTTGAAGAGAAATCAAACACTAGGTGCTGCTCATCTGAATCGATAGCAGGGTGTTCGAATTCAATCTCGAAATCCAAGCGGAAGCCGTCATAAGGAACTAGCTCAGCCCACTTATCGCCGTCTTCAACACGAACAGGTTTCTTGATACGAATAAAGCGCTTAGGTGCGTTTTGCGTTTCGATACCCGCTGATTGAAGCAGATAAACGAATGGGCTCGCACTACCATCCATAATTGGAATTTCAGGTGCGTCTACTTCGATAATCAGGTTATCGATACCCATACCCGCTAGGGCTGCGTTCAAGTGCTCAACGGTTGAGATACGTACGCCTTCGTCATTAACCAAAGCTGTACACAGCATAGTGTCGCGCACAGAGTTAGCGTCCGCTGGGAAATCCACAGCAGGTTCTAGATCTGTACGACGGTAAATAATACCAGTGTTTGCTGCTGCTGGGCGAAGCGTTAGAGTCACTTTTCGACCAGAGTGAAGACCCACACCAGTAGTTTTGACAATCTCTTTTAAAGTACGCTGCCTAATCATGCAATACCCCTTATTAACACAAAATGGCTGACTAACTTAAGTCAGGTCGCACATCCTACCAGTTTTTTGACCATTGTCAAAAAATTGAGCAATTTAATCCGCTTGGTTACGTAAAAATGCCGGAATATCTAGGTATGCACTCTCAGGCTGACCTGCGTTTGCTGGTTGCTGAGCTGCACCGCCACGAGCTACTGGCTCTGCCTTCTTCGGAGCAGGTGTTGTTTGAACCTTCACCTCTTCCTGTACTGGCGCCGCAGCCACCTTAGGCTCAACTGGAGCTGGAGCAACTTTTGGCTTAGCCGTACCAGAAACTAGAGTAATCTCAGGCTTCTTCTCGTTACCAATACCGGTTGCTACTACAGTTACGCGGAATTCGTCAGACATATCTGGGTCTAGCGAGGTACCGATAACTACAGTTGCATTGTCAGATGCGAATGCCTTAACCGTGTTACCCACGATTTCAAACTCGTCCAGACGCATGTCCATACCGGCTGTAATGTTAACAAGCACACCACGCGCGCCAGCAAGATCGATATCTTCCAGTAGAGAGTGAGAGATAGCCGCTTCCGCTGCTTCTTCTGCACGGTCTTCACCCGTAGATACACCGCTACCCATCATAGCTTGACCCATTTCAGACATTACAGTGCGAACGTCCGCGAAGTCGACGTTGATCATACCTGGGCGAGTAATTAGCTCGGCGATACCCTGAACCGCGTCCTTAAGAACGTCGTTCGCATAGCCGAATGCTTCAAGTAGGGTTACGTTACGGCCGTAAACCTTAAGTAGCTTTTCGTTTGGAATAGTAATCAAAGAATCAACGTGCTTAGACAACTCCTCGATACCTTGCTCTGCAAACGCTAGGCGTTTTTTGCCTTCGAAGCCAAATGGCTTAGTTACTACCGCTACGGTTAGAACGCCAAGCTCTTTTGCAATCTCTGCGATCACTGGAGCTGCACCTGTACCAGTACCGCCACCCATACCAGCAGCAACAAACACCATGTCTGCGCCATTTAGTACTTCTTTGATCGCTTCACGATCTTCTAGGGCTGAATCACGACCAACTTGAGGGTTCGCGCCGGCACCTAGTCCTTTAGTAATATCGCCACCGATTTGAATTACTGAATTCACAGTCGATTTACGTAGCGCTTGAGCGTCTGTATTGATGGTGATGAATTCCACACCTTCAATTGACTCACGCACCATATGCTCGACAGCGTTACCACCGCCGCCGCCAACACCAACGACTTTGATTACCGCTTCATCACTCATTTCTGTCATCGGTTCAAACATGTGCTATCTCCGTTTCCTGACTTCCCAGGTCTTAAAATTCTTTTTGTATCCAATTACGCATTTTGCTGAACAAACCACTAAACGATGACTGTTTCGGCTCTGAATATTCGCCATCGTCGTTAAAGCGGCTGTCTTTCCCATAATGCAATAAACCAACTGCCGTGGAGTGGTAAGGTTCTTTTACATAGTCGGTCAGGCCTTTTACTTCTGTCGGTTTTCCGATTCGGACCTGATTGCCAAACACTCGTTCAGCACATTCGACTAGACCTTCGATTTGCGAGGCACCACCAGTCAGCACTACGCCGGCTGCAATATGATGATGCTTAACGCCACTCTCTCTCATTTTATTTTGTGCGTTTTCAATCGCCTGATTGATCAAGCCCATAAGCTCAGTATAACGCGGTTCTATAACTTCCGATAAGGTTTGTCGTTGCAAACTGCGAGATGGACGCCCCCCAACGCTAGGAACGTTAACTGTGTCATCTTTGCTCACTAGCTCACTCATAGCACAGCCATATTTCACCTTAATTTCTTCGGCGTCATTAATAGGTGTACCAAATGCAAATGCAATATCGCTAGTTACAGAATTACCTGCGTATGAGAATACCTCTGTGTGACGAAGTGCGCCGCCAGTCCATAGAGCTACGTCCATAGTGCCTGCGCCGATATCCACCACACATACGCCTAATTCTTTCTCATCTTCGGTGATCACAGCATCGCTAGCCGCTAGACCGGAGAAGACCAATTGCTCGACGGTCAAGCCACAACGCTCAACCGCTTTAATCACGTTACGGGCCATATCGTTATGGCATGAAATCATATGGACACTCACTTCCATACGCACACCAGAAAGCCCGAGTGGATTCTTAATTCCACCCAAGTGATCGATCTTAAATTCTTGTGGGATTACGTGAAGGATTCGTTCTTCTTCACCTATCTTGATTGAGCGAGCGGTATGGATAGCGCGTTCCATATCCTCTTGAGAAACCTCCTCATCAGAGATGGCTCCCATACCCTTTTCAATGCGGCTGGTAATATGCTGACCCGAGATAGATAAGAACACATTGCTTATCTTACACTCCGCCATCAACTCTGCTTGGTTGACAGCGCGCTCCACAGACTTAATAACGGAGTCAAGGTCATTCACTCCGCCTTTGTCCATTCCGCGAGAGGGACTACTGCCAGACCCAATAATATTGATCTGACCATCTGGAAGGATTTCACCAACCAGTGCTGACACTGTTGATGTACCTATATCCAGACCGACAATCAAACTATCATCCATGCCCTTGGTCATTACTACTCTCTTGCCCTTTCTGTTCCGACAACCAGCCAATAGCGGCTCCGGTGTCGTAACGTAAGTCTATATAACTGATCTGTTGAACCTTATCGTCCATATGCTGGTAAAGCTCAACAAATCGCTCAATTCGTTCGTCCAATGCATCCTTTCCTAGTTCCAGGCGGATGCCATTGTCTAAAATCAATTGCCACGCCTGCCTGTCATTGAGCACCACAGAGGTGATCTCTAGGCCTAACGCTTGAATCTTGGGGGTAATCTTATGCCAGGTATCTAACACCTTTTGGCTGGAATTCTCCGGTCCATATAGGCGCACGATATCTTGGTCTTGCTGATGCAGTCCCCCAACATCAGCCTGGAATACTACCGCGTTTTCATCGAGTAGTGCGTTTCCGTTCCACACCGCCATAGGATGATGTTCGACCACGAACACTTTCACCGTATTTGGCCACTGCTTTCGAATTGACGCATTCGCCACCCAAGGTAAAGATTCCACCGCCTGTTGCAGTTCATCTACGTCTTGAGTCATGAATGTTCCAAGTGGAAGGATACGCGAAAGTGCGCCCTGAACGTCAGAGCTTTGTACGTATTCCAAGTCACCTTGTAAAACAAACTGAGAGAGGGGTAACCGTCCACCATCTCGCATCCATGCTACCGTGGAACTTATACCGAGAGCGATTGCAACCACTACAGCAATAAAAAAGCTGAGGTCTACCCAAGAAAACTTGAATCTTTGAGCTCTATTCGTCTCAGTTTCGACGTTTAATACTGATTCCATATTATTAACAGCGTCGACTTCCTATTTAACAGCCTACTAAGTGTTTCAGGCAAGCAATACTTAAATGATTATACTTGCCTGAGACCATCTTTCCATACAATTAAAAGACAATTCTTCTCAGAAATTAGCTTTTTTGCATGGCTTCAATGTTAAGTTCGAGACTTTCCAACCTTTTAGCAACTTTACCTACGTCACCCGCACCCTGAGTAAGTACTAGGTCGCCCTCTTTAATTAGGTTTGACAGTACTTTAGGCAGGTCTTCTTTATCAGCAACGAACACAGGATCAATCTTGCCACGACTGCGGATGGTTCGACATAGTGAGCGACCATCGGCACCAGCGATAGGCGTTTCACCAGCAGAGTAAACCTCTAGCATGATGAGCACATCGACTTTATCCAGTACGTTAGCGAAATCGTCATATAGGTCGCGAGTTCGGCTGTATCTGTGTGGTTGGAAAATCATCACAAGTCGTTTGTCTTCCCAACCAGCGCGAGCTGCAGCAATGGTTACATCCACTTCACTAGGGTGATGACCGTAATCATCCACCAGCATAACCTTGCCGTTGCCTGTGTCGAACTCACCTAAGTGCTCGAAACGACGGCCAGTACCTTGTGTAGCGGATAGCGCCGCAAGGATTGCCTCATCTGAGATGTCATCTTCACTAGCTACTGCAATAGCCGCAGATGCATTCAAGGCGTTGTGCTTACCCGGAAGGTTAAGTTTGATATCAAGGTCAGCTTTACCCTTACGTTTTACCGTGAACAGGCTCTGATGACCTTGCTGGCGATAATTGGTAATGCGCACGTCCGCTTCTTCACAGAAGCCGTAGGTAATAACTTGGCGGCTAATATCAGGGATCATCTCTCGAATTACAGGATCGTCCACACACATGATCGCCTGACCATAGAACGGTAGCTTATGCAGAAAATCGATAAAGGTTTGTTTTAGAACATTAAAATCACCACCATAGGTATCCATATGGTCGGCTTCAATGTTGGTTACTATGGCAACCATAGGCTGAAGGTGAAGGAAAGATGCATCACTCTCATCCGCTTCAGCAATCAAGATACGACTCGAACCTAGACGAGCATTAGTGCCGGCACTTTTAACCAGGCCACCGTTAACAAACGTTGGATCTAGGCCTGCTTCAAAGTAGATCTGAGTAACCAGAGCAGTAGTTGTGGTCTTACCATGAGTACCCGCAACCGCAATACCGTGGCGATAGCGCATCAGCTCAGCTAGCATCTCTGCGCGGCGAACTACTGGAATACGTGCATCTTGCGCGGCTCTCAGTTCAGGGTTTTCACGGTTAATGGCAGTCGAGACTACTACTACGCTCGCGCCGTCGATGTTCGCTTCAGAGTGACCGATAAAGATGGTTGCACCTTTTTCAGTCAGACGTTCAGTAACTGCGTTCTGCGCAATGTCTGAGCCTGAGATAGCGTAGCCTTCGTTTAGCAACACTTCAGCGATACCACTCATACCGGCACCACCGATACCAACGAAGTGGATGCGTTGTACGCGGCGCATCTCAGGGATCATTGCGCGGATCTGCGCTAGGTTCTGCTTATGTTCAATTACCATAGGGTTCTCTTTTATTATTTTGTTAGCGCTTGGATAGCTTCTGCTACCACTTTATCCGCGCTGACTTTGGCAGCTTTTCGCGACTCAATTGCCATCTGCAGTAGCTCTTCACGTCCTAAGTCTGCAAGCATCTCGTGGAGTGCATCTACCGAAAGTACATTTTGTTCAATCATCTTGGCCGCACCTGCGTCCACCAAGTAGTCCGCATTTAACGCTTGTTGGCGGTCCTTATGCGGATAAGGAATAAATATGGCGGCGAGACCCGCTGCTGATACTTCAGAAACAGTCAGCGCTCCTGAGCGACATACGATGACATCTGCCCAAGCATAGGCGTCATCTACATCATCAATAAACTCGGTCACCTTGGCATCTGTAACACCAGCATCGACATATCTTTGATTCACATCGTCGAAGTTGTTCTTGCCCACTTGATGCCAAATGGTAAATCCAGCACCTAGCTTGCCTACCACTTCAGGCAGGGTATGGTTTAGGATTCGAGCCCCTTGGCTCCCTCCCATCACCAAGATTCGGATATCACCCTCTCGCTCGGCAAGTCGCTCTTCAGGGCTTGGCAAATCAACTACACTACTGCGCACTGGGTTACCCACTACCTCAGTATCTTTGAAAGCACCAGGAAAGGCTTGAAAAACCTTACTTGCAACCTTAGCCAGCCAGCTATTGGTTAAGCCCGCTACCGCATTTTGCTCATGCAAAACTAGAGGGATACCACACATCTTAGCGGCAATACCGCCTGGACCACTCACATAGCCCCCCATACCCAGCACTACGTCTGGTTGGTAGTTCTTGATATGCTGCTTTGCTTGACGAATAGCGTTCGAAATCTGAAACGGAGCCGCGACTAGCTTAGACAAGCCTTGACCGCGAAGACCTTTGACCTTGATGAAATCGATCTCGATACCATGCTTAGGTACCAGTTCCGCTTCCATACGATCTGCTGTGCCAAGCCAGCGAATCTCCCAACCTTGCTGTTGAAGATATTTCGCTACTGCCAGTCCTGGGAATACATGACCGCCGGTACCACCGGCCATCACCAACAGACGCTTATTTCTTGTCATTATCCGCTTCACCTGTATTAAAGGATTCTAAGTATTCATCAACGCGATATTCATGGTCGATTCGAATCACTATCGCCACGGCGATAGCCATGATAATCAGACTCGAACCACCGTAACTGATCAGGGGTAGTGTTAGACCTTTGGTGGGAACCATACCTGCAGCAGCCCCTACGTTTACTACTGTCTGAAATGCAAACCAGATACCGAAGCCAAACGCTAGGTAACCACTAAAGATGTGCTTAGCCTCAAAGGCGCGTTTGCCGATAAACAGGGTTTTAAATACCAAGGCAAACAGCAGTAGCAAGATGGCACATACGCCAACAAAGCCCAGCTCTTCACCGATCACCGCAAAAACAAAGTCAGTATGTGCCTCTGGCAGGTAAGCAAGCTTCTGAATCGAGTTACCCAGACCTTGTCCCATCCACTCGCCACGACCAAACGCCATCAAGGATTGCGTTAGCTGGTAACCACTACCGAACGGGTCTTCCCAAGGATTAAGGAAAGAGGTCACACGCTTCATACGATAGGGTTCAATGACGATCAGGATAACGATGCTCAGCACCCCCATGCCAGCAAGCGCAAGGAACTGCCACAATTTGGCACCTGCAATAAACAGCATGCCAAACATGGTTACTAGCATCACAACTACTGTACCTAAGTCTGGCTGTCCTAGAAGCAACACAGCCAAGGTACCGAATACAATAATGGGTTTGATAAAGCCACCGAAGAAGGTGCTACGAACCTCTTCTTGCTTACGCACCAAATAACTTGCCATAAAGATAAATAGAGAAAGCTTGGCAAGCTCAGCGGGCTGGAAGTTTATTGGCCCTAGCGGAATCCAACGTGAAGCACCGTTTACCGACTTACCAGCAAACAGCACCATAAACAGCATTAAGATACAGACCGCCAGCATTAATGTGCTCCAGTTCATCCACCGCTCGGTGGGAACATGCACCACAAATGCCATTACACTGACCGCCAAAAACAGATACACAGCATGCTTGAACATATAGTGAAACGGCACTTCGAAGTGAGAATAGCTGGCTTGTATAGAGGCCGACGACACCATCACCAATCCCACTAGCATTAGGATAAGAGATAGCCACACCAACTGTCGGTCATACATAACCGGCATGCGAGTCTCAATTTGTTGCGACTCGTCTTCAGGCACAGGCAAGCTCTGCTGCTCTACGACTTCAGTTGCGGGTAATTGGGAATCTGACTTATCGGACGATTCCTTTCCATGGAACCTAGAAAACCACTTCATATATGTTTTTTATTGCTCGTGTGGGGTAGCTTGACGTGCTAGTTCAGTAAAACGCTCACCACGCTGCATAAAGTTAGCAAACTGATCAAAACTGGCACACGCAGGTGAAAGCATCACCATATCACCACTGCTGAGTTGCTGTCGAATCGAGCCTATGGCTTCAGCCATATCCTTAAAGTAAACACTGTTTTCAGATAACGGCATAAACTTGTCGCCATCTGCACCGAAACAACATAGTTGCACATTAAGTGGCTGCAGGGCAGGTTTTAGCTCAGAGAAATCTGCCCCTTTACCGTCACCACCAACCAGTAGATACAACTTACCTGGGATCTGCAGGCCCTTGATAGCGGCAAGGGTGCTCGCCACATTAGTGGCCTTTGAGTCATTCACCCAAGTCACACCCTGTTGGCGATTTACCACCTGACAGCGATGCGCCAGACCTTGGTATTGTCTCAGGGTATCGAGAGCATTGGTCACATCAAAGCCCGACAAATCGAGAAGTGCGATAGCCACCAGCGCATTGAGTTGATTGTGCTGACCAACGATCGATAACTCATCGCCAGCAATAATTGGGTGACCTTGCTTGGTTAGCCAAATGCGTGAGTCTTGTGCTTGAAGATGATAATCACCGCTATTGATACCAAACTCAGTAACAGCTCGCTCGTTATCTGGATAGGTCGCTTTATCGTCAAGATTTACCAGGGCATGTTCAGCATGAGTAAAGATACGCAGCTTAGCCTTACGGTAATCCTCCATACCTGTGTAGCGATCCATATGATCTTCAGACAGGTTAAGGAAGGTTGCCGCTTTTGGTTTTAGGCTAGAGGTAGTCTCAAGCTGGAAACTAGATAGCTCCAGCACGTAAAGATCAGCATCCTGCTCAAGAAGATCGAGAGCAGGAACACCAATATTGCCACCCACACCAACGTTTACATCCAGCGCTTTGGCCATCTCGCCAGTGAGGTCAGTAACCGTGCTCTTGCCGTTTGAACCAGTAATAGCAATAACTGGCTTATCCACTGCCCAAGCAAATAGCTCGATATCACCGACAACCTTTACGCCCAGCTGCATAGCTTGTTGCAACTGCGCAGTTGCCAAAGCAATACCAGGATTGGCCACAATAAGATCGGCTTGGTTGAGCCACTCTTGATTCCAACCACCAGAATGCAATTGCACTTCAGACGGCAGTTTGTCCGCGCCCGGTGGCTCGGCTCGGGTATCGATAACCTGAATGGAAAGCGAGTGAGGTAGCTTATGCAGGTGGCGCACAACAGAAAGGCCGGTTATTCCTAAACCGACCACAACTACTTTTTGGATTCCTTGCCAAGCCTGCATGGATTAACGCACCTTCAGGGTCGCAAGACCGATAAGAACCAATACGATAGAGATGATCCAGAAACGTACGATTACGCGCGGCTCTGGCCAACCTTTCAGCTCATAGTGGTGGTGGATAGGTGCCATACGGAATACGCGCTGGCCACGCAGTTTGTAAGAACCAACCTGTAGGATTACCGATAGGGTTTCCATTACAAATACACCGCCCATGATCACTAGCACAAACTCTTGGCGAACAAGAACTGCAATCGTGCCAAGCACACCACCTAGGGCTAGAGAGCCCACATCGCCCATAAATACCTGAGCTGGATAGGTGTTAAACCACAAGAAGCCAAGGCCTGCACCTACTATAGCGGTACAGAAGATCACAAGCTCACTGGTGTAAGGGATATATGGAATATGTAGATACTGAGCGAAGTTCACGTTACCTGTCGCATAGGCGATCACAGCAAAGCCCGCAGCCACCAAGATAGTCGGCATGATAGCTAGACCGTCTAGACCATCAGTCAGGTTAACCGCGTTACTGGTACCCACAATCACAAAGTAGGTAAGCACCACATAAAACAGACCTAGCTGAGGCATGATCTCTTTAAAGAAAGGCACCACAAGCTGAGTTGCAGCGGTATCTTTACCATGAGCGTATAGAGCAAAGGCTACCACTATAGCTATGGTCGACTGCCAGAAGTATTTCCAGCGAGCAATCAGACCATCGGTGTTCTTGCGAACTACCTTACGATAGTCGTCCACAAAACCCACAGCGCCATAGCCAAGCAATACAAATAACACCGCCCAGATATATGGATTAGAAAGGTTTGCCCAAAGCAAAACAGTAATGGTAATAGCCGCCAAGATCATTACGCCACCCATGGTCGGAGTGCCGTGTTTGCTTAGGTGTGATTCAGGACCGTCATGACGAACAATCTGACCGATCTGCAGCATCTGTAGACGAGCAATCAGTCTTGGGCCCATCCACAATGAGATACCCAGCGCTGTCAAAATACTCATGATTGAGCGGAAAGACAGGTAGTCAAAAAGACGGAAAAAAGAGAAATATGGCTGAATTAAATCCGCTAGCCAGATAATCATTTAAGCTTCTCCTTCAAAGCAGCGGCTACCTTGCCCATTTGTGCGCTGTTGGCACCCTTCACTAGCAAGGTGTGTTGAGATTGTGAGTCTAATAAAATGTTCTGTTCGACATACTCGAGCATGCTCTGATGATCTTCAAAGTGAATACCACCAGTTTCTTCGCTGATAGCCTTAGTGTCTTCACCATAAGTCAGCACATGCTCAAACGAAAATTGAGCCGCATGTTGTCCGACTTGACGATGAAGTTCAACACTTTCTTCACCTAATTCAGCCATATAGCCCAATACCAGCCAGCGCTTACCGGAGAAGGTAGAGAGCAGATCTGCGGCTGCTTTCATGGCTGGCACGCTTGCGTTATAGGTATCATCAATAAGACGAATTGTCGGAGAAAGTCGCTCAACGGCAACTCGGCCTTTAACCTGCTGCATTGCCTGTAGGCCCTCAATAACTTGAGGCATAGGCACGCCCATATTAAGGGTAATTGCAGCAGAGGCTACTGCATTGGCGACATTATGTTTGCCGACAATATTCAGCTTTATTTCAGCCATACCAAATGGCGAATGCAGATGGAACAAGGCACATCCGTCTTCATCTACTTCAATTTTTGCAGCGTAAAACTCGGCTTGAGAGTTCTCTAATGCAAAGGTTTGGACGCGGGTCGCAGAGAGCTTCTTCTGCCACATTTCACCGCCTTGGCTATCTAGGTTGTATAGAGCTAAACCCTCAGGTTTTAGGGTGTTAAATATCTCGCCTTTTGCCTGCTTAACCCCATCGATAGAACCAAATCCTTCAAGGTGTGCGGCGGCGACATTATTCACAACAGCAATATCTGGCTGAACCAGTTTCACCGTGTAATCGATCTCACCAACATGATTCGCGCCTAATTCAATAACCGCAAAATCATGTTGCTCAGTAGCGCGCAATAGCGTCAAAGGTGCACCGATGTCGTTATTAAAGTTGCCTAACGTGGCAAGGACCTCGCCTTGCAAGCCTAAAATAGAGGCTACCATCTCTTTTACCGTGGTCTTGCCACAGCTTCCGGTGATCGCCACTTTTGGCATTTGCATCTTAGCAAATACCCAAGCGCCTAATTGACCTAGGGCAATGCGAGTATCCTCGACGATAAGCTGAGGCACATTAACTGGGAGCTCTCGCTCGACCAGCAGAGCAGCTGCACCGTCAGCAGCAGCCTGCTCACAAAAATTGTGCGCATCAAACTTATCGCCCACAAGGGCGATAAAGAGTTGTTCTGCTTGGATATTTCGGCTATCGGTGGAAACTGAAGTGATAGAGGTATCGTTACCTACTAGCTTGGCATTCAATGGCTCAACTAGTTCGGAAAGCTGGCAACGAATCATGAGGCGTTCTCCAACAAAGTCATCGCTGACTCCCTGTCTGAATAGTGAATAGTCTTATCTCCGATAATCTGATAGTCCTCGTGCCCCTTGCCTGCAATCAAGATAATGTCTTTAGTTGAGGCATTTTCAACAGCATAGGACAAGGCGCTAAATCTATCATGCTCGACCTGTACATATTTTTGATCTGACACGCCTTTTAGCATGTCTTGTATGATCTGCTGAGGGTCTTCGCTGCGTGGGTTATCGTCAGTCAGAATGATCTGGTCAGCAAATTTTTCACCAATCTCAGCCATCATAGGACGCTTCCCTCTGTCTCTATCACCACCACAACCAAATATGGCCCAGAGTTTTCCTTCGCAGTGAACACGCAAGGCGCACAACGCTTTTTCTAGAGCATCTGGAGTATGAGCATAGTCAACGACTATCTTAGCCTTGTCAGCAGTTTGAAAGAGTTCCATCCGGCCAATTACAGGATTAAGTTCGGTAGCGGTTTTCTCCAGAGATTTTCTGTCCGCACCAAGGGCTAGCAAGGTAGCAAAAGCAAGTAGTAGATTGCTGGCATTAAACTCTCCGATTAGCGGAGCATGTAGTCTGCCTTCACCCCAATGGCTTTGATACTCGATCTCGATGCCCTGTTCTGAGTAGCGAACGTTGGAGGCAAACATAAACTGTTTGGTTTGTGGCTTAGCAATCAGAGAAACCGCAATCGCATCTGGCAAGATCTCAATCCACTCCTGCCCCACGCTATCATCGGCGTTGATCACCTTATGTTGGCAATCGTGTTCAGTAAACAAACTCAGTTTCGCCTTGGCGTATTCAGCCATAGAGCCGTGGTAATCCAAGTGATCACGGCTTAGATTAGTAAACACACCCGCAACAAAATTCAGTGCCTTGATGCGGTGCTGAACCAACCCATGGGAAGAGGTTTCTAGAGCGGTATACTTAGCGCCTTTACTGGCTAACCCACTCAATATCTTACGGATCTCGACTGCGCTACCCGTGGTATTCTTAGCTACCTGCAGATCATCAAGAAAGCCATTACCGGTTGTGCCCATTACCGCGGTCGGCAGGTTCACCTTATCGAGCCACTGGGCTATTAACTGAGTAATGGTGGTCTTGCCGTTAGTGCCTGTAACCGCAATAAGCTCGAGGCCATCACTTGGATAGAGGCGGCCTGCTAGAGCTGATAAACGACTGCCAAGAGAGTCTAGATAGATAACCGGAGTATTCTCTATCCACAATAGGGTGCCGTGAGGATAGTCTTCATCGCTTTCGGCTATGACTGCATTAGCCCCGCTTTCTATCGCACCTGAAATAAACTTTCGACCATCGACCGTGTGGCCTTTCACAGCAACAAAGGTCGTGCCCTCCGAGATGGCTCGACTGTCCAACTCGAGCTCGGAGATAGAGATATTGGCTATCTTGTCATCAACGGATTTGAGCCAAGGTTCAAGTAGATAAGCTAGGGTGCAGTTCGCGTGCATAGCTAAATTATTCCTTCGGAGCATCTGGGGTAACGTTTAGGATCTGCAATGCGCCCTTCATTACCTCACCAAAAACAGGTGCTGCCACTGCACCACCATAGTATTCATCGCCTTGAGGTTCATTCACCACAACCACCATAGCAATACGTGGGTGACTGATGGGAGCCAGGCCTGCGGTCAAAGAAACATACTCATCACTATAGCCACCCGCATTTGCTTTACGTGAGGTACCCGTTTTGGCTCCCACGCGATAGCCTGGAACGCGAGCACGTATCGCAGAACCGCCTGGTTGAGTTACCGCCTCAAGCATTTCCAGCACCTCAGCGCTATTGTGTTTGGATAGTACCTGCTTTGCTTCAAGGCCTTTTTGAGATTTAACAATATGTAGTGGCATAAACTTGCCGTAGTTACCCAAAGTTGCATAGGCATGAGCAAGTTGTAACGGGGTAATCGCCATACCATAGCCAAACGCTAAAGTTGCGATCTCAAAATCTGACCAACGGCGACGATTAGGGAAAAGCCCGGGGGTTTCACCCACAAGGTTGATGCCGGAGGTAGAACCAAAACCAATTGAGCTATAGGTGCCCAGTAGCGCATCCAGTGGCATACCAAGTGCTAGCTTAGCCACACCCACGTTACTGGATTTCTTCAGGATGGTTTTAAGGTCGGCCTTACCTACGAGCGAGGTATCTCGAACGCGGCTACCACCGATTCGGAAGATACCATTACCGGTATCTATGATGGTCTCTTCGTCGGCTGTGCCTGTCTCTAGTGCTGTAAGCACCACGAACGGTTTCACCGTAGAGCCAGGCTCTAACGGGTCCGTAATGGCGCGGTTACGCATCCTAAAACTTTGTAGCTGCTCACGAGAGTTAGGGTTGTAAGATGGTGCATTTACCATAGCCAGCACGCCACCGGTTTCCACATCAAGCACTACAACAGTACCTGAGGTAGCCCTGTGGTCAGCCACTGCTTGCTTAATAGCGCGATAGGCGATCGCTTGAATGCGCTGATCGATAGTCAATTGTAGAGGTTTGCCCTGCTGGCCTTGAGTTGAAGAGATATTCTCCACCACGCGACCGTCTCTATCTTTGCGGATCTTTCGCGAACCATCAGAGCCAGAAAGCCACTTATCGAAACTCTTTTCTATACCTTCCTGACCGTGACCATCGATTCCTGTAATACCCACGATATGAGCACTGATCTCACCAGCAGGGTAATAGCGACGCGACTCACTGGACATGCCAATGCCTTTCAGCTTCAGCTCTTTGATGTACTTGGCCATAGCAGGGCTCACCTGACGAGCAAGGTAGATAAAGCGGCGTGTCTTGTTGCGTTCGATACGCGAGATCATCTCTTCAGGCTCTAGCTGTAGAACCTGAGCCAACGCCTGCCAGCGCTTCACATCGGTTAGGGCATCGCCTTTTTCAAAGATGGTTTTAGGGTCGGCATATACTGCCTGAACCGGAACACTGACCGCTATCTGCTCACCATTGCGATCGGAAACAATACCGCGAGCAGAAGGCACATTGTGTACGCGTACTGAACGCATATCACTTTGTTTTATAAGGGTATCAGGTTCGATAATTTGGATATAGGCAACGCGCGCAACTAGTGCTGCTAACAACAGAAAGGCGAATCCGAGCACTGTCATATAGCGCCAACGGATAATCCCAGATTCCATCACCTCGGTCATGGTATTGGGTTTCTTATTCACCACGCGTTTATTCTTTGGTTTTGACTTTTTTGGCTTCATTTCAGTTTAACCAAGACTTCCTTATCAGAATCAGGACGTGTCATTTCCAATTCGGAAACCGCCACTTTTTGCACTCGGCTATGCTCAGACAACGAATTCTCTTCGATGATAAGATTTCGCCACTCATCATCCAGCTTCTCACGTGCCGTTAGCGCCTGATTCTTATGATCGATAGCCTGTCTAGTTAGGTGCGTGGTGAGCACAACCGACATAGCACTAAAGAAGATAATAATGAGCAGAAACATAGGGATACGACCTGCGGTAAACAGGTCGCGCACGATATGAACACCCAGTAGCGGAATCTGTTCATGATCAGGGGTTTCAATACGCTCACCAAACGGCTGAGTGATCAACTCCTTGATAGAAGGTTTAGTGCGCTTGCGCGCGAAAGGTCGATTAACTCGAACCTTCTTTGATGCCTCGGCACGTGGTTTACGCTTAGCTGTGACCGCCTGTTTAGGCTTTATCAACTTCCTTGTCTTCTTGGTCATAGTTTTTCAGCGATTCTCAATACTGAGCTTCGAGCACGTACATTAACATCCAATTCGTTTTTGGATGGTTTAATAGCCTTACCCACGGTCTTAAATGCCGCACTTCCTAACGCCTTGATCTGATCTTCCGTCATAGGAATACCGTGTGGCACTTGCGGCCCCTTGCTCTCTTTACGCATAAACTGCTTCACCATGCGATCTTCAAGGGAGTGAAAGCTGATCACCGATAAGCGACCTTCAGGTGCAAGGATCTTCTTGGCACCATTTAGTGCTGTCGCGATCTCATCCAGCTCACTGTTGATATAGATGCGAAACGCTTGGAAAGCTCGAGTCGCAGGGTGCTTCTTCTCTTTAAAGCTCTTTGGTGCTGCTTCAGAGATAAGCTTTGCCAGTTGGGAAGTACGAGTTAGAGGTTCGTTCTCTTCATCCTCGCGGTAAGCCACGATAGCTTTGGCGATACGCCAAGCGTGTTTATCTTCACCAAACTCACGAATCACCCAAGTGATATCTTCAACGTCTGCTTCAGCGAGCCACTTAGATACCGGAATCCCAGAAGTCGGATCCATACGCATATCCAGTGGGCCATCTTTCATAAAGCTAAAGCCACGCTCTGCGTCATCAAGCTGCGGAGAAGATACGCCCAGATCTAGTAGTACACCATCAACCTTACCTTCAAGACCTCGCTCCACTGCGTACTCAGCCATACCAGAGAACGGGCCATGGATGATGTTGAAACGCGGGTCATCGATCTTGTTTGCTTCCGCAATCGCCTGAGGGTCTCGGTCAATGCTATAAAGCTTGCCGTTCTCACCTAGCTTGGACAGGATAGTTCGGCTATGGCCGCCACGACCAAAGGTGCCGTCGATATAGATACCGTCTGGCTTGATGTTAAGACCATCGATGGATTCTTCGAGCAGCACGGAAACATGCTTGAATTGTTCGCTCATTTGGAAAGCTCGGTTGGGTTGTTGAAAACAATACTTTAGTGTACTGAAAACAAAGAGTTTCGTCAGCGTTTGTGAGTGAAATCTCACAATTAATCTACCGAAAATTGTCAAACCTGAAGAGTTTACGGAACGAGATTCATACTAGTTATGAAACCTCTGCTTTCAGAAAGCAATTAGGCCCCGAACTTTCGTTCGAGGCCTAATCTTAATTGGAGGAGCTTACCGATAAGCCGGGTTCTGTCCCGCTTGCGCGGTGATAGCCATTCGTCTAGGCCAGCAATCGCTCACTGGCTCGAGCAACCTACCCGCCCCCTTACGCGAGCAACGCAATGTGAGGGCCTATTTGGTCTTGCTTCGGGTGGAGTTTACCTTGCTACGAACTGTTGCCAGTCGCACGGTGCGCTCTTACCGCACCCTTTCACCCTTACCTGTGCCCGAAGGCCATCGGCGGTATTCTCTCTGCTGCACTTGTCGTAGGCTTGCACCCCCCAGGCGTTACCTGGCACCCTGCTCTATGAAGCCCGGACTTTCCTCCCCTCCGTCAGTCTCCCTAAGGACATCAACGAAGCAGCGACTATCTGGTTAGCTCCGGCGCGGATTGTATAGCGCTCAGCAATAAAAGTCTACAACAGAGAGTTCTAGCCTTAGTCTAGGTTTTCTAGACCCCACTTATATAAGGCATTCTTCTTCAGGTTGTAGATCTCAGCCGTCATTGCAGCAGCCTTCTTCAAAGGAAGCTCTTTAACCAAGATGCCAAGGGTGCGTTTTACTTCTTCAGGCAGTTCATCACTGGCCTGCTCACGATAGCCATGCACTAGAAGTACCATCTCACCACGCGTACGATTTTCATCTTCTTTAAGCCAAGGAATTAGCTCGCCTAATGGCATGCCTTGAATGGTCTCAAAGGTTTTTGTCAGCTCACGCGCCAAGACCACCTGACGCTCAGGGCCAAGAATAGCCAGCATGTCGTCTAATGAGTCCATGATGCGATGTGGTGATTCATAAAAGATACAGGTGCGCTCAACCTTAGCTAGTTCAAGAAACTTATCACGACGCCCCTTGCTCTTTGGTGGCAAGAAGCCTTCAAAGCTAAAGCGATCTGATGGCAAGCCTGATGCACTAAGAGCCGCTATCACAGCGCACGCACCAGGAAGAGGCACGACTCTTAGCCCTGCCGCACGACATTGGTTTACTAGATGATAACCAGGGTCACTGATAAGTGGCGTGCCTGCATCAGAAACCAAGGCAATGCTCTGCCCCTGCGACAGCTTTTCTACCAGAACCTGCGCTTTTTGCTGCTCGTTGTGGTCATGCAGGGCAAAGGTGCGAGTAGAAATATTTAGATGTGAAAGTAAACGCCCCGTATGCCTTGTATCCTCGGCTGCAATCAGGTCAACCTGACTCAGAACCTGAACGGCACGCTCAGTAATATCACCCAGATTTCCGATAGGTGTGGGTACTATATAGAGGGTCCCTTGTTCGGTTACTGTAGGAGTTTCGCAAGAATTGTTATCTGTCATTTGTTTACCGTCACTTGAGGGATTAATATAGAGGAACTAACCCACACGATTTAAAGAACTCATGGCGCAAAAAAAACGATCCGAATACAGTGTATCACGCATTCTTACCCCAATTGCATTGTCTGTACTTCTTGCCGCCTGTTCAACCCAACCGGGCCCGGACGTAGCGCAACAGTCTAATATTTTGAATGAGCCGACTCAAACCTCAGAGTTTTATCTGATGAAAGCAGATGGTGCCGAAGGCTCACTGCAGGTAGATTGGCTGATTCTATCCCTTAAAGCGGCAATCGACGAGAACAATACCGATCTTGCGAACCGTATTATCCGTCGCCTTGCCCAACTTCAGATGAGCGAAGCGCAGCAGGCTGAATGGCAATTGGCTCGTGCAGAGCTTCTTTTGAACAACGACCAGCCAACCGATGCTATCAAGCAACTGAACTTCCAGAACCAGTGGAAGCTAGACCGTGACCAGTGGCATCGCTACTACGAACTGCGTGCTGATATCTACCAAGCCCTTTATCAACCAATCAAGGCAGCTGAAGAGCTAATCTATGGAGCGGACTTCCTAACCGAAGATCAGCAGCAACAGAATTCTGACCACATCTGGGCACTATTAACCTCAGCCTCTGTCGATGACCTGAGTGCCATTACAGTAAATGAAGATGAAAAAGACCTAGATGGCTGGCGTGAACTTGCTATCCACCAACTGACTTTGGGTGGAAATCTGCCAAGACTGCAAAAAACCGTACAGCAGTGGATTGATAACAACTTCAGCCACCCTGCGGCACTTTATACTCCAACCGAGCTACGTGAACTGCTGGCACTAGAGATCCTACAGCCAGCAAAGACAGCACTGGTTCTCCCTCTGAGTGGTAAGTTTGCGAAACAGGCCAAGATCATCCGCGATGGATTCGTATTTGGTATGATGCGCGATCAAGAGCGCGATCCAAACACCGACTACATAGTGATCGACAGCAACAAGTCGAGTGCCGAAGAGATCGACCAGCAGCTTATCGAAGAGAACGTCGACTTTGTTGTTGGCCCGCTGATGAAGGATGAGATTGAAAAGCTTCAGCAACTGCAGCAAGAAAGTGCGAATCCAATTCCTATGCTGGCGCTAAACTTCCCAGATGATGTGATTGCTGATAATCAGTTCTGCTATGTGACGTTATCTCCAGAACAAGAAGCAGAAGAAGCGGCAAAACACCTAGCAGAGTCTGGTGCCAAGTATCCGCTGGTGATTGCACCGAGTGGCTCTTACGGTCGCCGAATGGCTAAGGCGTTCCAAGATGCATGGCAAGAACAGCAAGATACTAAGGCGGCAACCAGCTACTTTAAATCAAACAGCCAGCTACAGCTTGCGGTAAACAGCGTGTTTGGCCTTCAGCAGAGCCAACGCCGTATTGCGCAGATGGACAAGCTACTGGGTATGGAGCTTGAATCTTCTGAGCGCTCTCGCCGTGATATCGATGCGGTTTACGTGATTGCTAAAGACTCTGAGCTAAACCTTATCAAGCCGTTTATCAGCGTAGCCATCAACCCAGAAGCAACGCCACCAAAGCTATACGCTAATTCACTGAGCAACACAGGTGTGAAGCGTGCATCGCAAGACCTGTCGGGCGTAACCTACAGCGATATTCCTATGATAGTGAGCCCGGACCAAGAGCTTGAAAAAGAGATGGGTTCTATTTGGGAGAAATCTAGCTTCCAGGTTAAGCGTCTGCGCGCGCTTGGTATGGATGCATACAGCCTAGTGAATGCACTTCCAAATATGAAGGTAAGCCCAGGGCTTACGGTTCAGGGTCAGACTGGCGTACTTAGCATAGATGACGACTGCGTAGTTCAACGCCAGCTAAGCTGGGCAGAATATGAGACTGCTCAGAAATAAGCTAAAGCTTGGACACACCTTTGAGACCAAGGCTCTGGAATATCTTCAGGGCCAAGGTCTCAAGCTCATTGAGCGAAACTTTAGAGCAAAGTGCGGCGAAATCGACCTCATAATGCTCGATAGAGAAGAAATAATTTTTATAGAGGTGAAATACCGAAGTAGCGAGGGCTATGGCAGTGCAAGCGAAGCCGTTACCTCCTCTAAGCAAGCTAAGCTATTTAAAACCGCTCAGGTATGGCTGGCTAAAAACAACAAATCACCTCATCACAGCTACTTTCGATTCGATGTCATCACTGTCACAGGCTCAGAGCATCAAATCGAATGGATACAAAATGCATTAACCGAAGGATAGACATGCACGACAGCATCAAAGCCAGTTTTACCGAAAACATCCAGATTCAGATCGCAGCGGCAGAAGCCTTGCCAGACGTCATTACCCATGCGGCACAGGCTATGGTCAGTACATTGCTTAACGGCAACAAGATCCTATGTTGTGGTAACGGTGGCTCTAACGCCAATTCCCAGCAGTTCGTCTCCTGCCTACTGAATCGCTTTGAGACTGAGCGACCAAGCCTTCCAGCTATGACATTAACCTCTGATATCGCAACCCTGACTGCAGTAGCGAACGACTACCACTACCAAGAAGTGTTCTCTAAACAGGTTCGTGCCATCGGCCAAAAAGGCGATATCCTGCTGGCAATCTCTACCAGTGGTAACAGCAAGAACATCATCAAGGCGATGGAAGCGGCGGTAACCCGTGATATGACCATCATCGCTCTAACTGGTGGTGACGGCGGTGAGATGGCAGGCCTACTGGGTGAACACGATGTAGAAATCCGCATTCCGTCGAACCGCACGCCTCGCATTCATGAAGTGCATATGTTGACGCTACATTGTCTCTGTGACCTTATTGATCAGGTACTATTCCCAAGTCATACAGAATAATCAATCTAGGGTGATTTCATGTTGTACACTCGAAAAATCAAACTGGCCGCTACAGCCTTACTTACCAGCCTACTTCTAAGTGGCTGTGCGGGCTCGCTAACTCGTGGTGCCGACACCCAAAGCGTGTCTGATATCCGCTCTACTCGCCAAGTGTGGCAAGACAACAACGTAGAGTTTGAAGCTGCTGCTATCAGTAACAAATCTCCTTTCAAGGGGCAAGCGCGCATAGCCGCCAACTCCTATCGTGGTCGCGTAGTTCTAATGGGACAGGTGCCAACTGAAGAGATGAAGCAACAAGTAACCGAGCAGGTTAAAGAGGTTGCAGGTGTAAGCAAGGTCTACAACCAATTGCGCGTTGAGCCTGTTATCGGTGTTAGTCAGATGAGCCGTGATAGCTGGATTACTACCAAGGTGAAATCTGCCTTTGCGCGAGAAGCTAAGCTAAAAGGTGCGAGCATTAAAGTAATCACTGAGAACAACGAAGTATTCCTGTTTGGTTACGTCACTGCAGAGCACGCTAACGTGGCAACAGAGGTTGCGCGTAACGTATCTGATGTTAAGCACGTTATCCGTGGTTTTGTAGTAGCAAGCAACGCTATCGATGATGTTGAGAAAGCAGCTGAGCCAGAGAAGAAAGAGGCAACGGTAGAAGATCTAACCGAATCTACCCCAGCAACACCTGAGGCGACCACGACTCAACCAAAAGAGAACCTTACTGAAGAAGAGTCTGTAGACTATGTAGACTCTTCAAACCGAATCGTTGAAGAGGACATCTAGTCCTTTTCTCGCAACAAAATAAAAAGCTCTAGCAGAGATGCTAGAGCTTTTTTAATAATTACGACTTGTCTATTTGACTACACGCAGGCTTGGACGACCTTTTGGACGAGGCGGCTCATCATCTGGGCCTGGGTCTTCGTCGCTTGGCGCAGCTTCGATCGGTTTTAGGCTCTCAGCTGAAGAGAGGTGCTGAGTTTCCTCACTCTCTTCAATCTCATCGTAGCCCTCTTCCGGCTCAAACATGGTGCCTGCACCGTTCTCGCGAGCATAAATAGCCTGCACCGCATAGATAGGAACGATTACTGAGTGTGGTCGACCACCAAAACGAGCATGGAAGGTTACTGCCTCGTTGCTCATCTCTAGGTTGCCTACTGCTCGAGGCGCAACGTTAAGGATGATTTGACCATCCTGTACGTACTCTTCAGGCACGCGAACACCCGTCATCATGGCATCAACCACTAGGTGTGGTGTCAGCTCATTCTCAACCAACCACTCGTAAAAAGCACGAAGCAGGTAAGGTCGACGTGGAGTCATTGCTGAAATATCCATTAGCGAACTAGACGCATCTCACGCTCAGCTTCTGTTAGGGAAGCTAGGAATGAATCACGTTCGAATACGCGGTTCATGTAAACCTTAAGCTCTTTAGAGCCTGGGCCAGTTAGCTCGATACCAAAGGTAGGTAGACGCCAAAGTAGCGGAGCTAGGTAGCAATCGATCAGGCTGAAGTCTTCGCTCATGAAGTACTCGCTCTCAGCGAATAGAGGGCCAAGCATCAGTAGGTCGTTACGCAGTTTTTGACGAGCTTTTTCCGCTTCTTCAGCGTTGCCAGCGATGATCTTCTCAGCAAGGCTGTACCAGTTACGTTGGATGCGATACATCATTAGACGGTTCTTACCACGGTCTACTGGGTAAACAGGCATTAGCGGCGGGTGAGGGAAACGCTCATCTAGGTATTCCATGATGATCTTTGAATCATATAGAGTCAGTTCACGGTCAACCAAGGTTGGTACAGATTTATATGGGTTTAGCTCTGTAAGCTCGGTAGGCAAGTTAGCTTCATCAACAAGCTCAACCTCTACACTTACCCCTTTCTCAGCTAAAACGATTCGTACCTGATGACTAGCCATATCAGTAGCACTTGAGAATAGAGTCATCACAGAACGTTTATTGGCAGCTACAGCCATGAGCCCTCCGGTAAATTATTCATTAAAATAAGAATGGAGGCATTACGCCTCCATTACAGAAATCAGCACCGTATGATATCACAATTAGTGAATATCGCGCCAATACTCTTTATACAGCAGGAAGGCAACGCCAGTAAATATTAGTAAGAATAGCATTGCCCACAAGCCCATTTGCTCACGTTCAACCTGAACTGGGTCACCAGCGTATTCTAGGAAGTTTACTAGGTCACGAATCACATCATCATATTCGCTCTGGCTAAGCTCACCTGTACCATCGGTTTGAACGCCAACCACTACGCTCTCTTCTTGGCCATCAACCATCTTGTTTTCATAGATAGGCTTAGGCACACCCTGAAGCTCTTCAAGTACATGTGGCATACCAACGCTTGGGAAGATAACGTTGTTCACACCAAATGGACGACTTGGGTCTTCATAGAATGAACGAAGATAAGTGTATAGCCAGTCAACACCACGAACACGCGCGGTTAGTGTTAGATCCGGCGGAGCCACACCAAACCACTTAGCTGCGTCTTCTTGAGGTACGCTGTTGGTCATCAGGTCACCGATGTTTTTGTTTGAATCAAACATCAGGTTCTCACGCATCAGATCAACTGGAATACCAAGGTCTGTAGCAACACGCTCATAACGCTGATACTGAGTAGCATGACAGCCAAAACAGTAGTTCATAAAGGTTTGAGCACCGCGCTGCAGTGACGCTTCATCACGAATATCATTGTTTGCTTTGTCCAGAGGGACTGCGCTACCACCAGCCGCAAAACCGATTGCAGGTACTAACGCAAATAATAATACGAGTAGCTTTTTCATTATTTAGTAACCCTTGTCGGTAGTGTCTTAGTCTTTTCGTTCTTACTGTAGATAAACAGCACTACGAAGAACATGAAGTAACCTAGGCTGAACAAGCGCGACAGGTTGGTATACAGCTCTGTTGCTGGCAAGGTACCAAGTACACCCAGACCCACAAATGAGATGGTGAACTGAATGAGGTTGATTAGGTGGATCTTGCTACGGTAGCGGAACGAGCGAACGTTACAACGGTCAATCCACGGCAGTAGGAATAGAACCACAATCGAACCACCAAAGAAGACGAAACCAATCAGCTTGTCAGGGATCGCACGCAGGATTGCGTAGTTTGGAGAGAAGTACCAAACAGGTGCGATGTGTTCAGGCGTTTTCAGTGGGTTAGCCACTTCAAAGTTTGGCGGCTCAAGGAAGAATCCACCCATAGCCGGTGCAAAGAACAGCACATAACTAAAGAACAACAAGAATACACCGACATAGAAGAGATCCTTCAGGGTTCCATATGGGTGGAACGGCATAGAATCGATAATGTCGTATTTCTTGCTGTAGTCTTCGTGGAACTTGAATTCAGGCTCGTAGTCGTCACCCATAGTGCCTTTTGGCAGTTTAGTGTCGATACCGTCTGGGTTGTTTGAACCTACTTCGTGCAGCGCTAGGATGTGCAGAGCAACAAGCAGTAGTAACACGATTGGAAGTGCGATTACGTGTAGCGCAAAGAAGCGGTTTAGAGTCGCACCTGAGATTACATAGTCACCACGGATCCATAGGGTTAGGTCATCACCGATTACCGGGATAGCACCAAACAGACCAATGATTACCTGAGCACCCCAGTAAGACATCTGTCCCCAAGGAAGCATGTAGCCCATGAAAGCTTCAGCCATTAGCACTACGAACAGAAGCATACCGAATAGCCAAACTAGCTCACGCGGCTTCTGATAAGAACCGTAGATAAGACCACGGAACATGTGCAGATAAACAACGATAAAGAAGAAAGATGCGCCCGTTGAGTGCATATAACGCAGTAGCCAACCGTACTCTACGTCACGCATGATGTATTCAACCGATGCGAATGCGCCTTCAGCCGAAGGAACATAGTTCATGGTTAGCCAGATACCTGTAACGATCTGGTTAACAAGAACCAACATCGCCAAGGCACCAAAGATGTACCAAAAGTTAGAGTTTTTTGGTTGAGGGTATTCCGACATGTGCTTGCGATAAGCATTCATTGCCGGGATGCGCTTCTCAATCCAGCCGAGTAAAGCCTCCATTACGCTTCTCCTTCATCTTCGCCGATCAACAGCAAGTTATCATCCAGATACATATGTGGCGGAACTGCTAGGTTATACGGAGCTGGAACGCCTTGGAATACACGGCCTGCCATATCAAATTTCGAACCGTGGCAAGGACAGAAGAATCCAGACCTAAGACCGCTCACCTGCTCGCCAAAGCTATTCGGCAAGTATGTTGGTGAACAACCTAGGTGCGTACATAGACCCACGGCAACAAAGATTTCAGGCTTCAAAGAACGGTAAGGATTTTGAGCATAAGAAGGTTGCTGTTCTTCGACTGAGTTCGGGTCACGAAGTTGACCTTCGATCTTTCCGAGTTCGGTGAGCGTTGACTCACCACGGCGAACCACCCATACCGGTTGGCCACGCCAAATAACACGAGCCATTTGGCCTTCTTCAAGCTTGCTGATGTCAAACTCTACTGGGGCACCCGCGGACTTAGCTCGAGCACTTGGATTCCAAGATTTTATAAAGGGTACGGCCACTGCAGCTGCTCCCAAGCCACCAACTACTGCTGTAGTGGCGGTCAGAAACTTGCGGCGTCCATTATTTAGCGGCGCATTGCTCATCCAACATTCTCCCATTTGCTCCTTAGGACAAAACTACTCCATTAACAGAGCTAGATATTTCTATTTTTATGGTGGGAAATGATAAAGAAAGCGCTACTTTAAGACAAGATAAAGCTACTTTTTTACAACATATGTAAACAAAATCAGAGCACAGGTCACAAAAAGGATAAAAGTGACAGCGAGGGGATAGAAGCGGTTATCAGATAAGGAGTTTTTGGAGAGCAAAAAAACAAAAAGCCCGGTATAAAACCGAGCTTTTTTGACACAATTCCAGCATAAAACTGGAGCATTGCTCTTTCTGTAAAAGAAAGATTAACGCTTCGAGAATTGTGGACGACGACGTGCTTTACGTAGACCAACTTTCTTACGTTCAACGCGACGAGCGTCACGAGTAACGTAACCAGCTGCACGTAGAGCAGGACGTAGAGACTCATCGTACTCCATAAGAGCGCGAGTGATGCCGTGACGGATAGCACCAGCTTGACCAGAGATACCACCACCAGAAACAGTGATGTATAGGTCTAGCTTCTCAGTCATTTCAACTAGCTCTAGAGGCTGACGAACAACCATGCGAGAAGTTTCACGACCGAAGTACTCATCAAGGCTACGCTTGTTGATTACGATGTTACCAGCGCCCGGTTTGATGAAAACACGAGCAGCTGAGCTTTTGCGACGGCCAGTGCCGTAGTATTGATTCTCTGCCATTTTCATAATCCCCAATTAGATGTCTAGTACTTGTGGTTGTTGAGCAACATGGTTGTGCTCAGCGCCAGCGTAAACTTTTAGCTTACGGTACATAGCACGGCCTAGAGGACCACGTGGTAGCATACCTTTAACCGCTAGTTCGATAACCATCTCAGGCTTACGCTCAATCAGCTTGTCAAAAGTGATTGATTTAAGACCACCTGGGAATTCAGAGTGACGGTAGTAAGTTTTACCTGCAGCTTTGTTACCAGTTACAGTAACTTTCTCAGCGTTGATAACGATGATGTAATCACCAGTGTCAACGTGAGGAGTGTATTCAGCTTTATGTTTGCCACGTAGGCGAGATGCAATTTCACTTGCTAGACGGCCAAGAGTTTTACCTTCAGCGTCTACAACGTACCAGTCGCGTTTTACAGTTTCTGGTTTAGCAACGAAAGTTTTCATGCTAATAATAACCCGTTATTTAAAAATTAAACTAAAAGGAGCTTATGCTCCCACTGTCTAAGAGCCCATTCATCACCCCTTCGAGTGGTGGCACTCTTCGGTAATTTCTGTGAAGAAAATCACCCGCAGTAACGGTGGGTCGCAAGATTATACCCGTGTGCGGTTAAAACGCAATCCTCTTTGAGACTTTTTTGACCGTTATTTTTACACCTTTCCCCTGCTACGCAAGGTGTTCACGGCTGAGGTAGTCTTGACTTTGCATCTCAGTCAGGCGCGATTCACAACGCTGAAACTCAAAGCTCAATCTTTCACCGACATACAATTCGTTTAACGGTACAGCCGCCGAAATTATCAAGCACACGTTCCGCTCGTAGAACTCATCCACCAAAGCGATAAAGCGCCTTGCTGCATCATCGTTGTTGCTGTCTATCTGAGGAAGTTCGCTAAGCAGCACAGTGTGATACTCACGCGAAATCTCTATATAGTCATTCTGGCTGCGAGTGGTCTGACAGAGCTCTGCGAAGCTCGCCATCAATACACCGTTATATGCCTTGTTGATGTCGATAAGGCGATGATTCACCTCTATCTGATTCCAGGCATTGCCCTCTTCTACCTCAATGGCACTAAGCTGCTTGAAGTAGCGCTCGAGGTTTTCACCAGCCACCTTATCTAATGGATGATGATAAAGCTCCGCCTGCTCCAAGGTGCGCATCCTAAAGTCATTCTCACTGTCGAGCTCATGAATAACGCAGTTCTTTTCAATAAGCGCAATAGCAGGAAGAAAGCGCGCACGTTGCAGACCATTACGATACAAGAGATGCGGAGGAATATTCGAGGTTGCCACTAGCATAATGTTTCGAGCAAACAGAGCTTGGAATAAAGTACCAAGCAACATGGCATCAGTGATATCCGACACAAAAAACTCGTCAAAGCAGATAACGTCTGTCTCTTGCTTAAATCTATCGGCAACTACCTCAAGCGGATCACTCTGCTTATCTAGTGCCTTTAATTCATCGTGTACACGATACATAAAGCGGTGAAAGTGCATCCGCACCTTTCGCTTAGTCGGCAAGAGATCATAAAAGCTATCCATCAAATAGGTTTTGCCCCTACCTACCCCACCCCAGACGTATAATCCCTGTGGCGCTTCTATTGGTTCTGGCTTACTGAACCAAGCCTTCCACCCCGTTGGCTTTTCAGGTCTGCTATGTTGAAAGGTAACAAAGCGTTGATAAAGGTGTTCAAAAGCCTCAACTGCTTTATATTGTTCAGAGTCATACTGAAAACCATGAATGTCTATGTCTTGTTGGTATTTTTGTAAAGGTGTCATAGGTATCAATAAGTGAAGACTGGGTTCTTTATTGGTAGGGCTTCTCATAGTAACATGAGGTGGGTTAAGGTGTAAGCGCACGGTAACTCAGTTGTTAACAAAATAATAAAAGGAACGACTATGCCTTGGATTTATGCAATCATCGGCCTATTCGCGGGAATCATCATCGGAATTATCATTTCTCGCATTACTACCCCACAATATCAGAAGCAAAAAGAGCTTCAAAAAGAGCTAGAAACCTCTAAGTTCGAGCTCGAACAACAGCGCCAAGATCTCAACGATCACTTCTCTGAAACGGCGAACATGCTAGACAACCTGGGCAAAGAGTATCGCAAGCTTTATGAGCATATGGCGAAGACCTCAAACGACCTACTGCCAAACCTTCCAGAGCAAGATAACCCGTTTGCTAAGCGCATCGAAGCCAAGCAAGACGATACATCTAAGCCTGAAGCGGATGCTCAACCAAAAGACTATGCCAACGGCGCAACAGGCATGTTGAAGGAAGAAGAAAAGGTAATTTTAAAAGCACCTGAAGCAGTAAAAGCCACCTAGGCTAACTTTTGTGCAACTTTAGATTGATGCTTCAAGCGTCAAAAAGTTAAGTAAAAATGGAACTGGCACTGGTTTTTTGTGTCATATTTCTTCGTACACCTTAGTGCCCTTTTGAATCACTTTTCGGGCGATTCGAGGTTTAATCGTGAAAGGAGTTTATGATGAAAAAACCTTTGCTGGCTCTATCAGTCGTTGCTTTAAGCTTAAGTTCAATCATCACGCCGCTGCATGCCAGTGCCGCTTTGCCTACTCAAGTAGAAGGGCAAGCATTACCTAGTCTAGCGCCTATGCTAGAGCAAGTTTCCCCTGCCGTTGTCAGCATTGCTGTCGAGGGCACCCAAGTTTCAAGACAACGAATCCCAGAGAGCTTTCGCTTCTTCTTCGGCGATGAATTCCCAGCAGACCAAGTCCGCGAGCGTCCATTTAGAGGGCTAGGCTCAGGCGTTATTATCGATGCCGATAAGGGCTATATCGTTACCAACTACCACGTAATCAATGGTGCTAATACCATCAAAGTTCAGCTTACTGATGGTCGTGAATACGACGCTGAGCTAGTAGGCGGCGACCAGATGACCGACGTTGCTCTTCTCAAGCTAGAGAAGAAGGTTAAGAACCTGACTCAGATTAAGCTCGCCGATTCAGACAAGCTACGCGTGGGTGACTTTACAGTAGCCATCGGCAACCCGTTTGGCCTAGGGCAAACCGTTACCTCAGGTATTGTCTCAGCCCTTGGCCGCAGCGGCCTAAACCTTGAGAATCTAGAAAACTTTATTCAAACCGATGCGGCTATCAACAGCGGTAACTCTGGTGGTGCTCTGGTAAACCTAAATGGCGAGCTAATCGGTATTAACACCGCCATCCTAGGTCCTAATGGCGGTAACGTGGGTATCGGCTTTGCCATTCCTTCCAATATGATGAAAAACCTGACCGATCAAATTATTCAACATGGTGAGGTGAAGCGAGGCATGCTTGGTGTTCAAGGTGGAGAGATCACATCCGAGCTTGCTGAAGCGCTAGGCTACGAGTCGAGCAAGGGTGCATTCGTCAATCAGGTAATGCCTGACAGTGCTGCCGAGAAAGCGGGTCTGCAAGCGGGCGATATTATCGTTTCTCTAAACGGTAAGAGCATCAACACCTTCAGCGAACTGCGCGCCAAAGTAGCTACTCTAGGTGCGGGTAAGGAAATTACTCTAGGCGTTATCCGTGACGGTGATAAGAAGGACTTCGATGTTACCTTGGGTGAATCTCAGATGCAGCAAGCCAAGGCTGAGCAGATCCACAAAGGGCTATCAGGTGCTGAGCTGAGCAACACTAGTAAGAGCGATGAGACTAAAGGGGTGAAGGTCACCTCGGTAGCCGAGGGCTCTCCTGCTCAATCCTATCAACTGCAAGCTGGCGACATTATTGTTGGTGTGAACCGTCAGCGCGTCTCTAATCTAGGCGAATTCCGCAAGGTAGTGGAAAAAGCTGGAGACGTATTGGCGCTAAACGTACAGCGTGATGACCGTAAGATAGTCATTGTAGTGAGATAATCATTCACGCCATTTATAGGAAAGGGAAGCCGAGGTGCTTCCCTTTTGTTTAATTAAAAGAGAGTGTTATGCTTAAGTCTCGCGCTGGTTTGTCGAGATACTTATGTTTAAATTTTTATTACGCTCCACTCTACTTGGATTGTTCGCTGCTGCCTTGGTTATCGCTGTGGTGCCCGAATTGCGTAGTAATCTCCTACCAAATAACGCACCAGCCAAGATAGAAATTGCTCAAGATTCACCTATCTCGTTTAACACAGCTGTACGTCGCGCCGCTCCTGCAGTAGTAAACATCTATAGCCGCCAATACTCAGAAGATGACCGCAGCAAGCTTAAAACTCAAGGACTGGGCTCTGGGGTAATCGTGAATGACAAAGGCTATATCATTACCAACTACCACGTTATCGCTAAAGCCGATCAGGTGATCGTTGCACTACAAGACGGTCGCATCGCTAGCGCGCAGCTTATCGGTCAAGATCAAAGAACCGATATTGCGGTGCTGCAGATATCCCTACCTGATCTTCCGGTTATCCCACTAAATCCAGACTACACAGCTAAAGTCGGTGATGTAGTACTGGCTATCGGTAACCCGTATAACCTAGGCCAAACCACAACCTTCGGCATTATCTCAGCAACGGGTCGTTCGTCTATCAGCAGTGATGGCAGACAAGCCTTTATCCAGACCGATGCAGCAATCAACGAGGGTAACTCAGGTGGCGCTTTGGTAAATACTCAAGGCGAGCTAGTGGGTATCAATACCGCCTCTTTCCAGCAGGCTACTGACCTTGAAACCTATGGTATCTCTTTTGCTATTCCATCTCAGTTGGCTCGCAAGATCATGAGTAAGATCATCGCCGATGGTCGCGTAATCCGTGGCTATATAGGGGTGGATGGACAAGATATTAGCCGTATGACTAACCGCCTACTGTTAGGCAACTTCACCGGTGGCATTGTTGTGCTTCGAGTGGAAAAAGATGGCCCTGCTGACGTTGCCGGAATCAAGCCTCGAGATGTTATTGTGAAGATTGGTGATACAACCGCAGATAATCGTGAGAACGTGATGGACGCCATCACTGATGCCAGACCCGGTGCTAAGGTAAATATCTTAGTGATTCGAGATGGTAAACAGGTGACTATCCCTGTGACGGTAGGCGAAGACACTCGCACCGTAATGGAATAAAAAATGGAGCCGATTAGCTCCATTTTTGTTTTTACTCTTGGTCTATATCTATAGCGGTTACACGCTGTAGACCCCTTGGTAGCATAGAGCCTCGACGGCCACGTTCACCACGGAAATTCTCTAGGTCTGAAGGTTTCAAGCCTAGCTTACGTTTTCCTGCAAACAGAGTAATAGAAGCCCCAGCAGGAACGACCGCTAGATGAGACAGTACCTCTTCACGAGACTTAGCCTTAGCCGATGGGATATTAATGATCTTGTTACCCTTGCCTTTACCAAGCTGTGGCAGGTCTTTAATAGGGAACATCAACATGCGGCCTTGGTTAGTGATGGCAAGAATCTCATCTTGATCTAGATCAGCAATCTGGCTCGGTTGCATGATCTCAGCACCCTGCGGAAGATTCACTAGCGCTTTACCACTACGGTTTTTCGATACTAGGTCATTGCCCTTACACACAAACCCATAGCCAGCATCAGAGCCCACTAGCCATAGCTGATCATCTTCGCCCATCAGTACTTGACGTATGGTGGTGCCAGTAGAGATATTCAAGCGACCCGTAATAGGTTCACCCTGACTACGCGCCGACGGCAATGAATGAGATTCAAGGGCATAACTTCGGCCATCAGAGCCGAGGAACACAGCTTGCTGATTACTCTTACCTCGTGCAGAAGCTAAGTATTTATCACCAGACTTATAGTTTAGGGTTGAGGCATCCACCTCATGGCCCTTGGCGTGACGGATCCAGCCCTTCTCAGAAAGCACAACCGTAATTGGCTCGCTTGGTAGCAGGTCTTTCTCAGTCAATGCGCGCGCCTCGGCACGCTCGATGATTGGTGAGCGGCGATCATCACCATACTTGTCTGCGTCCGCCTTGATCTCTTTCTTGATCAAAGTATTCAGACGACGCTCAGAGCTTAATAGAAGCTCAAGCTGCTTGCGCTCCTTCTCTAGCTCTTCCTGCTCACCGCGAATCTTAAACTCTTCCAGTTTGGCTAACTGACGAAGTTTGGTATCTAGGATGGCATCGGCTTGGATCTCTGAAAGCTCAAAGCGTTTCATCAATTCAGCTTTTGGATCGTCCTCATTACGGATGATCTCTATAACCTCATCGATGTTGAGATAAGCAATCAGCAAACCTTCAAGGATATGTAAACGAGCCAGAACCTTGTCTAGACGGTATTGCAGGCGACGACGCACGGTTTGACGACGGAACTCTATCCATTCAGACAGGATCTGTACCAAACCCTTAACCTGAGGACGCTTATCTAGGCCTATCATGTTTAGGTTCACACGATAGTTCTTCTCAAGATCGGTAGAAGCAAACAGGTGATTCATCAGCTGATCGCAATCAATTCGATTCGAGCGAGGTACTACTACGATACGGGTTGGGTTCTCGTGATCCGACTCATCGCGCAGGTCATCCACCATAGGCAGTTTCTTGGCACGCATTTGCGCTGCAATCTGCTCTAGAAGTTTAGAGCCAGACACCTGATGCGGAAGCGCAGTAATAACGATCTCACTGCCTTCTTTGTGCCAAACCGCACGCATCTTGATAGAGCCGCGACCGGTGCGATAGATCTTCTCGATATCCGTTTTTGGCGAGATGATCTCAGCTTCTGTTGGATAATCTGGGCCCTGCACATGTTGCATTACATCCGCAAGCTCGGACTTTGGATTATCAATCAGAGCAACAGCAGCATCCGCTACTTCACGCACGTTATGTGGCGGGATGTCGGTAGCCATACCTACCGCGATACCTGTAATACCGTTTAGTAGGATATGTGGCAGACGAGCCGGCAGCATCATTGGTTCTTTCATCGAACCATCGAAGTTTGGTTGCCACTCAACCGTGCCCTGACCAAGTTCGCCCAGTAGAACCTCAGCAAACTTAGACAGCTTAGATTCGGTATAACGCATCGCCGCGAACGACTTAGGGTCATCCGGTGCACCCCAGTTACCCTGACCGTCTACCAATGGGTAGCGATAGGTAAATGGCTGCGCCATCAATACCATGGCCTCGTAACATGCGGAATCACCGTGCGGGTGATATTTACCTAACACGTCACCTACGGTACGTGCTGATTTCTTATATTTAGCTGAGGCACTCAGACCCAGTTCAGACATTGCATAGATGATGCGTCGCTGAACCGGCTTTAGACCGTCACCGATATAAGGCAATGCACGGTCCATGATCACGTACATTGAGTAGTTTAAATAGGCGTCTTCAGTAAACTTGCGCATTGGCAACTGTTCAACGCCGTCATATGTAATCTCGTTAGACATTGTTATACCTCTGCCAAGTCGCCGTTATTCTGTAGCCAGTGGCGACGATCATCTGCTCGCTTCTTGCCAAGCAGCATGTCCATCATCTCCATAGTTTGGTCGCTATCGTCGATAGTCAATTGCACCAGACGACGCGTATTTGGATCCATTGTGGTCTCACGCAATTGAAGCGGGTTCATCTCACCCAGACCTTTGAATCGCTGAACGTTGATCTTGGCGCGCTTCTTACTAAGGCGCTCCAAAATGCCCTCTTTCTCATCGTCATCTAGGGCATAGAAGACTTCTTTGCCACAGTCGATACGATACAGAGGCGGCATAGCCACATATACGTGCCCCGCATTAACCAGAGCGCGGAAATGGCGAGTAAACAGAGCGCACAGCAAGGTTGCGATGTGCAGACCATCCGAGTCCGCATCAGCTAGGATACAGATCTTACCGTAGCGAAGACCGTCTAGGTTTTCTGAGTCTGGGTCGATACCCAAGGCTACTGAGATATCGTGCACTTCTTGCGAAGCCAGTACCTGATCCGCAGACACTTCCCATGTATTTAGGATCTTACCGCGAAGCGGCATTACCGCTTGAAATTCACGATCACGTGCTTGCTTAGCAGAACCACCCGCCGAGTCACCCTCCACCAGGAAAAGCTCAGTACGGTTAAGGTCTTGCACAGAACAATCGGTAAGTTTGCCTGGAAGTGCTGGACCAGAGGCTACCTTCTTACGCACTACCTTCTTGCTTGCACGCATACGGCGATGGGCATTAGCAATACAGGCTTCAGCAAGCTGTTCAGCAATGTGTGGGGTTTCGTTTAACCATAAGCTAAACGCATCTTTTACTACACCCGATACAAAGGCTGCACACTGACGAGACGATAGACGCTCTTTGGTTTGGCCGGCAAACTGAGGGTCTTGCATCTTGATGGACAGCACATATGAGCAACGCTCGAATACATCATCACCTGTCAGCTTCACACCGCGTGGCAACAGGTTGCGGAACTCACAGAATTCACGCATGGCATCCAACAAGCCTTGGCGAAGGCCATTGACATGGGTACCACCTTGGGCCGTCGGGATAAGGTTTACATAGCTCTCGGTGATCATCTCACCACCTTCTGGCTGCCAGATAATAGCCCAGTCGGCCGCTTCTGTTTCCGCAGAAAATTGACCAGTAAACGGTGATTCAGGAAGAACCGGATAGCCCTTCACACCCTCGGCTAGATAGTCTTTTAGACCACTCTCGTAATACCACTTGTGTTCTTTGCCGTTCACCTTATCGCTAAAGGTGATCTCTAGACCTGGGCAAAGCACTGCTTTCGCACGCAGGTTGTTTACCAAGCGAGAAACAGAGAAGTTAGCTGAGTCGAAGTATTTGGCATCTGGCCAGAAATGTACGCTGGTTCCGCTATTGCGCTTACCACAAGTACCGGTAACCTCAAGCTCTTGAACCTTGTTGCCATGTTCGAAGGCGATCTCATACACCTGTCCATCACGGCGTACCGTCACTTCAACGCGCTTAGAAAGGGCGTTTACTACCGAGATACCTACACCGTGAAGACCACCAGAAAACTGATAGTTTTTATTAGAGAACTTACCACCTGCGTGCAGCTTACATAGGATAAGCTCAACACCGGAAACCTTCTCTTCTGGGTGGATATCAACGGGCATACCTCGACCATCATCGATAACCTCGAGAGACTGATCGGCATGAAGGATTACTTGTACCTTAGAGGCGTGGCCAGCAAGCGCTTCATCGACACTGTTATCGATAACCTCTTGCCCCAAGTGGTTCGGTCGAACCGTATCGGTATACATCCCTGGGCGACGACGAACAGGCTCCAAGCCATTTAAGACTTCTATCGCTCCAGCATTATATTGTTCTGTCATATTCTGAAATTTTACTCTTGAAATAGTCTTGCATCAGGCCCGAAGAAAACGGGCAATAGGTTCCGCTGAGCAAGAGCATATGCCTCGGTGTTTGCTAAATTCCCTTTGTTCAAACCAGTCCGAGTCATGATTATTAGCGCAGAAAGATTCTCTATCATACTCTGGCGCACAAGCTTTTCTGTCAAGTTTCAGCACGCTTCGAGGGCAAAAAGCATGAGGTTTGTTGATATATCGAACAAAAGAGGGTTAAAGCTGTAAAAAATCCACTATCTGGCTAGCGTAGCGCTCGAATCCTACGAAGCTGTGATTGCCTCCCTGTTCTACCGTTTGCTTGGCATCTCGATACTTATCGACCGCTTGTCGGTAGTCGAGCACCTCGTCACCCGTTTGTTGTAATAGCCAGAAGTCGGCCGAGTTATTGAGTATGGCAACATCGATAGTCTTCAGGTCTTCAACATGAGATTGCTCAAGCAGGTATTCCTGCTGCGTATAGGGATTTTCTTGTGGACCAAGATAATCTTGCAGTAGCTCATAGGGACGTACAGCTGGGTTAACCACAACAGCCTTGAAACCAAATTTACTGTTTAGCCAAGTAGCGAGATAGCCACCAAGAGAGCTGCCCACTAGGGCTATCTGATAGTCCGATTTGTACTTCGCAACTATCTCTTCGAGTAACTCGAAGCAAGGGCGAGGATGTACAGGCAGCTGGGGCGCGATAAAGGTAATGTCAGGTCTATGCTCAGCGCAATACTTCTTGATGATCTCCGCCTTCAACGATAGCGGAGAACTATTAAAGCCATGCAGATAAAGCAAGAGTGAGGGTTTAGATTGCAAGTTTAACTCCCTTTAAAACCAACAAAGCGGCATAAACGCCGCTTTCTATTGTTTGATATCGAATTAGTAGCCTTCCGCCTCGAAGTCTGGCACAAAGCTACCGTCAGGTAAGCGATACACCTTGGACTCTATGCTGCCATCGCTATGTAAGCTCAGATGACGCCATCCAGGAGACAGATTATCCAAGGCAAACTCGTCATTGTTGGCCTTGAACTGGATACAGGTCGATGGTGTGGCCAATACCTGGACTCCATGATGTTCTGTCTGAAACTCTTGGTGTACGTGTCCACACAAAACCGCACTTACGTTTTTGTGACGGTCTAACACCTGCCAAAACTCAACGGCTTTTTGTAGCTTGTGCTGATCGAGCCACGCACTACCAATAGGCAGTGGGTTGTGATGCAAAAGCACTAGGCTATGACGTTCAGGGTACTCAGCCAACATATCGTCGAGGTAAGCTAACTGTTCTTGTTCTAGGTAACCATGGGGAAGTCCGGTCACTTGGCTGTCTAGCAGAATAACCTGCCACTTTTCACCAGCCAGAAAATGATTGCATGCTTGTATCTGCGCACTCGGCAGTACCGAACCCATACTTGGCTTATAGTCATGATTACCTGGAAGCCAGAAACATGGTTTCACTAAGGGTTTTATCCCCTCAACAAATTTCTCATACGAAGCCGCCGTGTGATCCTGCGAGATATCACCGGTGGCTATAATGGCATCGAAGGCCAATTCTTTGCTGATAACGTCCTCAACAACAGCATGGAAGCTATGCTCGGTATTTACACTCAGCAAGGTCCCTTCACTGTCTTCGAATAGGTGCGTATCAGTAATTTGTACTAATTGGACAGATTCACCTGTCTCAACTATTCGCGGTTCCACTTTTTTATTTCCAATTCTTTATGTTGTCACGAGCCTACAATAGTGGCTCTCGGCTGATGCCCATTTTTAGGCAGAAAGTCAGCCAGTCCCCAAGAAACTGATTTAACTGATGCTTTTCATCTTTTTGCATCATTTTTGAGTTGGGGTAGTCATATCGTGCATGTATAACTTTCATTTTTTCACTTGCACATACTTCTGCAACCTTAGCATCGTGATAAAGGCGCACTGTCATATGCGGAAGTGGAAAAATGGGAACTTGATCACACTGAAAAACATCCACCAGGGTGGTATATCGCGTCACTTCTATGACATTGATTTGATATACCTGAGACTGAACTTGGTAGGTTCTAGTATCCCCTTCATCATGATTAACGGGCAGTAAGGCGTTTAGCTTTGCATAATTGGTCTCATACAGACGCATAAGACCTGCAAAGTCTACGTGATACTCTCTTTCTGCTAACGGTTTAGCCATGACGTTCTCACTTGTTGATGATTCAGCATCAACCATTGCAAGGTGATAATGGAAGCTGCATTCTCAATTGTACCATTTTTAACCAACTCATAGGCTTCTTCTCTGGTCAAAATGTGTACTTTGATGTCTTCGTTCTCAGATTCGACACCAAATACACCGCCTTGTTCAGGCGCATTAACCTGACCTATATAGAGTTCCAAGCGCTCAGAGCAGCCACCAGCAGATGGATAGTAGCCAGAAATATGCTGAATATTACTCAGCTCAAGTCCCGCCTCTTCAAAGGCTTCACGCTGTGCAACCTCTTCTGCTGATTCACCGTCTTTGTCCAACATGCCAGCGACTATTTCAAGCTGCCAAGGTCTAGCCTGCTCAAGGGCTCCCACCCTTATCTGTTCTACCATGATCACCTTGTCTGCCACGGGATCATAAGGCAGGACTGCGACCGCATGTCCGCGCTCCAGCAACTCACGTTGAACTATATCGCTCCAGCCACCCTCAAACAGTTTGTGCCTAAACCTATACTTAACCATTTTGAAGAAGCCTTGATATAGGGTTTCCTGTTCTATGATTTCAACATCCTGGTTGCTGTAGCTTGGGTAGCTGCTAGGTTTAGACATATTTATCCATATCCTTGTTAGAGAACAGAAAACACCCATGTTACTCAACATAGATAATAAAAGTTACTATTTTTTTTGAGAGCTCTGTAAAAGTTTTGAGCAAGCGCATGTAATATTAGAGTTTTAGTAGCTTTTGGTAGTATGCTAAGTAATTAGATGTACAATCTTTCAACTTAACCAAGATCCATAAACTCAGTAGCAGGAAAGAGTTAAAAAAATGAAAAAAGTGCTGTCTGTTCTGATTGCAGCTTCGCTTGGAACACTTTCTATTTCAGCATCGGCAGAAAACCTGTCTGAAATATACAAGCAAGCCATAGACAATGATCCTCAATTGCTACGCTCTGCTGCGCAACGTGACGCCGCATTCGAAGCAGTTTCATCTGCAAGAGCCCCTTTGCTTCCACAAATCTCTTTGACTGCAGGTTATAACTACGGCGAGAGCTACTTTGGCCAAGAAAGCAATGCTTTCACAGCTGGTATTGGCTTGACGCAAGAGCTATACCAACGTTCAAGCTGGGTAACGCTCGAGACTTCTGAAAAGACGGCTCGCCAACAAGATTCTGCCTACGCTGCACAACAACAGAACCTGATCTTGCGAGTTTCTACCGCATACTTTGAGGTACTGCGTGCACAAGATGGCTTAGAGTTTGTTCAAGCCGAGAAGAAAGCGGTTGAACGTCAACTTGACCAAGAGAAGCAGCGCTTTGAGGTGGGTCTATCAGCGATTACCAACGTACACGAAGCACAGGCTGAGTACGATAGCGTTCTGGCCGCTGAGGTTACTGCGAAGAACGACCTAGTAAACAGCTACGAAGCACTGCGCGAAATCACAGGTCAAGGTCATCAAAACCTAGACGTGCTGGATGTAAACCGTTTCTCTGCTTCTCCATCTGACAAGTCTACCGATGAGCTAGTGGATCAAGCACAGACTCAAAACCTGAGCCTACTAGCGGCACGTATTAACCAAGATATCGCACGCGACAACATCAAGCTTGCAAGCTCTGGTCACCTGCCATCGCTAACCTTCAACGCTAATGCAGGTTATGCAAATGGTACATTGAACGACGCGGATGTTGATGACACTGACTACAACCTAGGTATTAACCTATCTGTGCCTCTGTACACAGGTGGTAACACTACCGCTCAGGTTAAGCAGGCAGAGTACAACTACGTAGCAGTAAGTGAAGACCTAGAAGCGTCATACCGCTCAGTAGTGCGAACCGTTCGTGCATCTAACAACAACATTGATGCAACCATCGGCTCTATCAAGGCATTCGAACAATCTCTTATCTCAGCTGAATCTGCACTTGCTGCAGTTGAAACGGGTTATGAAGTAGGTTCACGTACCATCGTTGACGTTCTTGACTTCACCCGTCGTGTGTTTGAAGCAAAACGTAACCTATCGGATGCGCGCTACAACTACATCATCAGCGTACTTCAGCTAAAACAAGCGGTAGGTACTCTTAGCGAGCAAGATATTCTAGATATCAACCAAGGCTTGATGAGAGCAACCTCAGATCCGCTAGCGGAAGAAAACAGCTAACCACTGTTCATTAGATGCAAAAAAGGATGGCACAGCCATCCTTTTTTATGTTCGCTACCTTAAGTGAACTAGTGCTTATCGCCTTTGATAGCTTCGATGATCTCTGTGGTAGAGACCCCCTCTTCAAAGTTCAGCACCTCAACCTTACCACCAGCTGCAATTACTTCTTTGCCACCAGCGATCTCTTCAGGCTTATAGTCCCCACCCTTAACTAGAAGATCAGGCAGTACCTCAGAAATCAAGCGTTGCGGTGTATCTTCAGAGAAAGGCACCACCCAATCCACTGCGCCAAGTCCCGCAAGAACAGCCATACGACGATCAGTAGGATTTACTGGACGCGCTGGGCCTTTTAGGCGCTTAACTGAATCATCAGTATTGACCGCCACAATCAGGCGATCGCCCAACTCAGCGGCATGATTTAGGTAAGAGACATGGCCAGCATGCAAGATGTCGAAACAACCATTGGTCATCACCACCTTCTCACCCTTAGCCTTTGCCTTACGCACAGCCTCAATCAGTGCCTGCTCGGCGATCACGCCATAATCGGTGTCTTGAGAACCGTGTACCGCTTCCGCAAGTTCGATAGTAGACAGAGTAGATGTACCCAGCTTGCCAACTACTACACCTGCAGCAGCGTTAGCCAGTGCACATGCCTCTTCTAGCGGTTTACCAGCTGCAACAGAAGCAGCAAGTACAGAGATCACTGTATCGCCAGCACCAGTTACGTCATACACTTCTTGCGCTTGCGTAGGCAGATGGAACACATCAGCATCACGAGGAATAAGCGTCATGCCGTGCTCACTGCGAGTCACTAGCAGTGCCTCAAGGTCAAACTTCTCAACCAGTTCACGGGCTTTTTGCTCTAGCTCTTCATCGCTGTTTACCGCACCAACAACATGCTCAAACTCACTCATGTTTGGAGTAAGCAGTGTCGCGCCGCGATAACGCTCAAAATCAGCCCCTTTAGGGTCGATAAACACAGGGACACCAGCCTCACGAGCCTTAGCAATCATAGCTTTTGAGTGCTCCAGTGCACCTTTAGCATAATCTGAAAGAATGACCGCCTTCACCTTATCGAGGGATAGGTCCATTCGAGATAGAACCGCCGCTTCGTCGATATCGCTGAACTTGTCTTCAAAGTCCAAACGGATAAGCTGCTGCCCGCGGCTCATCACGCGAAGCTTGGTAATGGTTGGATAATCAGGAAGCGATACAAAATCGCAGTTAACCTTAAGAGCCGATAGCTTCTCTGTCAGCACGCGTGCAGGCTCATCAATACCCGTTAAGCCTACCAGGTGAGTATGACCACCGAGGGCTGCGATATTCATTGCAACGTTGGCAGCACCACCAGGGCGCTCTTCATTATTTTCTACTTTCACCACGGGCACAGGAGCCTCAGGAGAAATTCGTCCCGTCGGGCCGTACCAGTAGCGATCAAGCATTACGTCGCCAACGATAAGTACACCCGAGTCACTGTAATCGGGAAGAATCGGTTTCATAGTTACTCCGAACTGTAAAATTTGCTTTCAATTCTAGCACAGCTAACTCACTGACTTTTAGTGCTATTCATTTAGTTTGCTGTCAATTAAGCATCCACTCTTGCCATGCGTGACTCACCCACTCTCGCTCTTGCTGATACTTATCCAGAGCAACATCGGCATCCAAATTAAGAAGATTGCGTCTATGAATCTCATTTCGCATCTGGGTATAGGCAGAAGTTAAATTCGAGGCTTGTTCTTTTTCCAGTAGTCCTTCCTCAACCAGGCTTTCAAGGATGCGAACATTGTCCGACCAGACTGTTAATGCTGGATTAGTATGGCTAAAGTTAAGTACCCAATACTGAGTTAAGAACTCAACATCTGTGATACCACCTTGGTCTTGCTTTAGCATAAAGCGCTCAGACTTTTTACCACCGAGGTGATCACGCATCTTCTCGCGCATTTCAAGCACATCTTTCTTCAGCGCTTCGCTATCTCGGCTTTGCTGTAGCACCTTACGACGCACTTCATCAAACGCAGAAACCAGTGCATCAGAGCCATAAATAGCTCTTGCTCGGACCAAGGCCTGATGCTCCCATGTCCAGGCTTCAGTCTGTTGATACTCCTCGAATGCCTCGATAGGGCTCACCATCAGCCCTGAAGCGCCAGACGGTCTCAAGCGAGTATCTACCTCATACAAGATGCCTGATGCGGTGCGGGTAGAAAATAGATGGATGATACGCTGGGCAAGCCTTAGATAAAATTGCCTGCCATCGATGCACTTCTCACCGTCGGTTATGGATGAGGTTGGACAGTCGTGCACAAACACCACATCCAGGTCAGAATTGTAGCCAAGCTCCCAACCGCCGACCTTACCATAACCCAGCACGGCAAAGCCTTTACCTTCATTAAGGTGATTAGGCTCACCGTATTTAGCCTTCATCTGAGACCATGCCTGATTCACCACCTGCTCTACTATCGCTTCGGCGAGATAAGTCAGGTGATCACTCACCTTCATCACTGGAAGCACGCCCGCGATATCAGCGGCAGCAATACGCAGGATACAGGTCTGTTTGAACTGTCTCAGCGCCTCCATCTGCTGCTCCATATCCTCTTCCGGAATACGGGCTAGGTATTCCCCAAGCTCAGCTCGATAACTTGTCAGCTCCACTGGACGATACAACTGCTGCGGGTCTAAAAGTTCATCCAATAGGATTGGGTATTTGCCTAACAGCTCTGTGATCATCGGGCTGGCAGTACATAGGCGTACCAACTGTTCAAGGGCGGCTGGGTGCTCATCCAATAGCTCAAGGTAGGTGGTTCGCGTGATGATCTTTGACAACACACTCAACACCCTTTCAAGGCCAAACTCGCCTTCTGGATGCGCCCAGATACTGGATAGCACCTTTGGCATAAGGTGATTAATCACCTCACGACCACGAGGTCCTAATGTCTTCTTACCAAGTTCACCCTTAAATCTATGCAGAACCTCAGCAAGCTCGGTTGCCGACTTTTCTTTTAACCGCCCTTGCCCTTCAGCAAAGATGGTTTCTAGCGCTTGTTTGTCTGCCGCTACCGCCCAAGATTCGATAAATACAGGTTCGATACCTTGCTCTTGCTCATCCTCACCACCAATCAAATCATCAAACACTTGATGAACATGGCAGGTATGAGCGTGAAGCGCCTCTAGCAGTTCAGAGTAGTCCGCAAAACCCATAACCTTGGCTAGGCTTGCTTGCTTCTCTGCTGTATCAGGAAGGGTTTGAGTCTGCTTATCTTCTGCCGCCTGAAGCAGGTTTTCGAGTTTGCGCAGGAACGAATAAGCGTCTCTCATTCCATCCACTTCTGCTGGCTTGAGTAGTCCTTGTTCTTTAATCGCCTCTAGGGTTGGAAGCAGTCCACGCCCTCTCAGACTCGGCTCACGGCCTCCTCGAATAAGTTGGAAGACCTGAGCAATAAACTCAACCTCCCGAATACCACCTGGCCCGAGCTTGATATTATTTTGCAGACCGCGTCGTCTTACCTCTGCCGTGATCATGCTCTTCATGCGACGCAAAGATTGGATTGCGCTGAAATCGATATAGCGACGGAATACGAATGGACGTAGCATTTGACGCAGCTCTTGATACTGCGGATACATCTCGCGCCCCATTACTCGAGCCTTGACCATGGCGTAGCGCTCCCAGTCGCGACCCTGCTCTTGATAATAATCCTCTAGAGCAGCGAAGCTCATGACTAGAGGACCACTGTCACCAAAGGGCCTCAGTCGCATATCCACGCGATAGCAAAAACCATCGATAGTTTGCTGGTCTAGAGATTTAATGATGCGCTGGCCTAAACGGGTAAAGAATTGAGCATTGGCAATGGAGCGCCTTGCCCCGACGGTTTCACCGTTCTCTGGGTAGGTAAAGATAAGGTCGATATCAGACGAGAAGTTGAGCTCGCCACCACCGAGCTTACCCATACCTATGATCAGCAGTGCTTGCTCTTCACCCTCAGCACTCTTTGGAGTACCCCAAAGAGTGCAGCAAGCCTTGTAGTGCCATGCATAGGTCTCAAAAATAATGGCTTCAGCCAACTCAGAAACATGCTGCAGGCTATGTTCAACTGGGCCTAGGTCATTGATATCTCGCCAAGCGATCCAAGCTAACTCGCGATGCCGAAACAAACGCAACTTCTTCATCAATGCATTTTCGTCAAAGCACTCAGCGAGCTCAGCCTTTAAACGCTCACGATAGTCTTCATATCGACTCTCATCGGCTAGTATACTCGGCAGAAGCTCAACAAACTCAGGATCGACATCGAGCCTATCGGTGATAAAGCGACTAAATTCAGTAACTCGCTTTAATTGCTCCAGATTCTCTTGACTCCATGTTTCAATAACCTGCGGATATTTCTCGGTTATTTGCTCAAACGCCGTTTCCTGTTCCATTTTCCATCACCAATCGACTGAGTTTTCTCTAGCATAAAAAAAGCGCTTACCCTTGGGCAAGCGCTAAACCTTTACCTTTTGCTAATGCTCAAGCTTTCCAATACGGTTCGACCTCGAGACACATGGCTCGAGTCTGCTCCATAGCATGCAAAATAGAGGTCTGTTGTCTATCCAACCAACGCTGCAGTTGCTCTTGTTCATCGCCTTCAAACTCTTCCACCAGCGGACGCACGGTTTCGAGGGTAAGAAGGTCGTCAATACCTTGAGCTAAGTCCGCCCATGGCAAACGAAATACCTGACGCAACTCTTGATCAAAAATAGCCGCAAAGCAGATGCCTGAGAACAGGCTGCGATTTAGGTGGTATTGCTCTTTGACGTAATCTTGCGCACTCAGTGGCTGCTCTATCGGGAATGAACTCTGAAGTTCAGCCCAAGTACGGTCTAACTGGTCTTTAGAGAACTGCACCACGTTAGAAGCCATCTTCTTACTGGCTTTCTCTTCCAAGAATGGTTGCCACCCTTTAGTTAAAAGCCAACGGCTAAGGTCTAAGATAAGGCCTGCGTATCGCGCCGATTGGAATAGCTCCAATATATCTTCATGAGATGGCAGTTCATCTCGCATCTCTGTGAGGCGTTGAACCAGCTCTTTGCGCGCATCTAGCTTGCGAAGTGCGTGTCCTTTATCTTCAGTTAATTCATCCAGATAATCCGCATTCTTTAGCCAATCTAACTCTTGCTCTAGCCACTTAAGCTCTTGACGCACAATGGCACTGGCACGCTTAGGGATAATGCCACCAAAGACCGCTAGGGTCTGACGGACAAAGCTCAGCGCATGGCTAATCTCATGCAAACAGTCCATAGATGGCTCTTCAACATAGGCTTGCTCATGATAAAGCCAGTGTGCCAATGCGTGCTCTAGGGATTTGATAAAGCACTCTTCAACGCTATCTTGAGCTTGGGTTTGTACTAAGCCTAGTGGACGAGGTTTACTGCCCTCATAGCCTTGAGCAAGACGATAACCGCGGGCAGCCTTGCTTAGGTTACCCAAACGAACGCCACCCTCTTCGCTAAGCTGTCGAGCGAGCGTAAATAGCGCATCGGTCTGACCCGATTTAAGCTCAAGCTCTACCTCACAGATTGGAGTGGTATTTTCACCAGCAACCACCTCTCCCTGATCGAACACTACCTCTACCTGGCTACCATCGGCCATACCGATAAGCCAAAGCTCACGATTAAAGTTGGTAGCAAAAATAGGCGTCAGCTGTTCGCTTAGCTCAGCAACAGAGCGCCCTTCAGGCCAGATATCGTCTGGGTGTAGGCTAGGGTCTGGATTGTTGCTGGAGTGTTCTGCGTTGTACTCTGGGCGCTGATGAAGACCAGCCACAACTCGACCGGAGGTTTTCACCGTTTGCACAAACACATCGTCGAAGCGACGGATGCGCATTCCAGTGTCGTGTTGGCGGAGCCAGTTATCTTGTGTATCGAAATAGGTGTTACCCAGGTCACGGGTATTCTGCTGTAGGATTTTTTGTTCAGTAAGCTTCTGTTTTAGAACGTCTGAAAATTCTGGAGATACAAAAAATTTCAGCTCTATTTCATTTTCCATGGGGTACTCGTAGTGTCGATCTAACTAGACCAAAATTGTTACTAGCAGATTAAGACCAATTGCCTTTATCAGCAAGTAGCTTCAAAAAGTGAAATACGTAGTGAGATCAATATTCACCACTACTGCTGGCCATTTATTCTATATTACAGGCAATAATCAGGATTAAAAACTAAACATAGAGCCAATTAAACTATGCTTTGCTCTTCAAATTACAAGAAAACCTATTATAGTTACACTCCACCATGACAACTTAATGACAAAGCTTCTATGCCAGTAAATACCATTATGGGTTTGTTCGCCAAATCACCGATCAAGCCTCTGCAGCAACACGTCGCTAAAGTACACGAGTGCTGTAATTTACTACCGCAATTTTTTGACGCTGCGAATAATTGTGATTGGGATAAAGCCACCGAATATCGTCAGCAGATCTCTTCTCTTGAGAGAGATGCGGATGTTCTAAAGCGTCAAATCCGCTTAAACCTTCCTACCGGCCTGTTTATGGCAATGGACCGAGGTGACCTACTAGACCTGCTTACTCAGCAAGACAAGGTAGCTAACCTAGCCAAAGACATATGCGGTCGCGTTCTGGGACGCCAACTGGTTGTTCCAGAAGACTTGTATATCGATTTTGTAGCCTATGTAAACCGCTGCCTAGATGCCGTGGGCCAAATGCATAAGGTTATCAATGAGCTAGACGAGTTACTCGAAACAGGCTTTAAAGGTCGAGAAGTCGACCTAGTGGAATCTATGATAGATGAATTGGACCGTATCGAAGACGATACTGACCAGATGCAGATTGATTTGCGCCAAGGTTTACGAGCCATTGAAAACGACTACAACCCAATTGATGTGATGTTCTTATACAAGATCCTCGAGTGGGTAGGTGCGATCGCCGATCAGGCTCAACGCGTATGTGCGCGTCTAGAGCTAATGATTGCTCGCAGTTAATTCTTAATCTTCCTGCATAGATTCCAAAGGAAATTCCATGGATATTCTCGCTAACTACGGCACACTAATTCTGATTATTGCCGCAGTATTTGGCTTTATGATGGCGGTTGGTATTGGTGCCAACGACGTCGCAAATGCTATGGGTACCTCAGTAGGTTCTAAAGCACTTACTGTAAAACAAGCGATCATCATCGCTATGATCTTTGAGTTCGCTGGTGCATATCTTGCCGGTGGTGAAGTAACCGACACCATTCGTAAGGGCGTTATCGACACCTCACTGTTCGCCGCACACCCAGATCAACTCGTATTCGGTATGATGTCTGCACTACTTGCAGCAGGTACCTGGCTACTGCTTGCTTCTTACATGGGCTGGCCTGTATCTACCACTCACTCAATCATCGGTGCCATCATTGGTTTCGCATTAGTTTCTGTTGGTTCAGAAGCGGTTGATTGGAGTTCTGTACAAGGCATCGTGGGTAGTTGGGTGGTAACGCCATTTATCTCCGGTTTGTTCGCTTACTTCATCTTTATCAGTGCTCAGAAGTTTATCTTCAACACTGAGCGACCACTAGAGAATGCAAAACGCTACGTTCCTGTGTACATGTTCCTAACCACTATCGTTATCGCGCTAGTAACCATCAAGAAAGGCCTTAAGCACGTTGGCCTGCACCTATCTAACGGTGAAGCATGGTTCTGGGCGACAGCGGTTTCTCTAGTGGTTATGGCTCTTGGTTACCTATACATTCAGAAGCGTTTCAAGCTAGACCATGAAAACCATGAGCACAGCTTCACCGGTGTAGAGAACGTATTTAGCACACTTATGGTAATCACAGCCTGTGCGATGGCATTTGCTCACGGTTCCAATGACGTTGCGAATGCGATCGGTCCACTGTCGGCTATCGTATCTACCGTTCAGAACCTAGGTGAAATCCAAGAAAAAACGCGTATCGCATGGTGGATTCTTCCTCTTGGTGGTATCGGTATCGTGGTTGGTCTAGCAACTCTTGGTCACAAGGTAATGTCTACCGTAGGTACGGGTATTACTGAACTAACTCCAAGCCGCGGCTTTGCAGCTCAGCTAGCAACTGCAAGTACTGTAGTTCTTGCATCGGGTACTGGCCTGCCAATCTCTACCACGCAGACGCTAGTAGGTGCGGTATTGGGTGTTGGTTTTGCTCGTGGTATTGCTGCACTGAACCTAGGCGTTGTACGCAACATCGTGGTTTCTTGGGTGGTTACCCTACCAGCAGGTGGTTTCCTAGCGATTGTCTTCTATGAGATCCTTATCCGACTATTCTGATTATCAATGTCAATCAGGTGTCATTTTTTGACAATCTCAGGTTATAGAGGGAGCTTGGCTCCCTCTTTTAGTTGCAGGGCGCCTTGAATCTACTTACTATTTAAGCAATCTTGGAAGGATAGATTAGAGCATGCGGTAAAGATGCCTCCCTTCCTAAAAAACGTTTAATATTCCGAAGGACGAACAGTGAAAAAACTTTTCCTCATCGCAGTGGCAGCCGTGCTTTCCGCGCCCGCATTTGCGAAAACCAGCTACATCTCAGACGACCTTTTCACCTACATGCACTCAGGCCCTAGCGCTCAATACCGTATTATTGGTAGCGTGAATGCTGGCGATCAGGTGACCACAGTACAAACCAACCGCAACAGTGGCTACACCGAAGTTGTTGATTCTCGCGGTCGTAAGGGTTGGGTCGAGAGCAAGTACGTGAGCGCAACCGAAGGTCGTGCAACGCGTATGCCTCGTCTAGAGAAAGAGCTTGCTGAGGTAAAGGCTGAGCTTGCTGGCTTTAACCAGAAAGCGGAAAATGAGCAGAAGAGCCTAGTAACCTCTCTAGAAGCGCGTAACACTCAAATCGCTGAGATGGAAGAGAACTATAAGCACGTTAATGACCAGCTGACTGCGGCTCAAACCGAAGTTCGTGCGCTGCGTGCTCGTCTTGATACCCAAAAAGAAGACCTGCTTCTGAAGTATTTCATGTACGGTGGTGGTGTTGCCGGTCTTGGTCTGCTATTTGGCTTGATTCTTCCTCACATCATTCCACGTCGTAAGAAGTCACCAAGTGGCTGGGCATAAGCCCCAAACGAATTGAACAAAAGCTGCCTATGGCAGCTTTTTTATTATCCAGCCCAGTCATACAGAGCTGGCAGTTTAAGTTTCTCACCCTGATATTCTATGACTACATAGCGAGGTGCTATCTGCATCAGCTTAACCCCGCTGTCAGTTGCGCTCCCCTCTTGCAACTCCTGCCCATTAATCTTCACCCAGCGATGAGTCGGATTGCTGGCGTACATGTGGGTCTGTAGGTTCAGCGGAGGAAGTTTGCCATGATACTCATCGGTATGCGTCTCAAGGTCTTTAATCGCCTGATCTTGCTTCTCCTGCTCGCTAAGCTCCTCTGGTATGGTTGGACTCTCTTTCAGAATACTCGACACCTGACTTGCAAGCTCTGGTGACAAACCACTCAGGTCGAGCTGAGATAGATTCCACTCAGGGCTCTGAGTTTGAGGTGCAGTCACTGGCTCAGGCTTAACCTCTGGCACTGAAGGTGTTGACGCTACCACAGTAGCAGGTGCAGAAGGCGTGATACGCGGTAGAGGTTCTAGTTCCTTGGTTTGACTATCTAAAAAGGTCAACTCTAGTGGCGGCTGCACAATCGGCTCAACCTCCAATGCAACAGGCTTCTCTGCCATAGTGCTTACCGCGTGGTAAGTTAGCTCATCCACGGGTTTCCCCATATGAGGCAGATAAAACTTAACCGAAGCACCGATTAAAATACCCACAGCTCCAACTAGCAACCAAGAGGTCGCAGAGTCTCTATTTTCACTAGGTTGCTTGGCAATCACAGGAGTGCGCACCAGCTGTGCTTGTTCATACTCTTGCTGTGATTTTTGCAGCGCCTTTAATACCTGAGACATTACATCGCCTCCTTACGCTGACCAAGTAGGCTTGGCGCTTTGGTTGTAGTAAGCCTATCCAATTGGCGCAAAGTGCGACTTCCAGCCACACCGTCGGCAGAGAGACCCTGCCACTCTTGAAACATAGTCACTCTGCTCTTGAGCTCCTGGTTGAACACAGAGGTATCGAGCGGCTCAGCATTGAGCACCTGCGCAACTAGCTTATCGAGCTGACGAACCTGCTCGCCACTGTTATTAAGCTTCAAGGTCTCAGTGATCTCGCTGTACCACAGGTATCTGAACTCCCCCTGCCAATGAGCACGAAGCCACTCAAGTGGCAGTTCTACCCTCTGCTGGTTAAGCACTAACTCAACTCTTTCTTGCTCAATGTGACTAAACACAGCAAAGAATGGCAGCCCCTCTTGATAAAGGGTTAGTACCACAGGGCGATTGGAAGCAATTACCTGCTCTAAAGAGGCATTGCCTCGATAGCAATGAAATGGCGCTCGAGTGCCGCTCTGGCAATCAGAGTCCACGATAGAAGCTTGATAGCCCCACAATGCATATAGAGATTGCATCGCTCCCATAGGAGAGCGACTGCGCTCAATCAAAGCATTGAGCTGATTATCCTGCGCCTGCACTTTCTGTGATATCGCTTGATTCGCTTCTAACTGCTGCTGACGTTGCTCAGCTAGTTGACTGTTCTCCACCTCCACTCGATACATCTGTTGCCATGCAGACATGGCGGTGAAGCCAACACCCACACAAGCTAAAAGAAGAGCAAGCACTGCCGGCCGTAAAACACTCTTCTGGACCTGCTGCGGCTGAGATTGGAGACTCGGAGCCTGAAAAGAGAGAATATCTTGGCTAGCTTGAGTAGCCAGTTTTCCATCCACCTCTTGAGCTTGGCTGAGCATAGCGTAGTGAAGTGCTTTGTCGCACACTAGGTTAATTAGCCTAGGCACTCCTTGAGTCTGGCTAGCAATGATGCGAATAGCTTTAGGGCTGAATAGTTTCTTATTACAGCCAGCTACGTGCAGACGAAACTGGATATAGTCCGCCACCTCTTTTTCCACCAAAGGCAGTAGGTGATAGCGCCCGGTTATGCGCTGAGCCAGCTGACGAAGTTCTGAAGTTTGTAGCTTATGTTGAAGCTCTGGCTGACCGATCAATAGCACCTTGAGCAGCTTATGATTCTCTGTCTCAAGGTTGGTCAATAGGCGAAGCTGCTCTAGTACCTGAGGCGAAAGATGCTGGGCTTCATCGATAAACAGCAGGGTTTGTTTACCCTGCTGATGGTTTTCTAGCAAATATTGATAAAGAAGCTGAGAGAGCTGTTTTAGCGTTGTCGGCTGCTGATAGGTAAGGGAGAACTCATCGCAGATAGCCTCCAACAGTTCAAGCTCAGAGAAGGTCGGATTGAGGATAAGCCCAGCTACCCAATTTGATTCCAAATTGGCCAGCATTGCCTTGGACACTGTGGTTTTACCTGTACCTACCTCACCGGTAAGCATGGCAAAGCCACCGCCCCCACCTAACCCCATCTGCAGATGTGTCAACGCCTCACGATGACGCGCGCTCAAAAACAGAAACTTAGAGCTTGGTACTATCGAGAATGGCTCCTCAATAAAACCAAAATAATCTTTATACATAAGAGAAGCCTAACTCCACTTCTTTTCTAGTTAGCCTCAAGCTACCATTGAACATAATTAATGTAGGGTATTCGATTAAGGTTAACATTTTGCGACGCTATCTAGTAGGTGGTGCAGTTCGAGATAAGCTACTGGGCATTAAAAACTACGACAGAGACTGGGTTGTGGTCGGCTCTACCCCAGAAGAACTGCAACAGGAAGGCTTTCAGGCGGTAGGCAAAGACTTCCCTGTTTTTCTGCATCCAGAGACTAAAGAAGAACATGCGCTTGCTCGCACAGAGCGTAAATCCGGCGCTGGCTATACTGGCTTTGAGTGCTTTTTCGCCCCTGATGTCACCCTAGAGGAAGACCTTATCAGGCGTGACCTCACCATCAATGCTATCGCAGAAGATGAAAGCGGAGAGCTGACCGACCCTTATGGTGGCGCACACGACCTTGAAGCTCGTTTGCTCAGACATGTGTCTGAGGCTTTTGTCGAAGACCCACTTCGTGTGCTTCGCGTGGCACGATTTGCCGCCAAGCTACATCACCTCGGCTTTGTGGTGGCAGATGAAACTATGGCCTTGATGAAGCACATCAGTGGTTCTGGTGAGCTCAAAACCCTTACTGCTGAACGCGTTTGGCAAGAGTGGCAAAAATCTCTCACCACAAAGAATCCAGAAGTATTTCTGCAAGTGCTACGTGACTGCGGCGCCCTAGCAGAAGTTATTCCCGAAATAGATAAGCTGTTTGGTGTTCCTCAACCCGAGAAATGGCATCCTGAGATAGATACAGGTATCCACACCTTAATGGTGGCCAGAGAGGCCTCTTTGTTGAGCGACTCTGAAGAGGTGCGATTTGCTGCACAGGTACATGACTTAGGCAAAGGTGTTACACCACAAAGCGAATGGCCAAGCCACAAGATGCATTGCCACACAGGGCTAAAGATAATCGAGAAACTGTGCGCTCGTTTAAGACTCCCTAATCAATTTAAGCAACTGGCTCTTAATGTCTGTGCTCAACACTCTAACGTACATAGAGCTCAAGAGCTGAAGGCCGCAACTGTATTAAAGGTGCTAGACAGCTTAGATGTATGGCGCAAGCCGGAGCGACTGGAGCAGGTTCTCCTATCTTGTATGGCCGATTCTCGCGGCCGCACTGGTTTTGAAGATATCGACTATACACAACGAGACTACTTTAAGCAGGCCCATCAAGCCGCGCTCGAGGTCGACGTGCAATCCATCATAGCCGATGGTTTTAAGGGCAAGGATATCCGCGATCAGCTGTCTCAGAGACGAATCGATGCGATTCAAGGTATCAAGGAAGAATGGCAGGCACAAAAAAAGTGGCCCTAGAGCCACTTTCTTGTTTTTTCCTTAGCGAGTCATTAAGAAGGCAAATAGACCTACACCTAGAATGAGTCGATAGATAACGAACGGGGTCATACCCATACGAGAGATCAGTTTCAGGAAGTAGTGAATACAGAAATAAGCACTGACAAAGGAAACTGCAATCCCGGTTGATAGCACACCAAGGTGCATAGGCTCTGGGCTCAACGCTAGCTTAGTGCCTAGATAACCACCCGCCAAGGTGATGATAGGAATAGACATCAAGAAAGAGAAGCGAGCCGCCGCTTCACGAGTAAAGCCAAGATAAAGTGCCGCAGTAATGGTTGCACCAGAGCGAGAAGTACCAGGGATCATCGCCATCGCTTGAGCGACACCGATAAATAGAGATTTCTTCCACGTGGTCTGGTACTCGTCATCGCGTAGAGCCGAGGTCTTATCCACGTACCATAGAAGCAAGCCAAAGATGATAGTGGTACACGCGATCACCCAAGCACTGCGTAGATAGAGCTCAATCAAGTCATTCAGGAACAGACCTGCAAGACCTGCTGGAATGGTTGCTAGGATAATCATCCACGCCAGTTTCGATTCTTTACTGTGCTCTTGTTTAAACACAGATGCGAAGAAGGCTCTTAGCAGGCTAACAACCTCGTTGCGGAAGTAAATAACAACTGCTAGCAAGGTACCTACGTGTACCGCAACGTCGAATGCCAGCCCTTGGTCTTCCCAGCCCAATACAGCTGAAGGCAGGATCAGGTGAGCAGAACTTGAAATAGGCAAGAACTCAGTAAGACCTTGAATCAAGGCCAAGACAAAAGCTTCAAAATAACTCATTAATTATTAATCACTTAAAATAGATTGATACAGGCGAGAGGTTTGCATCTCCGCCGATGGATTCAAAAGTCTGCTCCCAAAGCTTTGCTACTGTGCGGCCGTCAGTTGGGATCACCAGTTCAGGACAAAGCTCCTTCAATGGTTGCAGAACAAAATTAAACTTAAAGATATCGCTTCTCGGTAGCTGAGGTTTATCGGTGCAAACCTCCTCACCAAACAACAAAATATCGATATCTAGGGTGCGGTCTTTATTCTTTTTCGCATCCAAGGGACGTCCATATTGAACCTCAAGGTTGCGCAGGTGCTGCCTGAGTTGGTCTAGCTCAAGAGAAACCTCTAGACCTACTACAAAGTTGAAAAACTCAGCACCTTCAAAGCCGCTGGCTGGGCATTGATAAACGGTAGACACTTGCAGATTAGCATCTAGTTTTTTCAATTCAGTGACGGCAGCAACAGCGTGACGCTGCCTATCTATATTGGTACCTACGCCGAGGTAGACTCGAGTCACAAGCTTCCTCGCTCAATCACCACACCCACGCTAGTGGCTTGTGGTACTGCGCCTGGTTTGCGAACACGGATTTTCACCCAAGGGACGCTAAAATCATTCATTATGATAGCAGCAACCTCTTCGGCTACTCTCTCAACCAATAGGAATCGACCATTTTCGATATGCTTCAAGATAGCTTGGCTCACTGAGAAATAATCTAAGGCGTCATTCACGTCATCGCTTAGACCAGCTTTAGTGTTGTCATGGGCCATTTCGATATCAAGCACCAGCTTTTGCTTAATCTCTTGTTCCCAGTCGTACACCCCAATAGTGGTGATAACCTCTAGCTGCTCAATAAATACGCGGTCTTGAATCATATCCCTGCTCCTTGCTCTCATCCGCTAAAGTTTGAGGTCGGATAAGCCCAATTAAGAAAAAAACGTAATATACTACATCCAGCGTCCATCTATCATCCTGATTTGTGGACAGGCCGAGACAAAATTGTAAAGGATATCTATGTCTGCAATGGTACTGATCATGATTATCTGCGCCTATCTATTGGGCTCAGTTTCCAGTGCCGTGCTGATCTGTCGCATATTCAAACTGCCTGATCCTAGGACCTCCGGCTCGAACAACCCAGGGGCTACCAATGTGCTGCGCATAGGTGGGAAACTCCCAGCCTTCTTGGTTTTGTTCTGCGATATGGCAAAAGGCATCATCCCGGTTTGGACAGGTTACTTTCTCGATATCGACCCTGTGATGCTAGGGCTTATAGGTATTGCCGCCTGTATTGGCCACATCTACCCTATCTTCTTTCACTTTAAAGGGGGCAAAGGAGTGGCTACGGCTATCGGGGCAATTGCGCCAATCGGATGGGATCTAACAGGCATGTTGATGGGCACTTGGCTCACTGCGGTTTTTCTATTCCGCTATTCCTCGCTTGCTGCGTTAATCACAGCACTCGTCGCTCCATTTTATACCTGGCTTATCAAGCCTCAGTACACTTTACCCGTTGCTATGCTGTGCTGTCTTATCATTTGGCGTCACCAAGGAAATATAAAGCGACTGATCAGCGGTGAGGAACCTAAGGTAGGCCTGAAAAAAAAGTAGAGATGTCAGGCCAACCCTAAGATTGGCCTGAAAGGAATTAGCTTTGGTGTGCTGGTAGATCTTTTGCTTGATAAGAGTCTGCAAAGCCATGGTTGCGGTCTCTATGCTTGGCTTCATCTTCACGGATACGCAGAACAACATCTCTTAGCTTGGCATCGGCCGGCAGTTGATAGTATTTAATTGCGATCTCTGGAGCATCGACATTATCAACGATACCACTATCGATTTTCTCAAGGTACTCAGTGTAGCTCTTACACGCCTCTTCCTCGAAATAACCTACGATACGGTGTGCGATCTTTGAGGAAAGCAGATAAAGCACGCTATAAACCACGATAAATACGCCCTGTCCTAACAGCACTAGTAAGCGTTCGATCCAGCTTGGTTTAGCGATATCGAGGAAAATCATTAGGTGCATGCGCTCGTTCTCTGCCTCATCCAGTAACTCACGAATCCAACCCTCATCATCACGCATACGACGAAGAGCCTTAAGGTGATTGAACATACCCGCAACCATACCTGGAACCGCTGCTATGGTTTCTAGTATCACTGCACGCTTAGCGTACTTCTTGCCATAGAAGATATTGAGACAAAACTTCAACACCTGAGTGATCTTGTAAGCAATGTAGTCACTCAGCTTGCTGGTATCTCTATGTTTTAATTGAAACTCCGCCATGTTTCTTTCTCCCCAACGATTAAGATGCATTAAATATACAATTTTAAGTCTGTATTACAAGCTTATTGTTAAAAAAAATTTTAATCATTAAAAAAAAGTTTAACGGATATGTCAGAGCCAAAAAAAACGCTCCACGTGGGAGCGTTTATGCTGATTATTCACTAATGGGCTGGAGCTGATCGATCGGCCAACGTGGCTGAGCTTTTACTGAGAGGTCTGAGACCTCTTTATTCTTCAGTCGCTGCATGCCCGCATACGCGATCATGGCACCATTGTCGGTACAGAATTCTGTTCTAGGGTAATAAACCTCTCCGCCCACTTTCGCAGCTAGTGCCTCTAAATCTTTACGCAGTTGCTTATTCGCACTCACACCACCTGCAATCACGATACGCTTCATACCGGTTTGCTCAAGGGCACGCTTGCACTTAATGGCTAGAGTCGCGCACACCGCCTCTTGGAAGGCATAGGCAATATCAGCGCGAGTCTGGTCATCATCCCCATTTGCCGCAATGGTATTAGCAGCGAAGGTCTTAAGGCCAGAAAAGCTCATGTCTAAGCCAGGTCTGTCTGTCATTGGGCGTGGGAACTTAAAGCGACCCGGCGTGCCGTTTTCTGCTAGACGAGAAAGTAGTGGACCACCAGGATAATCTAGGCCCATTAGCTTGGCCGTCTTATCAAAAGCCTCACCGGCAGCGTCATCGATAGACTCACCAAGGATCTGATACTCACCGATCCCTTTCACTTCAACGATCATGGTATGGCCCCCAGAAACAAGAAGCGCAACAAAGGGAAACGGTGGTGGGTTATCCTCTAGCATAGGCGCCAGCAAATGCCCTTCCATGTGGTGCACAGGCACTGCTGGAACATCCCAAGCATAAGCAATACTGCGACCAATAGTTGCACCCACCAGAAGCGCCCCAACAAGACCTGGGCCTGCGGTATAGGCTACGCCATCGATGTCATCTTTGGTAAGATTGGCATCGGCTAGCGCTTCTTTAATAAGAGGAATAGTCTTTTTAACGTGATCTCGAGATGCCAGCTCAGGTACAACGCCACCATAATCGGCGTGCAGTTTTACTTGGCTGTAGAGTTGGTGTGACAACAAGCCTTGCTCATCATCATAAATAGCAATGCCTGTCTCATCACAGGATGTTTCGATTCCTAAAATTCGCATAGTTTTCTCGAGATGCTGACAATTTGGCGCATATTAGCACTGTCCTACATCCGCTACCAAATAATTGATCGTTTTATCCCCAATAAAGTGCTTTACAAACACGGTCACTTCAGATTAAAATTCCGCACCATTTTTGATCAAGCTGGTTATTCTCCACGCATAAACATTTGCTTGGAACCGTGAAAACCAGTAGTAACGAATAACCCCTGAGGTGAAAGGCATATGCCAGTAGTTAAAGTACGTGAAAACGAACCGTTCGACGTAGCTCTACGTCGCTTTAAACGCTCTTGCGAAAAAGCAGGTATTCTTTCTGAAGTGCGCCGTCGTGAGCACTACGAGAAACCAACTACAGTTCGCAAACGCGCTAAAGCAGCGGCTCAAAAGCGTCACGCTAAGAAGCTAGCTCGCGAAAACGCACGTCGCGTTCGTCTTTACTAATCCCCGTTTAATCAGGAATTAGTAATGGCTCTGATTGATACACTCAAAGAAGAGCAAAAACTAGCGATGAAGGCCAAGGACAAACCGCGCCTTGGCACTATCCGTTTAGCTCTATCAGCAATCAAGCAACGTGAAGTTGACGAACAGATTACTCTGAACGACGACGATATCATTGCAGTGCTGACCAAAATGGTTAAACAACGTCGCGATTCTGTGGCTCAATACGAATCAGCAGGTCGTGAAGACCTTGCAGAGGTAGAAAGAGTAGAAATCACAGTACTTGAGGAATTTATGCCTCAACCGCTTACCGAAGAAGAAGTTGCTGCCCTCATTGAAGGTGCAATCACTGAATCAGGTGCTGCGGGCATGCAAGACATGGGTAAAGTGATGGGCGTTCTGAAACCACAAATTCAAGGGCGCGCAGACATGGGTAAAGTAAGTGGTTTAGTTCGCTCTAAACTTGCTTAATTCCCAAGCCAATATTTAAATCAAGCCGTGCTATTCTTTGAATGCGCGGCTTGTTTGTATCTCGCAATCGGCAATTTCTTTAGGATTTATGGCAGGACACATCCCTCGTAGCTTCATAGATGATTTGCTCGCTCGACTCGATATCGTCGACATCATCGATGCACGCGTAAAACTAAAGAAACAAGGCAAAAACTACGGTGCTTGCTGCCCATTCCACAACGAGAAAACCCCATCATTTAGCGTAAGCCAAGAGAAACAGTTCTATCACTGCTTCGGCTGTGGCGTACACGGTAATGCTATCGATTTTATGATGGAGTACGAACGTCTTGAGTTTGTTGAAGCCATTGAAGAGCTCGCCTCTCACCTAGGTGTTGAGGTACCAAGAGAACAGCGCCAAGGTGGATTTAATCGCCAGGGCCCATCGGCAAACTCTGAACAAAAACGTTCTCTATATGATCTTTTAGGCAGTATCTCTAACTTCTATCGAAGCCAGCTAAAAACTTCAGCAGGTAAGGTAGCAGTGGACTATCTAAAGGGACGTGGTCTCAGTGGAGAGATAGCGCAGAAATTTGATATTGGTTTTGTCCCAGACGAATGGGACTCGGTTCGTAAGAACTTTGGTCAACAGAAGCAGACCCAAGATGCGCTAGTTAGCGCGGGCATGCTGATTGAGAATGACAAAGGTAACCGCTACGACCGCTTCCGCGGACGTGTGATGTTTCCAATTCGAGACCGTCGCGGTCGAGTAATTGGATTCGGTGGTCGAGTACTAGGTGATGGAACGCCAAAATACCTAAACTCACCAGAAACCCCAATTTTCCATAAGGGTAAAGAGCTTTACGGCCTTTACGAGGTTCTTCAAACCCACCGCTCCCCCGAGCAGGTACTGGTTGTCGAAGGCTATATGGATGTGGTGGCTCTGGCGCAGTTTGGTGTGGACTATGCGGTCGCTTCCCTAGGTACTTCCACCACGGGCGATCACCTGCAGATGCTGTTCCGTCAAACCAGTACTATCGTCTGTTGTTACGATGGTGACCGTGCAGGCCGAGATGCCGCATGGCGCGCGATGGAGAATGCCCTCCCCTACCTGAACGATGGACGTCAGCTTAAGTTTATGTTCCTGCCCGATGGCGAGGATCCTGACAGCTATATTCGTCAGCACGGTAAAGAGGCATTTGAACAGCAAGTGACCGAGGCCATGTCTCTGTCGGACTTTATGTTCCAAACCTTACTGTCCCAGGTAGACACTAGCAGTAAGGAAGGTATGGCGAAGTTGAGTACCCTCGCTGTACCGTTAATCGACAAGGTTCCAGGCGGAACACTTCGTCTTTATCTGAGGGAACTGCTTGGGCGCAAACTAGGTCTAGTTGAAGAGAGCCAGCTGCAACAGCTGCTATCGAAAAATAATCAGCAAGAGACGCGCCCTGCTCCTCATAAAAAGATAGAGCGAACACCGATGCGGGTAGTTATTGCATTATTGCTACAGAACCCGCAATTTGTGGACTTTGTCCCGAATTTAGATTCCATTAGGCAAACCAACCTGCCTGGACTAAGTTTATTACTCGATGTGGTTGATAAATGTCTAAATCATCCCCATATCAGCACAGGCCAGTTATTAGAGCACTGGCGAAATCAAAAAGACGAAAGAATCTTGTCGCTTCTGGCGAGTTGGGATATCCCTACTTATAAAGAAGAAGACAACCTAGAAGATATATTTTGCGATTCACTGGATAAGGTCATTTATCAGTGTATCGAAAGGCAAATAGAAACTCTGCAAGCAAAAGAAAGAAGTATCGGCTTATCAGTCGATGAGAAAAGGGAGCTGCTAGCACTAATGCTAGATTTAAAAGCGTGAGACCCTGATCGCTTGTAATGTTGAAACTTTGCTATACTTAGCGGTTCGCAATTCGAAGCAAACTAGTTCCATCACAGACCAGAATTTGGATACCATCTATGGATCAAAATAGGCAGTCACAGCTTAAAGCACTAGTTCTTAAAGGTAAAGAACAGGGCTATCTAACTTACGCTGAAGTAAACGATCACTTGCCACCTGAAATCGTTGACTCAGAGCAGGTCGAAGACATCATCCAGATGATCAACGACATGGGCATCAAAGTAGTTGAAAACGCTACAGAAATTGATGACGACACCATCGATGAAACCACCACTGAAGTCGATGAAGAAGCTGCAGAAGCTGCGGTTGCTGCTCTTAGTAGCGTAGAAAGTGAGATTGGTCGTACTACAGACCCAGTGCGCATGTACATGCGTGAAATGGGTACCGTTGAGCTTCTTACTCGTGAAGGCGAGATCGACATTGCTAAACGCATTGAAGACGGTATCAACCAAGTACAGGCTTCTGTTGCAGAATTTCCTGGTACTATCCCATACATCCTTGAGCAGTTCGACAAGGTCCAAGCTGAAGAATTACGTCTAACCGACGTTATCGCTGGTTTCGTTGATCCTGACGATGAAGAAACTACAGCGCCTACAGCGACCCACGTTGGTTCTGAGCTTGCTGAAACTGACCTTAAAGATGAAGATGGCGAAGACGACGATTCTGACGAAGAGAGTGAGGAAGAGGAAGATACAGGTATCGACCCTGAGCTTGCTCTGGAGAAATTCACTGAACTTCGTAACACCTATCAAGACCTGCAGCTAGTTGTTAACTCTGAAGGCCGTGGTAGCGATGCATATCGCGTAGCTACTGATAAGGTTCTGGACGTATTCCGCGAGTTTCGCCTAACTCCTAAGCAGTTCGACCATTTGGTTAACGAACTACGCACCTCTATGGAGCGCGTTCGTACTCAAGAGCGTCTGATCATGCGTCAAACCGTTGAATACGGTGGCATGCCGAAAAAAGATTTCGTTAAGCTATTTACTGGCAACGAATCAAGTGAAGCTTGGGTAGACCAAGCTCTGTCTTCAGACGTGGCTTACAAAGAGAAGATCCGTCGTAACGAAGAAGACATCCGCCGCTCAATTCAAAAGCTAAAAGCGATTGAAGAAGAGACGTCACTAACGGTTCAATCTATCAAAGACATCAGCCGTCGCATGTCTATCGGTGAAGCGAAAGCTCGCCGCGCGAAGAAAGAGATGGTAGAGGCGAACCTACGTCTTGTAATCTCTATCGCGAAGAAATATACCAACCGTGGCCTACAGTTCCTTGACCTTATCCAGGAAGGTAACATTGGTCTAATGAAAGCGGTTGATAAGTTTGAATACCGTCGTGGTTACAAGTTCTCGACTTACGCAACTTGGTGGATCCGTCAGGCAATCACTCGTTCGATTGCTGACCAAGCACGTACAATCCGTATCCCAGTGCACATGATCGAGACTATCAACAAGCTAAACCGTATCTCTCGTCAAATGCTACAAGAGATGGGTCGTGAGCCACTACCGGAAGAACTGGCTGAGCGCATGCAGATGCCAGAAGACAAGATCCGTAAAGTACTGAAGATCGCTAAAGAGCCAATCTCAATGGAGACACCAATCGGTGACGATGAAGATTCGCATCTAGGTGACTTTATCGAGGATACCACTCTAGAACTGCCTCTAGACTCTGCAACTTCTACTAGCCTGAAGTTTGCAACTAAAGACGTTCTTGCTGGCCTAACTCCTCGTGAAGCTAAAGTACTTCGTATGCGCTTTGGTATCGACATGAACACTGACCACACCCTAGAAGAAGTTGGTAAGCAGTTCGACGTTACTCGTGAGCGTATCCGTCAGATCGAAGCTAAGGCTCTACGTAAACTGCGTCACCCAAGCCGCTCAGAAACCCTGCGCAGCTTCCTAGACGAGTAAAGCTAGACCTGTAAGCGTAAAAGGTGAGCCTAGGCTCACCTTTTTTGTTTTTAGTCTGTTCAATCGCTTAAAAACCATACGCAAATCAGTAGATTGGTCGAGGTGTTCCCTAGACACTCCCCCGAGCATCTCATATAATCTTCAACCTACACGGCCCCTTAGCTCAGTGGTTAGAGCAGTCGACTCATAATCGATTGGTCCGCAGTTCAAGTCTGCGAGGGGCCACCATACTCTAGAAAGCCTGAGAGCATTATTGCTTCTCAGGCTTTTTGCTTTTCTGCTCTCTGTGTAACGAATATTTACCACCTCTAGAACTTCATTTCTCGCTTTCATCAATGAAGCACCGAGAACCCAAATCACAGAAAATCCAATTACCCATGAAAACTATGTACTCTTTTTACCGCAATTATTAATGTAGGTAGGTCGGTATGTTTAGGAGATCAAATTAGTGCTATATACCAATCGTTCAAGCGAAAAATTTAAAACAGAATTTACACAGAAAGCTAATCAAGCAAAGAGTATTCACATTGCAAGTGGTTACATGGGACATTCCCTAGTTTCGGAGTTAACCCCCACTCTTACAAAAGTCGCAGAACAAGAAATATGTAGAGTCCTAATTGGAATGGTTTTTCATAAAGGACTCAACAAACAACAGCTAGACTCACTCACTAAACTTGATGATGCACTCAAAAACAAAAACCCTGAGAGCGGTGTCTTTATTTCGATGAAAGAGTATCACGGCAAGATCTACCGCATTTCCAATGGGATAGAAAACACTCTTTACATCGGGTCATCTAACTTTTCTACTCAGGGTTTCAGTGACAGACTTGAGTGCATGGCAAAAATTGAAGATCAAAATATCATAAATGAAACAGACAAATATATTGATGATCTCTTTTCCATGAACACTACCAAAAGGCTAAATCAAGTTGACCTAACACAGAAGTCTAAATCAACCATATCTTCTCTCTCACAACAAGCAGATATGGACATTAGCAACTATGAAGTACTGAGAAATTCTTTCCCATCAGTAAATCAAGCTATTGGCAAGCTAGAAATCGAACTTAGAGTAGATGCGCAGCCAAATTCAGGCCTTAACTTATTCTTTGCAAAGGGAAGGTTGAATAGAAGCACCAATACATACCAACCAAGACCTTGGTACGAAGTGGAACTTGGAGTCCAAAAGTCAGATACTCAAAATTCTTTCTATCCACCTACAACGCCAAACCCTACATCACCGACCAGTAATTCAAGAAATGGAACGTTTACCGCCTACTTTGAGCGAAATGGAAAGTACTTTAAGATAAAAATGGTCGTATCAGCAGATTTCGGCAAAAATATTGCCTCGCATGATGATTCCGGTGGACGAGCAACTTTAGGAAAGTTACTCAAGGGTAAGCTAGAGGATGCAGGGCTACTCAAGTACGGTGATAGGATTACCTCTGACACTTTAGAACAGTATGGAAAAACATCGATTACGTTCCACAAATTTGCAAACGGAGAGTACTTTCTAGAGTTTTAAGTAAATATTTATCAATGTTCTATTTGAATGTTTTTTCCTACCTGCTTGCTAGAGAAATCAGCAAAGAAAAGTTAATATAGCCGGCTGAATGTTGGACCTAGAGAGTAAAGATATGATATTTAAATTTGCAGAGATTTTTTGTGGCCCAGGAGGGCTAGCTCTAGGGGCAAAAAACGCATCATGTAAAGTCGAAGGCATTGAGTTTCAGCCTGTATGGGCAAATGACATTGATGCCTCAACCTGTAAAACTTATGCCCGCAACATTCACAATGGCGATGAATCAAAAGTATATTGCGCCCCAGTTCAAGAGCTTGATTTTGACAATCTTGAAGGTTTTGACGGTCTTAGTTTTGGTTTTCCCTGCAATGACTTTTCTCAGGTAGGGGAAAAGAAAGGGACTGATGGTAAATTTGGTCCCCTTTACAGCTATGGTGTGAAAGCGATAAACGCGAAGAATCCAAAGTGGTTCTTAGCAGAGAACGTAGGGGGGCTACAAAGTGCAAATGAAGGTAAAGCCTTCAAAACTATACTTAATGCGCTTCAAAATGCAGGTGAAGTCGGCTATAAGCTAAGCGTCCACTTATATAAGTTTGAAGAGTATGGCGTTCCTCAAAAAAGGCATCGTTTTATTATTGTGGGTATCAGAAATGATTTAGGTCTTGAGTTTAGAGTACCTAAAGCTATCACTCCAAATCCAGAAGACTATGTGACCGCCAAAGAAGCACTGAGTGATATTCCACCAACAGCAACACACCACGAGCTAACTCGTCAATCTGCTACGGTTGTAGAAAGGCTAAAACATATACCGCCGGGTGAAAATGCATGGTACGAAGGTATTCCTGAACATCTACAGTTGAATGTAAAGGGAGCTAGAATGAGCCAGATTTATAGAAGGCTTCATCCAGAGAAACCTTCATATACTGTGACTGGAAGCGGTGGTGGTGGCACTCACGGATATCACTGGTCAGAACCAAGAGCCTTGACTAATAGAGAAAGGGCTCGCATTCAAACCTTCCCTGATTCCTATTTTTTCGAAGGCAGCAAAGAAAGCATAAGAAAGCAAATTGGAATGGCTGTTCCACCAGCTGGTGTAGAGCATATATTTGTGGCTCTAGCTAAAACCTTTGCAGGTATACCTTATGAATACATTGACCCTAAATATGATGAGGACTTTCTGGCAACTTTGTAACTAAGATAATTCAAGTCTGCTAGAGGCCACCTTATTCTAGAAAGCCTGATGAAGAAATTCGTCAGGCTTTTTTTATGTCCATATGTCTGCCGTTGCTCATTCATCATACAAATTTGAACACTAGGTGACCAAATGTTAAAATTTGCGCGCAGAATTTCCTGCGCAACCTAAACGGAGGACGGTTTTGTCGTATTTCTCTAGTGATGAAGTCCTAGGCACGCGACGTGATTTTAAGAATTTATGGATGATACTAATAAAAAGTACAGTATAGAAACCACCGACTATGAGGTGGGTCAGGACAATATTCAAAAGTGGGGCTTTGACATACATAACCCCGTATTCGGAACTAGCGCAGTTCTCATCATAGTAACCCTCGTAAGTCTTCTCTTGGTTGGACCAACAACCGCCCTTAACTCACTCAACGCTCTCAAAAACGGCATCATCAATCAGTTTGATTCCTTTTTTATGTGGGCAACCAATTTCTTCCTTCTATTTGCACTGATACTTATAGCCTCACCGCTGGGCAAGATTCGTATTGGTGGCAAAGAAGCAAAGTCTGAACACAGCACCTTATCTTGGATAGCTATGCTGTTTGCTGCTGGAATGGGTATAGGGTTGCTATTCTGGGGTGTAGCTGAACCCGTCGCCTACTTTACTGATTGGTACGGAACTCCGTTAAACGTTACTGCCTATAGTGAAGAAGCCAAATCGATGGCTCTAGGCGCGACCATATTCCACTGGGGGCTGCACGGCTGGAGCATCTATGCCATCGTCGCTCTTTCACTGGCATTCTTTACCTACAACAAGGGACTTCCACTTTCAATCCGCTCTACCTTCTACCCTATCTTTGGTGATAGAGCCTGGGGTTGGATGGGGCACGTGATCGATATTCTCGCTGTATTAGCGACCCTATTTGGACTGGCAACATCACTAGGCCTGGGCGCTCAGCAAGCCACCAGCGGGTTTAACCACGTGTTTGGCTTAAATGGTGGTATTGGAACCCAGTTGATTGTTATTTCCTTAGTAACCTTTATCGCCTCTTTATCTGTAATGCGCGGTATCAATGGAGGCGTGAAAATACTGAGCAATATCAATATGTTGGCAGCATTTGCACTATTGGTTTTTGTCATCTTTGTTGGCAAAGATACCGTGCTGTCATCTTTGTGGTACACCATCGAAGGATACGCAAGTAACTTTGTAGAGCTTAGCAACCCTCACGGTCGTGAAGACAGCGTTTGGATGCATGCTTGGACCGTATTCTATTGGGCATGGTGGATCTCTTGGTCACCATTCGTGGGTATGTTTATCGCTCGCATCTCTAAAGGCCGCACAGTACGAGAGTTCCTTATTGCAGTCATTGTTATCCCAACCGCGGTAACTCTGGTGTGGATGTCAGTATTTGGTGGCATCGCCATCGACCAAGTAGCGAACAAAATCGGCCTACTGGGTGCAAATGGGCTGACCGATATCTCACTCACCCTATTCCATGTATACGATGCAATGCCGTTTAGCTCGGTATTGTCGATACTGTCGGTTGCTCTGATCCTGATTTTCTTTGTAACCTCGGCCGATTCTGGTTCGTTGGTTATTGATAGCATCACAGCGGGGGGCAAGATAGATGCTCCTGTTCCACAGAGGGTATTCTGGACCTGTATTGGTGGTGCCATCGCTGCTGTAATGCTTTGGGTAGGTGGTAAGGATGCCCTACAAGCTCTGCAGTCCGGCGTGGTAGCCACGGCGTTACCATTTGCATTGGTATTGCTACTCATGTGTGTAAGCCTGATAAAAGGTCTTAGAACCGAGATATCAGAATATCGAGCTCTAACTCCTAAGACTGAGTCTTAACGCTACAAAACTAACGTAAAAACAAAGCCTGACCACGCAAATGGTTAGGCTTTTTTCTGCTCAAAGCACTCTGATTTTCTAGGTTGAAATTTTTAACACATTTTTGTTGAACTGCGCCCAATAGTTACCCTAGAATGCGCGTCAATTATTGACTAGAAAACCATAAAGCCCGTGAACACTTGGCGCTTTCCTCAAACACATCCAGATAGTGATTATTCCGTGACATCGACTCTGTTCGGTGGTCGCTGCATTTCTGTTTTCTACGATTAACGCCTAGCTGCGCTCTGCAGCCTAAAACACCCCTCTAAATTTTGCGCCTCACGCTAGTGAAGGTGCTACTCCTCGTGCGTTTTTGAAAATAGGTATAAAAATGAAGATTAGTCGCATCTGGTTGGCTGATACCCTGGCTCTTATGAGCTTCACTATTGTCACTGGTATGTTCATCGAAGTGGTTATCGTGCAGATGACTATTCAGCAGTCTCTGATGTCTCGATTGCTGTGTCAGCCGATCAATATCCTAACCGGCAGACTTTACGGTCGTTATCGCGATAGCGTGCTTAGAGCAATTCCATTCCATGGCCCAAACTGGCTAATATCGGCTGTGGGTGATGTACTTGCCTATATCAGCTTTCAGTTGCCACTGTATATCGCTATCTTATTAATTATTGGCATGGACTTACCTAGTATTGCTACAGCGGCGACTACTCAAACCCTAGCCCTGTTTGTGCTCGGAGCCCCTTATGGAGTGTGGCTGACCAAGGTTCGTCGCTGGGTTAAAGCTCCGACTCAAATGAGTCCAGATACCGCGAGTGCCTAGTAAATTTTTTGCATCTAAATAGCTAAGGTGCCACCATCTCTAAAGATATAATTGAGGTTATTAGCCAAGATGAAGATAGAAGCTGTCTGGTCAGAATATCAGAGTGCCCTTAAGGCCTTTTTGCATAAGAACGTATCCGATCCTGATGACGTTGATGATCTACTACAAGAGGTGCTGATTAAATCTTTCAATAACCTCAGTGCGGTCAAAGATGCCAGCAAGATGAAGTCTTGGCTGTTTCAGGTAGCGAACAACACACTTATCGATTTCTACCGCAAGCGTGGTAAAACTCACGATATCGATGAGGAAGACCTGTGGCATGGCGAGAGTGAAGAGAGCATTATTGGGGAGCTTTCAGATTGCATCATGCCCTTTATCGATGCACTTCCTGACAATCAAGCGGCGTTACTAAGGGCTATCGAGCTTCAAGGCGTTTCGCAAAAAGAGTATGCGGAGCAGCAAGGCATCAAGTACTCCACCCTGAAATCTCAGGTGCAGAAAAGTCGTCAGAATCTTCTTGGTCTATTCAAACAATGCTGCGATTTCTCTATCGATAGTCGCGGCAACATTATGACCTACGAACAAAAAAGCTCTGATTGTTCAGGCTGTTAGAGAAAAGTTTTAAATTAATCTCGTCTTTCTCATCATGGCTTCGTCTTATGGGTGTAAATTGAAAAACACTCGATGGAGTCATGATGAACAAATTAATTAGCTTTAAAAACTGCCCTTTCGTACAGCGTGTAATGGGCTCTCTCATTGCTAAGAATATTGAGTTTGAGATCGAATATATCGAGCTCTCTAACAAGCCACAGTGGTTCCTAGATATCTCACCAAACGGTCAAGTGCCCGTACTAGTCACTGAAGATAAGACCGTATTGTTCGAATCCGATGCCATCGTAGAATACCTAGATGATAAGTACGCACCTATCGAGCAGGTCTCACCGGAACAGAAAGCACTAGATCGCGCTTGGTCGTATCAAGCCTCAAAGCATTACATGCCCCAGTGTGGCACCATGAGCGCCAAGGACAAGCAGACCTTTGAAACGCGACTGCAAAACCTTTCTAAGTCTTTTGCTAAGGCTGAAAAGCAGCTTGCTGATGGACCTTACTTTAAGGGTGAACAGCTATCAAATATCGATATAGCTTGGCTTCCTATCCTGCACCGTGCCCACGTTATCAAAAAACGCTCCGGCTTTGATTTACTAGACGGTTTTGCAAAGGTGCAACAGTGGCAAAAGACACTCGTTGAATCGGGCTTGGCAGCCAAGACCGTACCAGAAGACTTTGAAGAGGTATTCAGTCGCTTTTACCTAGGCGATACCTATCTAGGTAAACTGGCTCGTGGTGAAGAGTGTCATGGTCAGCAATCTTGCACAGAAAAGTCGACCTCTTGTTGCGGATAAAAAAATAGCCCTAGCAGTTGCTAGGGCTATGTTTCTAATTTCTGTCGATAACCGACTCTCGCGTAACCAAGCGACCTGTTATCAGTGGTGTTTTCTCAACCACCTTATCATCTAGACAGGCATCGAGCTTTTGCATTGCGTTGTCGATAATAGTCTGAGATGGATAGCTGATGCAGGTCAACGGTGGGTTGAGCTGGCTGGCAAGCTGTGAGTCCTCAAGAGAGATAATTGAAACCTCTTGCGGTGTTGCAAGGTTAAAGCTTCTAAATAGATTCATAGCAATCGCGGCCTGGCTATCGCGCATTACTACCAGAGCGCTAAATTGACTAAAGCTGTTAAGTAGTGACATGATTGCCTGCTCACAAGAGCCGTTAGCCGTGACTATAAGCTGACGATTCACTGGGATAGCCATATTCTGTAGTGCTTGTTTATAGCCTTGCAGAACCTGCTCTGACGCATACCCATCATCATCAAGCACAACCGCAATACTGGTGTGTCCTTTGCTCGACAAGAAGCGACACGCGCTTTCGGCAGCAAATACATAGTCATAGTTGACTCGACTCTCTGCATCTTCAGCAACCGAATCTACCGCAATCACACGACTGTCGGATTCTGAAGCAAAGCTTCCTCCTACGGAGATAATGGCATCACAATGGCGCTGCGATAACTCATCCACCAACCTCTGATGCTCCTGTGTAGTTTCAGCAAACTGCACCAACATATGTTTACCACGACTCTTCAATGCCTTAGCTAATAGTGGCAAGTAGGTAGAGACCTGCCCAGCATCGGTAGAAGAGAGAATTACGCCGATATAGTCAGAACGCTTGTTAGCTAGGGTTTGCGCCGCTGCATTAGGACGATAATTAAGCTGCTCTGCAGCACGCAGCACCGCATCTCGACTCTCTGGCTTCACTCCACGACTGCCACTCATCACGCGAGAAACGGTCGCCTTGGATACGTTCGCTAGTAACGATACGTCTGTGATGGTTGCCATATACAATCCTTGCAATCATGCTTTCCTTAGTCACGGAAAGCGGTTTCAATATAATTTCAGCATTGTACCTTATCTAGGTCACAAATAAAAAAGCGGCCTCAAGCAGGCCGCAAAAAATGCTGAATGACGGGAGCTACATCATCATCCGGCTAATCAGGAGGTTGTTAGGCGGCTACACGTTTGTGAAGCTCTATCATCTCAACCACCAACTCCTTGGCTAACATTGAGGTCATAAGGTGGTCCTGCGCGTGAACCATGATAAGTGTCATCTTAGTCTTGCCAGTGCCCTCATCGGCTTCAATCAATTGGGTCTGCACTAGGTGCGCGCGGTTAGCAGCCTCTTGCGCTTCCTTGATTAACGACTCTGCTTCTTCAAACTGGCCTTGCTTGGCCTGACGAAGCGCCTCATAACACAGACTTCGTGACTCACCGGCATTAATGATGATGCCCATTACCTGCTCTTCAAGTTCAATACTCATTGTTGTTCCCCCAGAATTAGTTAAAGCCATTCTCTTTCGAGACAGTTGCAAACCACTCACCGCTCTTCTTCACTGAGCGCTGTTGCGTCTCAAGGTCTAGACGGTAGAAGCCGTAGCGGTTCTTGTATGCGTTTGACCAAGACCAATTATCGATAAAGGTCCATAGGTGATAACCAAAGCAGTTCGAGCCCTCTTGAATGCCCTTGTGAACCCACTCTAGGTGCCCACGAATGAACTCGATGCGATAGTCATCTTGGATCTGACCATCAACAAGAAACTTCTCCTCTCCTTCAACGCCCATACCGTTTTCAGAGATATAGCAAGGCAGGTTGCCGTAGTTCTCGCGCAGGTTGGTTAAGATGTCATACACACCCTTCTCGTAGATTTCCCAGCCGCGATGCGGGTTCATCTTGCGCCCCGGCATCTCGTAGGAATCGAAGAAGTGCTCTGGCATGAATGGCGCTTCTGGATGTACCGCATTCTCGCGAGCCTTAACACGGCGCGGCTGGTAGTAGTTCACGCCAAGCACATCCACCTTACCGGCTGCGATAGTCTGGCAATCAGACTCTTGAGTCTCAGGCAGTTGTCCGTGCTCTTTTAGAAGTTCTACCAACTCTACTGGGTATTCACCTTTCACTGCTGGGTCTAGGAAGCTACGGTTAAACATCAAATCACAGATGTTTGCGGCCTTCAGGTCTGCAGGGTTTTGCGAGCGTGGATAAGATGGCGTTAGGTTCAAGATGATGCCGATCTGCCCCTCTTGCTCAAGACTACGATAACGAATTACCGCTTCAGAGTGCGCAAGAATGGTGTGATACGCCACAGTTGCGGCACGCTTAAAGTCCACCACATTTGGATAGTGGAAGTCATATAGGTAACCACCCTCTACAGGCACGATAGGCTCGTTAAAAGTGAACCAGTTCTTCACTCGGTCACCGAATAGCTTGAAACAGGTTTCAGCAAACTCAGCGTAGGCAGTCACTACCTCACGGTTTTCAAAACCACCAATCTCTTGCATCGCCATTGGCATGTCGAAGTGGAATAGGCAGATAAACGGCTCAATCTCTTGAGCAATTAGCTCATCAATAACCTGGTTGTAGAAAGCTATCGCCTCTGGATTTACCTCACCGGTTCCTTGAGGGATAAGGCGAGACCAAGAGATAGAGGTTCTAAAGCTGCTGTGACCAATATCTTTCATCAGTTGGATATCGGCCTTGTAGTTGTTGTAGAAGGTCGAAGCCTCGGTAGCCGATACTCCATTGTGGAAACGGTTTGGTTGGTCTTTGTACCAATGGTCCCAGATGTTATCGCCCTTGCCGTGAGTAAATGCCTCACCCTCGGTTTGTGTTGCCGATGCTGCGCTTCCCCAGCTAAAACCTTGTGGAAATTGAAAGTTCATTGAATAAACCTCTTATTGGGGCGGCGGGGCCGCCCACTTATGTTTGGAAATAATGTTTAAGCAGTTGCTACTTCTGAGGTAGCTTGTTTTTCTTCTTCAGCGGCTTCTTGGTCGAGCAACTGTTTTTCATAGGCTTTTAGGAATGGCAGATACATGATTGCCGACATAGCCATACAGATGAAGCACATTATCACGGGACTGAATGCCCAGTTCGCTGCCCAAGATGCCCCGATAGGTCCAGGTGTTGTCCAAGGCGTTAGAGATACCACGCGTTCTACTAGGCCTAGGTCTAGGGCAAACCAAGCTAGGGTTGCGTTGACCATAGGGATCAAGATGAATGGCAGGAAGAACACTGGGTTCATGATGATCGGTGCACCAAATAGGATTGGCTCATTGATGTTGAAGATAGCTGGCACACTGCCCATCTTACCGATAGTGCGAAGGTGGATTGCACGGCTACGCATCAATAGGAAAGCTAGAGGTAGAGTCGAGCCTACGCCACCAATCAGTAGATAGTGATCCCAGAAGCCTTGTACAAAGATATGTGGAATCGCTTCGCCCGCTGCCATAGCCGCTTGGTTTACCGAAAGGTTCGCCATCCAAAATGGATTCATGATGCCTGTCACGATAAGTGCACCATGGATACCTGCAAACCAAAGGATCTGACACACAAGCACCGCTAGTAGAACCGCTGGCAAGGTATCCGATGCCGCAACCAAAGGCTGTACTAGAGACATAATCGCCTCAGGAATGATCATGCCTGTCTTAGCTTCGATGAATAGGTTGAGTGGGTGCAGAGTCAAGATGATTGCCATTACAGGAATCAGGATCTCGAATGAGCGAGCCACACCAGTTGGAACCTCAGGTGGTAACTTGATAGTCACGTTATTACGCTTCAAGAAGGCATACACCTCTGTTGCGTAAATCGCTGAAATAATTGCGGTAAAGATGCCTTGACCCGAGAAGTACTGCATCGAGATAGAGCCGTCTTGCAGCGGTGCTGCTACCAGCAAGAACGCCATTAGAGAAAGCAGGCCGGTAGTCACAGGGTCTAGATTGTGGTGCGTTGCTAGACTGGAGCCAATTCCCACCGCAATAAATACGGTCATGATCCCCATGCTGAGATTAAACGGTAGCATCAATTGCTCACGGTAGGTCTCAGAAAAACTCAGCCAGTTTTGGGCAAAACCCCAGGTGGTATCTGGCGAGAACGGAGGGAAGATAAACACTAACATGAATGAGCCAACAATCATGAAGGGTAGCGCTGCGATAAAGCCATCTCTTATAGAGGTGACGTATTTTTGTTGGCCAATCTTACCGGCAATCGGGGTTACCTTTTGCTCGATTACATTGACCATTTTGTCGTATAGGGCACTCATTGTTTTTCTCGTTTGTTATCTATTTTTGTTCACGTGAAAAGCGGATTAATCGATAAGTTCTAGTGCGAAATCCAACACCTTATCGCCCTTCTGCATGCCGTAATCCATCATGTTGATTGGCTCAACCTTGATGCCGTGCTTGTCGGCAACCTTCTGCAGATCTGCTTGCATGTATTTCACCTGAGGGCCCAGTAGCACTACCTCATAGTTGCCCACTTGGTTATTAAATTCAGCTGCACCAAAGGCCTTGATCTCAGCCTCGATTCCACGTTGCTCAGCAGACGCTTCCATTTTTTTAACCAGTAGCGAAGTCGACATTCCAGCTGAGCAGCAAAGCATAATTTTTTTCATTTTTGGTAATCCCCTGTTTAAGTACCTTTTTAATATTGCCCAAATGAAACCATTTGGAAACCGGTTTCCAAATGGTTTCATAACTAGTGTGATTAGGATCATTGAGATCCTTAAAAATCCGCCAAAATTCGTGATCGAACCGAAATAAAAGGGTCAACAAGGCGATATAGGTAAGGGGATATTTATCTATGAAACAGGAGATGTATAAGTTTTAGCAGTGGTGAATCAGGGGCTTACGGACCTATTGACGGCATAAATGTGCGCGGGGCGTGATTTTTAGTTTCCTTAGTTTCCGCCGAGTCCAATTGTTAGGTATCCTGCCAAGCAGATCATGATTAGGTAGCCCACAATGGATCAATCTCGTATTCGAGTCCTTGCTAGCAGTGTCGAGCAATATATTCAGCCTGTCGCCAAGGTATTGATGCGAAACAAACATCTGACTGCCATTCGTGATGGCTTTCAGCTAGCTATGCCATTTATCTTCGTTGGTTGCCTATTCGTTCCCATTTTGTTTCCACCGTTCAAACACGCCAGCAATGCCTTTGCTAGTGCTTGGTTAGACCTCAGCTACTCCCTTGGCAAAATCATTCTGCCTATGTATCAACTCTCCCTGGGGGTGGTTGCGCTGATCGTCTCATTCGGGGTCGCATCTAGCTTAGCTAAGCAGTATCAACTGCCTGAGCGACTGTCTGGGCTGACCGGTGCTATGGCTTTTCTATTGCTATCCGGCTTCTATGGCGATCGCAGTGAGGGCTTTGAATACCTTGGTGGTGCGGGACTTTTTACTGCGCTTATTGGTGCGGTATTTGCCGTTGAGATAATTCGCCTGTTTGTGAAGCAAGGCTGGATAATCAAGATGCCGGAAGAGGTGCCTATCCTCACCCAGCAGAGCTTTAAGCTCATCCTACCGATCACCGCCGTTATGCTAAGCATCTCGATATTCAATGCACTGGTTGAGGCACGCTTTGGATTGCATTTCCCGCAGTTGATTGAACAGCTTCTTACGCCTTTGGTTCTGGCCTCTGATAGCTTGCCAGCACTACTTGTAGCGATACTTATCTGTCAGTTGCTGTGGTTTATCGGTATCCATGGCTCATTGATAGTCACAGGTATTATGAATCCGTTCTGGATGTCGATGCTACTCAAAAACCAAGAAGCCTATGAGGCAGG